>NZ_JAQFJC010000001.1:0-304562 GCF_030439935.1 Streptococcus sp. SG1 | reverse complement strand
TTAGGCTTGTTTGTAACGAGCATAGCAGCAGGTAATAAGTGGCAATCAATTGTATATAACACCGATAGATGGCTTCCATTTGCCGCCTATATCTTCGTGGCTCTTATTTGTGGTATTATCCAGATGAAATACCAAGATGAGAAGGAATTGCTGGAAAAAGAAAATCAGTTGTTGAATGAGCAAAATGACTTTTTGACTCTTTCATATGAAGATGCGGCTCATGATCGAGATGCACTAGTTCAAAAAGTAGTGAGCAGTAGCAATGGCAACAGTCAACTATACGCTGTTCACAAACGTTTAAATAAGAAAACAGTTGAAGAAGTGATTGCTGAAGCTGAAAAAATCATTGGAGAAGAATTTTCAACTGATGAAGTTCATTTTTATCCTTTGTCTCCTTTTTCTAACTTTAAGATAGAGCTCTATCCTCAGTTGAAAGAAGGTTTGGAAAAAGAAGCGGTTTGGATTAACAAAAAAATGCTTCCAGACTATCCTGTTTTTGCAGTAGAAATGAAAAGTGCTTCTGGGCTTCATTATCTGATATGGGTCGACGAAGTTTCTTATGATCAATTGACTTTCTCAAAACTTCATTTCCTACAGATGGTAAGTGAACTGACAGCGTCTATGGTAGACAAGGCCGGTTATTATCAAGTCTTCTCTAGCATGAATAAAGATTCTGGCCTGACCACGCATAGCAGTCCCGGCGAAATGAGGCAAGGAAACTAAAATGGAATGGATGATTACTAGTTTTTGTGTCTTTTTAGACCTAGCTTTATGCGCGTATTCGTTTATCTTATTAAAAACTAAACGGATGCAGCTGCCTCTCTTTTACATAGTCTTTCCTATTGCTCTACCCTTTTTAGGTTATATCTTACTTTGGGGCTTGAATC
Source organism: Streptococcus sp. SG1 (assembly GCF_030439935.1). Classification (NCBI taxonomy): domain Bacteria; kingdom Bacillati; phylum Bacillota; class Bacilli; order Lactobacillales; family Streptococcaceae; genus Streptococcus; species Streptococcus sp. SG1. The sequence goes on along the minus strand of NZ_JAQFJC010000001.1, from coordinate 303,675 downwards.
GTTCTGTTCAAAAGGATGAATCTGACCTTTCGCTGGTTCAAGGTGATTTCGAAGAATGGTTTGACGTAGATGACACTCAGAAAATGAGCAGGGTTGAAAGTGCCTATGATCACGTTGAAGAAATTATCCCTCTAGAAGAAGCTCTTGTCTTGCAAGACAAAGAAGTTTCTCGGTGGATGTTGGTGGAAATAGTCAGTCGGGCTCCAGCTAAGTTTATTGACTTATTGTTCCTAGCTCGTCAGGATGAGGATACAGAGGTTGTGCATTATGCGACGACCTTGATTGCGGAAATATCTCGACAATATGATATCCGTCTCCAGACACTGGATAAAAAGTACCAGGAAAATCCTTCGGATTACCGGATTCTAGCAGAATACTGTGCAGTTTTAGCAGCATACCTGCAAAAGAATCTAGTGACTAAGCGGATGGAAGAGGTCTTGCGGAAAGATTATTCCCATCTCTTAGAAAAGAAACTTCAACAAAAAGAGCAACTTTCTGATTATGTGAAATTGATAGAGAATGAACTCTTGTTGAAGCGATATGAAAGTGTTGAAAAATACTTGAATACTATTTCTCAAAAATGGCCTCAACAAGAAGAGATTTATATGCTCTATCTCAGATATTATTTTGAAACGAGACAGGGAGAAAGGTTAGAAGAATTGGTAGAAGCTATCAAAAATGGTTCTATTTATATTTCTAAAGCGAATCGAGAACGCCTCGCTTTCTGGCAATCGTAGGTTTTTAAGATGACAAAGAAAAAAAGAAAAATCTTATATTCAAAAGAATCCATTATTGTAATTGTAATCTTTCTTTTGTTATCTGCAGTTTTGTGGATTCAAAAGAGTGGTGAACAATATACAGTTAATCCTGAAAAAAACATTTATCTAAAAAATGCCCCTTCGTCTAATGCCGTATTTGACAGCTTAGCTCAGGATAATCTGGTTCTTTATGATGAAAACAATGATACAAGTCGAAGGGCAAAAGAGCAATTTACTCAGATTCTCAAAGATATGAGAATGGGGTATCGCTTGGTTGATATTTCAAAAGAGACGATTCCTATTTTTTCTGATTATAAAAAAGTAGTTGTGCTTCTGAGCGATTTGGAAGGCATGGGTGATAAGGCGCTTGAGATGGTGGATTGGGTTGAGCAGGGAGGAAATGTTCTCTTTGCTGTAACCCTCTCCAAGGACAGCAAACTAACAGAAATCGAACAAAAATTAGGCGTTTCAAGTTCTAGTTTTGAAAATGCTTATGTTAAGAAAATTTATATTGATAAAGATTTTATGATTGGTGGTGGGAAAAGCTATGCCATCGACGGGGCTTTCCATTCTGCTTGGGCAGTTACACTATCATCCGATGCCAAAGTTCACGCCTGGACAGATGATGAGGCAAAAACTCCTTTGGTCTGGGAAAAGAAACATGGTCAAGGAAAGTTTGTAGTTGATAATTTTGGCATTTATGAAAGGGCAGTACGTGGCCTCTATGCAGCTTCCTATAGCTTGATGACGTCCGCAACAGCTTATCCAGTTATTAATGGGACAACTTTTTACCTAGATGACTTCCCATCTCCAGTCCCTGCAGGAGATGCGACTTATATTAAACGTGACTATAACATGAGCATCTCAGACTTTTATACTAATATCTGGTGGCCTGATTTGTTGAAGCTGGCTGAAACTTACGGAATTAAGTATACAGGCGGGGTCATCGAAAATTATGAGGACGACACATCAGGAAATGTTCATAGCCAAAAAGACGTAGACCGATTTAAATATTTTGGTAAGTCACTTTTGGCTAATGGAGGCGAGATCAGTTACCATGGTTATAATCACCAGCCTTTAACACCTAAGGGAGTTGACTATGGTGATGAATTCCCAACCTATAAAACTTGGAAAGATAAGAAAGCTATGGCTTCTGCAATCAGTGAACTGCTCCGCTTTACGAAAGAACTCTTTCCAAAGGGGGAAAAGTCGATTTATATCCCGCCTTCAAACGTTCTATCTAAAGAAGGAAGGGAAGTTCTACGAGAAAAATTCCCAGAAATCAAGAGTATTGCTAGTAATTATTTCCCAGGCAAATTCACCTATTCACAGGAATTTGAAGTGGCAGATGATGGCATGATTGAACAACCCCGGATTGTTTCGGGTGCTTCATGGGATGCCTATTCAAAATTGACCGTATTTTCTGAGTTAAACATGCACTATGTCACTACTCATTTCCTTCATCCTGACGATGTCATGGATGAAGATCGAGGTGCGAAACTAGGCTGGTCCAAACTCTATAAAGATTTCCAAAATGAAATTGAGAGCCTATATAAAGTTGTTCCAAATATTCGACGCCTGACGGGTTCTGAAATGGCTGGAGCAGTCCAACGCTATGCCATCTTAACCATTAATCAGAATCGAACAGATACAGGCCTAGAGCTAGAACTTGGAAACTTCCATAATCAAGCTTACGTAATGATTCGATTAAACGAGGGCGAGCCTGGAAAAGTCAAGGGTGGCAAACTAGAACATTTAACAGGTAATCTCTACCTGCTGGAAGCAACATCAACCAAAGTATCTATTGAGGTCAAATAAACATAGAAGAGAAAAGAAAAATGAGAATTTGTTTGGTTTTAGAAGGTTCTTATCCCTATGTTCACGGAGGTGTATCTACTTGGATGCATCAGTATATCACCGAGATGAAAGAACACGAGTTTATCGTGTGGGTGATAGGGGCGAACGAGGAAAAGAAAGGCCAATTCGTCTACGAATTTCCTCCTAATGTAGTAGAAGTTCGAGAGGTTTTCCTAGATAGTCTAGCTGGATCAGAAGTAGGGAATAAGGAATCTGGAGATTTAACAGATGCAGAATACGAAGCCCTAAAACAATTAGTTTTTTGCGCAAAACCAGATTGGTCTTTGATTTTTAACTTGCTTCAAGATGGAAAAATCCAGCGGGATAGCTTCTTAGCTAGCGAAGAATTTTTCCAAATGATCCAGCAATTGTGTACGGAAAGATACGCCATGCAGCCAATGTCGGATGTGTTTCATACCATCCGCTCCATGCTTTTTCCGCTTTTGACCCTTTTATCTAGTGATATTCCGATTGCAGATGCATATCATGCAATTTCGACAGGATATGGTGGCATCTTGGCCACACTAGCGAGCGTTCGGACAAAGAAACCCCTTCTTTTGACTGAGCACGGGATTTATACACGGGAGCGTGAGGAAGAGATCATCCGAGCAGATTGGATTTTGCCGTCCATGCGAAAACAATGGATTGATTTTTTCTATACTCTTTCAGATGCTGTCTATTCAAAAGCAGACTGTATTACCAGCCTATTTTCAAAAGCTAGAGAAATTCAGATAGAAATGGGTTGTGATCCAGAAAAGTGTCGAGTCATTTCAAATGGAATTGATTACGAAGCTTTTTCAACAATTCCTCATGAGGGGGATGGCTTTATCAACATTGGTGCAGCGGTCCGAATGGCTCCAATAAAGGATATTAAAACCATGATTTATGCCTTTTATGAAGTGTCTGCCCAAATGCCTAATGTGCGTCTCTATGTTATGGGAGGTGTAGATGATAAAGCGTATGCTAATGAATGTTATGATCTAGTTCGAAAATTGAAGCTAGATAACCTGATTTTTACCGGCCGGGTTGACATCAAAGAATACCTCAAAAGAATGGATTTTATGATTTTAACCAGTATTTCTGAGGGACAACCTCTTTCTGTCCTAGAAGCAATGGCAGCTGGAAAAGCGTGTGTAACGACAGACGTTGGTTGCTGCAGAGAATTGCTGGAGGGAAGAGAAGACGATAATTTGGGACCAGCAGGGTATTGTGTCCCCCCTACTGATCTAAGTGGCCTAGCTGATGCTATGCTACGGATGGCTTCTGTGGAAGAAGAAAGGCTGGTGATGGGGAAAACTGCTAAAAAACGAGCCGAGCTATATTACCAATATGATCAAATGATTGACCAATATAGACAAATGTATAAGGAGTATGTGAAGTAATGGCAGGATTGGGATTTGAACTAAGAAAGGTATATAATAAGGGAAGCTTCCTGGCCAAGCAAAAAGCATATGGCTATGCAGGCATTATTTATGTTGGACCGATGATTCTTGGGATTTTACTGATTCTTGCAGTTGTTTATCTCAGTGTTTTTGGTCGTTTTGGCAACAGCGAACGCGACCATCTGTTGGGGTTGATTTCCTACTCAATCTTAGCTTCCTTAGCCATTACCAATATTTTTTCTATGGTTGTGACCCGCTATGTCTCCGATATGCTCTATGAAGAAAAGTTTGAAAGGGTTCTGCCCTCATACTTTTCTTCTGGTGCCATGATGTTGGGGATTGGCTTTGTGTCTTACGGCTTGTTCTTATTCTTATCAGGCATTCCCTTGCTGGAGATTGTTTTAAATTTGCTACTGTTTAGTGAATTATGCTTGATTTGGCATGCTGTCAATTACCTAACAGCTGTTAAAGACTATCGCAGTATCTTAAAAACATTTGCAATGGCGATCCTGATTACGCTTGGAGCAGGATTCCTCGCTTTATCCTTGTCGATCCCTTATGGTTTGCTTCTGAGTACCTGTATCGCTTATGCATATATCCTAATTCAAATGATTCGCATAATGTATCGGTATTTTCCGAAAAGCTATGAGGCCAATTTCGAGTTTCTGATCTGGTTTGATGAATATTTCAATCTTTTTAAGGTTGGAATCTATCTTTTTATTGGGCTCTTTGCCCATATTGTGATTAACTGGTTCGGACCATTGAGCAAAGGGATTGGAGGGCTTTTTCGTACGGCTCCTGTCTATGATGTGTCAGCTATGTTAGCCTATCTCGTAACCTTGGTGTCAACAGTGAGCTTTGTGGTTTCGGTAGAAGTTGTATTTTATCCGAAATTTAGGAAATATTACCAGCTGTACGATGGGGTCGGAAGTGTTGATAAAATCAACCAGACGGAAGTGGATATGCTTCGGACTCTCCGAAATGAATTGAAATATTTATCTTGGAAGCAACTCTTAGCAACCTTGCTAGCGATGTTTGTGGGGATAGTTTTGTTGGGGGTTCTACCCCTAGGCTTTAATAGTCAGATGAAAGGCTATTTTCAGACCCTTTGTTTGGGCTACGGGCTTTATGCTGTAGGAAATGTTAACTTACTCTTACTTCTTTATTTTGTAGACTATGAGGGTGCTAAGGATTGTGCCAAGTGGTTTGCAGGAATTTCAGTTATCTTTAGTATTCTGACTCAGTTTATGGATACATCTTTTATCGGTTATGGCTTTTTATTAGCTTCATTAATACTTTACTTAACAACAAGTGCTCGTTTGACTGAATATACCAAAGATCTTCCTTATCGTGTTTTAGGAAGTCAGGATGTCGTTTCACGTGAAGAAGTAGGATTCTTTACTAAGCTGTATAATACGTTGGAAGCGAGGAGAAATGATGAATAATAAGTGGGGTAAATTTCTACTAGTCTTTGGATTGATGTCCCTCGCCTTTATTCTTTTAGCAGTTTTTGATAACACAGGAAATACTGGAAAAGACAAAGTGACCCAAAAGGTGAAGAAGGAAAAGGTGCAAAATATTAATGACTTGCATCTTTATGACAAAGAAACCTTGTATAACCAAGGGGATCCGGATGTGATTACCATGTATTTGACTGTTAGACGGGGGAATACAGTCGAAAACACCAATCATTCTTGGAGTGAAGTCAACCAATATTCAGCTTATGACTATGAAAAAATGGGTGTGAAACGCTATCAAGTCGAAGGTCTCCTTCAAGTGGGCAATGAAAAAGGACCTGAGTCAGGACAGTTCGGTTTTGGAGAAGAAGTTCCCAATGCTACGGTTCAGATCCGTGGGCAGAGCTCTAGTAGAGCCAGTCAAAAGAATTATAAGGTTGAGATAAAAAGGAGCAAGGGAAGATGGGAAGGCCAACGGACTATTAACCTGAATAAGCATCCCTATGACTATCTGCGTTTCCGTAATAAGCTAGCTTTTAAGCTAATAGAAGGAATTCCGCAAATTGTAGGACTACGTACCCAATTTATCCATCTCTATGTCAAAGATGAGACAGGAGAAGAATCGAAGGGGTTTGAAGATTACGGCATCTACACGCAAGTTGAACAGTTAAATAAGACGGCTCTTGAAGCTCATGATCTTGACCAAAGCGGTCACCTTTATAAGATTAATAATTTCGAATTCTACAGAGAGCCTGATGCTATTCGAAAAGAAGATGATCCTAAATTTGATAAGAAAAAATTCGAGTCTCGTTTAGAGGTTAAAGGAGACAAGGACCATACCAAGCTTATTGACATGTTGGATAAACTAAACGATGAGTCAGTCTCAAGTGATGAGTTCCTAGAAAAATATTTTGATGCGCAAAATGTCCAGTACTGGATGGCCTTTCAGATTTTGATGGGCAATATTGACAGTCAAAACCGGAACATGTTCCTCTACAGTCCAAAGAATGGGACACGCTGGTATATCTTACCTTGGGACTTGGACGATTCCCTACACAAAAGTGAGTATGCAATTCGTAAGCCAGATGCATTGGGAGAAAATAGTTGGCAATACGGTGTCAGCAACTACTGGGGAAATCACTTGTTCCAACGCTTGCTCAAATCAGAAAGATTCAGAACTGGTTTGGAAAGAACAGTTGATGAGTTATATAAAAATCAGCTGAAACCAGAAAATATTGGCGATTTGAGTAAGAATTATGCTAAAATAGTAAAACCATATCTGTCTCGTATGCCAGATTTGGGTCATTTGTATTTTAATGAGGACCAGTATAATCAGGTCTTGGATGCTCTACCAAAAGAAGTAGAAGAAAATTATCATGATTATAAGAAGAGTCTGCAATCGCCTCAGCCATTCTACATTGACCAACCTAAAGTAGAAGGAAAGAAACTAGTCTTAAGATGGCTACCATCTTATGATTTTAATAATCAAGAGATTACCTATCACGTAGAACTTGCCAAGGATCCAAGCTTCAAAGAGAAAATACTAGATAAGAAGGGGATCAAGGAGCTCAGCATTAAGACAGACCGTTTACCTAAGGGGCAATACTTTATCCGAATTTTCGCTACAAATGAAACAGGTAATTCACAAGCGGCCTTTGACTACTATCGGACAGACACTACCAAACAATTTGGTGTCTCAGGCTTCTATGTAATGGAAGATGGGGGAATCAAGGTTGACACTTATGAAAACAGATAAAAAGGAGCAGTTTCGCCATGAAGCGAAATATCTCATCGGTTTAAAAGAAAAAGCCTTACTGACCCAACGGTTTGAGTCTATTCTAAATTTGGATAGACATGCTCAAAACGGAGGGTACACCATTCGCAGTCTTTATTTTGATGATTACTGGAATAGTAGTTATGAGGAAAAGGCTGCAGGGATTTTGATGCGAAAGAAATATCGAATTAGAATTTATAATTTTAGCGATCGTAGCATCAAGTTGGAAAGAAAGAAAAAGTTTGAAAATTATATCTATAAGGAAGCAGCACCTTTAACACGAGAAGAGGTGGAAAAAATTATTGAAGGCGACTATGGGTTTCTACTCCATAGTCCCCACCCTCTTTGTCGGGAATTTTATTTTGAATGTGTGACAAATGTTATGCGTCCCCGTGTAATTGTTGACTACGAGCGGGAACCGTGGGTTTACGATGCAGGGACAGTACGCTTGACCTTTGATTCAAATGTTCGAGCAGCTGTTGGTAGCTATGATATATTTGACCAGAACTTACCGACTATACCAGTTCTTCCGGAAGGCAAGTTGGTTTTTGAGGTGAAATATACAGAGATGCAACCGCAGATTATCAAAGATATTATTCCCCCCGGGGCTTCAGAGTTTATCGCGGTATCAAAATACGTTCTTTGCTATGAAAAGACAAGATATTTGCATGATTTTGAGTACTGGTTTGACACAGATTATTAGGAGAGATAGGAGAAAAGAATGAGTGTTCAAGATATGATTAAAAAATCAATATTAAAATCTGAGAATTTTACTTCCCAAAATGCTGTAAAAATTCTTGCCACTCTTTTATTAGCAATCGCATTAGGAGCTTTTATTTACTTTGTTTATCAGCGATTTTTCACTGGAGTAGTCTATTCAAGAAGTTTTGCCATGACCTTGATTGGGATGTCGATCTTAACAGCCATGGTTACTTTGGCAATTAGTACCAACGTTGTTATCTCTTTGGGGATGGTCGGTGCCCTTTCCATTGTGCGCTACCGGACGGCTGTAAAAGATCCCATGGACCTGCTATATTTGTTCTGGGCCATCACCACAGGAATCACAGTTGGAGCAGGTATGTATATCTTAGCCATTGTGACAGCTGTTGTTATTTTTGCAATGCTACTCATTTTTAGTCGGATGCAGCACCAAGGTAGGGTCTTCATTCTCATTATTCATTACCAAGGAGATGAAACAGGAGACCGCATCATCCAATCTTTTGGTAAGATCAAGTACTTTGTGAAATCCAAGACCCTTAGAGGAGATGCTGTTGAAATGGCAGTTGAAGTCCTCTGCAAAAAAGACGATTTCACATTTGTAGAACGCATTCGGAATATTGAACAGGTTTCAGACGTGACTCTTATCCAATATAACGGTGAGTATCACGGATAGCATGATTGGAAATGGAATGAATAAAAAGTTGCGATACAGTTTAATTATTTTAGTAGTAGCCACGATTTTTGGTAGTTTTTTCTTAACTTCCTTGAATAATAAAAAACAAGTAAACCGTACTTTTACCTACTCTGAAGAGGCAATTCCAAATCCCTTGATGGGCTATGCACCATCCGCAGAGGAATCGGAGCTTTCTGACGATGTTCAACTGGTATATATGGATGTCACTTGGAAAGAATTAGAAGCCCAAAAGGGTGTATATGATTGGGAAAAGATAGAAGAAAACAACCAGATGGAACGCTGGAAAAAGGAAGGAAAGTATATTGTTCTACGCTTTGTCTTAGACTATCCTTCCGGTACTTCTCATGAAGATATTCCTTCTTGGCTCATAAAAGAAATGTCTGATCCAGGGGACCACTATGAGTCTGACTATGGAAAAGGCTTTTCTCCTAATTATTCAGATAAAACCTTGATTTCTTATTATCAAAAAGCTGTTGCTGCTATGGGAGAGCGCTGGGCTAAAAGTGGGCAAATTGCCTTTATTCAGCTTGGGGTTCTCGGCCATTGGGGAGAATGGCACGTCAATGATGAGGTAAACATCAGAAAATTACCAGAAGCAGCAGTCCGTGAAAAATTTATCACTCCATGGACTCAAGCTTTTCCCAAAGCCAATATTTTAATGCGTCGTCCTTTTGTGGCTGCGAAGAAGCATGGCTTCGGCCTTTATAATGATATGGTAGGAGAGAAAGAAAGCACTAAGGTTTGGCTGGATTGGATAAAATCTGGTGGCGACTATGACCAGGAAGAAGCGAAGGATGGCCTTGTAGCGATGCCTGACGCCTGGCAAACTGCACCGATTGGTGGTGAGTTTACTAGTGCAGTGAGCATGAAAAACATTCTCAAGAATAATTTAGAACAAACGATTAAAGAAGTTCAACAATCGCATACAAGCTTCTTGGGACCTAAGATTGCTGAGGTACTTGATGAGAAGGATGATACGGGCTATAACGAAGTCTTGAAAAACATGGGTTATAGATTCTGGGTTCCTTCAGCGTCCTTGAAGTCACAAGGTGATGAAACCAAGCTTACTCTTACTTTAGCAAACAAAGGAGTGGCTCCTTTTTATCGGAATTGGGACACTAAGATTTATGTTCTTGATAAATCAGGGGAGATTGTAGAAACTAAGAAACTTTCTCTTGATTTGACCAAGCTTCTGCCAGATAAAGAGGAAGAGCTTGAAGTCTCACTTTCAACTTCTAATCTGATGAGTAAGGATAAGGGCTATAAGGTTGCTATAGGAATTATCTCTCCTTTAACAAACCAGCCATCTATTCGTTTTGCAAATGAAGGTCAAGAAGACCAGACTGTTCTGACTCTATATGATGCTGCAACTGATGAATAAAAAAAGAAGTGCTCTGCCTATTGCAGCACTTCTTTTTTAGCTAATTTCCGGGAACTATGTGACTAAGGTTGATTAATCAATGACCAAGACGATTTAAAGTAGGATGATTTGACAAAGCTGGTCCTTCTTGGTAGAATAAGAATGTCGTAAAGACAAATAACTTCTTCTTGGTTGCAGGCCATGCCAAACCTGCCACTCGGATGAAGCGTAAAGAAAAGGAGTATATCATGGCAATCTCAAAAGAGAAAAAAAATGAAATCATTGCACAATATGCGCGTCACGAAGGTGATACAGGTTCAGTAGAGGTTCAAGTTGCTGTCCTTACTTGGGAAATCAACCACCTTAACGAACACATCAAACAACACAAAAAAGACCACGCTACTTACCGTGGATTGATGAAGAAAATCGGTCGCCGTCGTAACTTGCTTGCATACTTGCGTAAAAACGACGTTAACCGTTACCGTGAGTTGATCAACTCTCTAGGACTTCGTCGTTAATTCAAGATACAAAGGCCGTCAAAAGCACAAAGCAAAAATAGGAAAATTGACGAAGAAACTTCAGTTTCGAGGAGATTATATCTTTTTTGCCAAGTGCTTAGGCCGTGTTCAATTGAGCACATCTTGATAATGAAGCTACTCTAAATTGGGTAGCTTTTTTCATGGATTTTAACCCGAGCTCAAATTGGCTCTCTGACTTCAGGGAGCTTTTTCTGTTCCGTCACCTTACCTTGATATACTCAAGTATTATCTTCGGTTACGGTTCCTAGCACTGTAAGGTAAAATAAACCAGAATGATCTCCCTTCGGGGAGATTTTTTATTTTCACTAGGATTTTAGCCCGAGCTCAAAACAGTTTTCTGGGTTTCGGAGCACGATTATTCGCCTTTCCCCTTAATTCGTTTTAAGATGTTCAAATGTCGTTTCCTAGTCTAATTCTTCTAATTTTTCCAAATAAAAAGTTCTTCCATAATTTTAGAAGAACTTTTTTTATCAGCAAATTTACTCTTTCAAGAATTTTTGGATGGCAGGAGCGGCAGTGATAGCAAATCTTTCGTCGATGCCATGCTCCCCACCTTCTACAGTGACTAGCTCTGCATTTGGAATCGTCTGACTGGCTTCAACCGCATACTGGTAGGGAACGACTGCATCATCAGTGCCATGGATAATCAGAGTCGGAGCTGTAATTTTGGACAGCTCAGATTGGATGTCAATACCTAAAGCATCAATTAGATAAATCTTCCCTAGAGTAACATTGTGGTTTGTCAGGTTATCGGGAAGTTGGTCGAAGTCAGGACTCCCTAGCTCATGATAGGTCTCCTTGGCATCGTCAAAAAGAACGAATGCTGGAAAGATAAGCAGGAGCTTGTGCACACGATCTGGATAAGAAGCTGCGTAGAGACTAGCAACAACCCCACCTTGACTAGCACCGAATAAGCTCATTTTACTCTTATCTACAAAGGCCTCAGAACTCAGCTTTTCCATGACTTGGGTCAAGTCTGTGAGTTCGGTCTTGACCGACATATTCAGCATATCCTGCCCGCCACTTTTAGAACGACGGCTGCCTCCGTAGAAATCAAAACTGTAAACCAGATAACCTTGCTTTGCCAACAGCTGGCTGTACATTTCATATTGCTCAAGGGTGTTGTTTAATCCATGTGCAATAACAATAGTCGGTAATTTTTTACTCTTGTAGTCACGAGGAGCAGTAATCTTTCCGTATAGCTGCTTGTCGTCGTATGAAACACTATAGTCTTCAGACACGATATCTTCTGTCGGAGTCGGTTGCTTGTCACTCTTCTCACTAGAAGCTGTTTGTGTACTTTCGCGCTTAGGAGGAGTATGAATTGGTTTGGTTTGGGACAAGTAGAAGAAAAGTACAAGTCCGGTTAAGCCCAAGGTTGCTAAGAAAGCCCAAATATACTTCATAGTTCTCTCCTTTCAGTATTTGTAGTATTATAGCGGAAATGAAGTTATTTTACAAGGAGAGAGAGTTCTTGTTTTTGACTTTTCTAGATTTCATGCAAGAAAATCCAATTTAGTCATCTCGGCGAGATTCCGATAATCTTGAATTTTTTAGAAAATCTTGCTAGACTGTAGCTACTAAGATAAAAACACAGTTCTGGTTGGTAGTCCAGACGCAAAAAGTCTATTTTTGTCAGTAACCTTCCTCCTTGGTTGTCCATTCTTAGGGATTTTTAAAGGAGGTGCTGTCATGGATAAGATTTCAATGACGCTGACAGTCTATTTTGAAGAGGGATTTTGGCACGGTCTTTTCGAGCGGGAACATGCTCAGTCTTATAGAGTTTGCCGAGTCACCTTTGGCGCAGAGCCAAGTATGCAGGAGCTGTTGGATTTTCTAAACCGTTATTATCATCGATTGCAGTTTAGTCCTAGCATCAGGGTGAAGGAGAAGGCTAAGTCCATCAGTCCCAAACGCTTGCAGAGACAGGCTAAAAAGGAGCAGATGGCTTCACGGTCTTCAAAGTCCCAGGAAGCGCTGAAGCTGCAATTTGAAGAGCAAAAGAAAATCGCTCAAGTCAAGCGCAAGCAGCAGAAAGAACTGGCTAAGCAAAGGAAATTCGAACTCAAACAGCAAAAACGATTGGAAAAACACAAGGGGCATTGATCATGCTTTTTCTTATTTACATAAAAAGTCTTCCGATGGGAGGCTTTTTCATTTGCTAGGCAATCAGTGAGTAACTTTAAAAGTGAATGAATTTCTCTGAGTCGTTTCATTTGACAGATGTAATAAAGATGGTTACAATATAATCGTAAAATAAAAAATTACAAGAGTAATTTGAAAAAGGAGAAGTTATGATTGAAATTACTTATTTGGATGCTGTCAAGCAAGAACGCAAGATGACCTTTGAGTCCTATCAAGCATTTGAACAGTCTCAGCAGGCCTGCTTGATTGGGGTTGCGGATTATTATCCGGTTCAGAAACTGACCTATAATGGGCACGATTTGGATTATCATGGGACTTATGGCGATGTATTCTTTTTCCTGATGAAGCAGGATTTGACAAAGTTTGATTAAAAGGAGATAAAAATAATGGTAAAAGCAATTACAGATGCAACATTTGAGCAAGAAACAAAGAATGGCTTAGTTTTAGTTGATTTTTGGGCGACATGGTGTGGACCTTGTCGAATGCAAGGGCCAGTGCTAGATAGACTGTCGGAAGAATTTTCAGAAGATAAACTTAAAATTGTCAAAATAGATGTGGATGAAAATCCACTGACAGCTCGATCCTTTGGAATTATGTCTATTCCAACACTTCTATTTAAAAAGGATGGCCAAGTGGTTAAACAAGTTGCAGGTGTTCATACTGCAGAACAAATCAAGGCTATCGTTGCTGAATTGAGTTAAAATCAATACACTCCTGTGAGTAAAATGGGAGTGTATTTTAATTTTTAAAGAAAAAGCCCTGTTCCTCAAGATAAGGAGCAAGGCTCTTTTTATTTTCGATTATTCTTCTGTTCCAAGAAGGGTTTTGGCAACTACAGCTGCAAGAAGGCCACCAACAATTGGTGCCAAGATGAAGATCCAAACTTGTTGCAAGGCTACACCACCTACAAGAAGAGCTGGAGCCAAGCTACGAGCTGGATTAACTGAGAGGCCAGTGATATTGAGACCAACCAAGATCATCACTACCAAAGTCAAAGCAATTACAAGACCAGCGATAGAGCTGTTCCCTTTGCTTGAAGAAGTTACAGTCATGATAACCAAGACAAACAAGAAGGTTGCAATGACTTCAAATAAGAAGCCACCAAAGACGGTTACACCATTTGCCAAGGCATTTTCACCTAGGCTGGCAGTTGGCATACCTGAGTTAGCCAAGAGGAAGTATACTGTCGCTGAAGCAATAAAAGCCCCAAGAACTTGTGCAAGGATGTAGTTGACAAGATCCTTAGACGATAAACGCTTGTTTGCAAACATAGCAATAGATACTGCAGGATTGAGGTGAGCTCCGGAAATCGTACCGATAGAGTAAGCAGCAGCAACGATTGACAAACCAAAGGCAAGGGCAATTCCAAGATGACCAAGGCCCTCTACACCATTACCAAAAACAACTGCGCCTGTTCCTACAAACACAAGCATGAATGTACCGATTAATTCAGCAAAAAACTTTTTCATTTTCTGTCTCCTTTTTCTAAAACTAAGCACTAGTCTATCAAAAGAAGTAATCGGATTCAAGAAAAGTGACTTGAAAATTTTTTGAAAATCATAAAACGACTAGCTTATCCTTAGTATTGAAAAGATTGAATAGATTTTCTCAACTCGTTTTGAGAAGGACCCTTTGCTTTATTTAGTGCTATCATTTTAATAGACAAGATTTGAAATTTAAAAATGGACAAAACACAACACTGCTTGACTTTAGAGCAAACAAGTGACTTTATGTTTAGCGATTAAAAAGAAGCTAAGTTTCAAACAAGAAGGGAATAGAAACTATATTTTTTATAATATTTTAGAATTTATTTATATAAAAAGTCATTAAGATAAGTTTTGTCATGGTATACTAGATGGTAGGTAAGAATCATTATTAGAAAAGGAGAATAGTATGAGAAAGAAGATAAGAATTTATTTCTTAGTAAGTTTAATAACTTTAGCAGTTGCTCTTGTTGGATGTTCGTCTAAATCGACTGATACTGCTAAAAATGCATTATATCACAAGACAGATGTGACTGGACCTGCTGCATCATTTGATTGGAATGCAAAAGTTGGCCCTGTTTCCTATGAGAAAACGTATGTTGAAACAAATAGTGGAAAGGAAGTCACTACAACCTTAGATGGTGTTAAAAAGGCGGCTGACGATCTTGAAAAAAAGAAAAAGGAGATTACCAATCCCAAGGTACAAGCGGCTTTGAAATTAGTAGATGCTGTTTTTGTTAATCAAAAGAATTTCGATTTGGTTTTAAAATCAAGAGGCGCTAGCAATCAAGAAGAATTTTTTGATAAGTTATGGAATGATGTCATAGCTCCTGTATTGTCTGAACGTTATGCAACTTTTTCAAAGGATACAGTTTTTAAGTATAAGGGAGAAAGTTACCCACTCAAGGTATACGCGCCAATGTTTTTCAAGGTAAACACTAATGCCTTGGGAAAAGCTGGAGCATACACTCTTGAAGATTACAAAGTAGAAGGCGATATGGTCTATTTGAAATTTAAGGCTCCATCTGTAGATGTCTATCAGTACGAGGTTAAGGCATCTTATCATCAGGATAATCAAGAATTCTTCCAAGGCTTGATAGATGAACACAATAAGGTTGTTGAAACCAACTATTCTAAAGGCTTGATTATTCGATTTGTCTACCAGTTAGCTGCTCTAGATTTTAAAGCAGATAACTATGTGAATTTACAGGGAATGGATTATTATGACACTAGTACTCATTATTTGGCAATTAAGGTTGATAGTAAAGGAAATGCTAAGATAGATAAAGAAAATATCGCTAATCTTTTACAAATCAATATGAAACCAGCGAATGAAGCTAATAAAGGTAAATTCGAATAAGCTGCTACCAGAGTCTTGAATGGACTCTTCGAACCCGCATACTCCAACCTCTTGCTAGTTGGACATTTAGTAGATGGAATTTTTCTAAATTGCAAAAAAATCACCCGTTTCAGGTGATTTTTTGTGTAGTCTGGTTTTAGATGATAAATACTCTTAAATCCATCATAGGTAAAAGCTTTTATTTTCCAACCTCTTCGCTAAAGGCAATAATCAGATCATCTGTATCCGACAATAATTAAATGGTGTCGCGAAGTGGTTAAGCATATACATATTGCCTTGAGGACGAAATAGATAAAGGGAAAATTTTTCTTGTGCATTTTTTTATATTATTCTTTACTTGTGTGTCTTTTTCCAGAGGCAATGGCATCAGCTTCAGTCATTGACACGACTCTATCAAAACGTGTATTTGATGGCATATTCTCCATACTATACCAATATACATCTGCAGTTCCGTTTCGAGCGACATAAACAGTTCTTGTTTGTTGCTGTTCTGCTGCCAGTCTTGCAGTTTCTTGGCGTGCTTCCTCTGCAAGGCGTGCTTCTTCAGCCCGTTGGTTAATTGCATTTTGCACTCGTCCAATGCGATCCGTCAAGTTAGATTTTGTAGTTGGATCTGCAACGCGTTCGACCGCTACCTGTGCCGGAGAAATATTGTCTGCGACCTGATTATTTTCAAGCTGTTGGACAGCCTGATTGGCTTCTTCAACAATTTTCTTAGTCTCTGCTTCTTTACGTGCTTGTTCCTCGCGAGCTTTTTTCTCTTCTTCCTGCTTTTGTTTCTGAGCTTCCTTTAGCTCTTTTTCTTTACGTTCTTTCTCTTGTTTTTCTTTTTCTTTTTTACTGCTAGATGCTGTAGAGCTACTAGTTTGTGATGACGATGAGCTAGTCGAGGAACTATTAGATGTAAATTTTGTTACCTGACTTTGTTCTGTCTGCTCTTTAATAACATCAGGAGTTAACTTCCCTACTGCATAGGTTCCTAGTATTCCGACAATAGTGACAGCAATGGCGATATTGCGCTTTCGAATATTCGGTTTTCGTTTAGAGAAGCGCCAAATACCAAAGCATCCTCCTAGGAACATCAATGGCATGGTGATTGGTGCAAGAATGATGATGAAGAGAACTGCCAGAACAAGCAATATTTTCTTCAAGGTCTGCTTTTCAAAAAAATTTTTCATAATTTTTCTCCCTTCGGATATATATCCAAGGACATCATATCACAAAAAGGAAGCGTTTTCAATAGATATTTTTGTAAAATTTTAAAATATAGATTTGATTTTGTTCTTTAAAAGAACTAAAAATCAGACCCAGATGAATAATCCAAGTCTGATTCTAAATATATAGTCTTACTCCCCCAACTCTTCGCTGTAGGCAATAATTTGATCGACTGTGTCGGACAAGAACTGGATGGTGTCGCGGAGTGGTTTGTCTGTCGAAATATCTGCTCCGATAATCATAGCTGACTCAAGTGGAGTCTTGCTGCCGCCAGATTTGAGCAGCTCAAGCCAGTCACGGGCGCCATTTTCGTCATTTTTCAGATGTAGGTAGCCAGCGGTAGAGATGACCAAGCCTGCGGAGTAAGTATAGCTGTAGAGTCCCATGTAGTAGTGGGCTTGGCGCATCCAAGTTAAGGCAGCATCGTCGTCAATTTCAACGGCATCGCCCCAGAAGTCCGTCAAGACTTCTTTCATGATAGCGTTGAGTTTGCTTGCGCCGAAGGTTCCGCCTTCTTCAATCAAAGTATAGACCTTGCGTTGGAAGGCAGCTTCCAGCAAGTGGGTGATGAAGTTGTGGAAGTAAGTATCCGTCAGACGGTGAGCTAGGGCAAAGCGTTTCTGGCGTGGGTTATCAAATTGGCGCTCCAGATAATCGCTGAGCAGGAGCTCATTAAAGGTAGACGGAGCTTCCACATAGTAGGTGGACATGTGGGCGTTGAAATAGCTTTGGTGATTGTCAGAGAAGATAAACTGACCGGAGTGGCCAATCTCGTGAATCAGAGTATAGACATCGCTCATGCGACCAGTCCAGCTCATGAGGACATAAGGGTGAACCCGATAAGGATCCGCAGCATAGCCTCCAGAGTCTTTTCCCGCATTGGCCGCAAAGTCGACCCAGCGTTCTTCCTTATAGCGGGCAACTTCTTGACAATACTCTTGTCCGAGTGGCTCGACTGACTTCATGACTAGGTCGTAGGCATCATCGATGCTGACTTCGGGATTGAGTTCGCTGTCCAAGTCCAGCTTCCAGTCGGCAAAGGTCATTTTTTCAAGTCCGTTTACCTTAGCGACATGCTTGAGGTATTTTTGAGCTACTGGGGCAAATTCGCTCATGATCAAGTCAATCTGCCGGTCAAACATAGAGCGATCAACTTCTTGCTCAGCTAGTAGGTAGTCAAAGACAGAGTCATAGCCCTTCATGTCAGCCAGTAGTTTTTCAGACTTGACCTGAGCCAGATAGGCAGCTGCAGCAGCATTTTGGTGCTTACGAAGGCCTTCAGAGAAAGAGCGGAAAGATTTTTCGCGAATTTCTGCGTTTTCATGGTTTTGGTAGAAATTCTCATAGGTGACAAAGCTGTTTTTGTATACTTTGCCGTCCACTTCAAAGTCAGCCATAGCAAAGTCGCCAGCCCGCATCTTAGTGTAAATATCCTGAGGACTGTAGAAGACTTCGCCCAGATTAGTCAGAGCTTTTTCGACATCTGCTCCCAGATAGTGGGCTTTTTTGATTTTAGCTTGGCGGATAGCTGAAGTCAGATGGGGCTCTTGGCCCAGTTTTTCTAAGATAGCTTCATCTGCACCGACCAGGGCGTCGTCAAAGAAGCTGAGTGCGACATTGGCATCGGTCTCAAACTCCATAGCTGCTTGGGCAATCTGCGCAAAGCTCTCGTCACCAAAGTCAGTGGTCTGTGGCATAAAGCCGTAGTTGCCGATGTGGCTGATTTGGATATAAATCTGCTCTAACTCAGCAAATGCCTGTTCAAAATCTTCGAAAGTGCTGAGCTTGCCTTGGTAATCACGGACGAATTTTTTGATATCCTCTCTTGCCTTCTCGATGGCCCGGAGGAAGTCCTCTTGGTCTTGGTAAAGGGCCGTTAGGTCCCAGAGTTCATTTTCTGGAAATTCAGAACGATGTTTTTGTTCCATAGTATACTCCTTTTGTCATATATAGAAATAGTATAGCAAAAAATCCCCCAAAATGTCTTTGGGGGAGGAAGGATAAGTCAGTATTTTTTAAGTGTTTATCAGGTCAAGGATAAAAGTCAATTTTTCTTTGCTGCAATCCTTTTAAAAAGCAGTAGATAAGACAAGAAGACGAAGAGAACCAAGCCCAATAAAAGGGTGAAGACGTTTTGAGTTCCTTTTGTCATATTGGGAGCTTGGTTGGCGATGACAGCTGTAACTGCAGTACCTATAGCGCCCGCAAAGGTCTGGGCTAGCTGAAAGAGCGCGGTCGTATCTGCAGTCTTTCCTTTATCAACTTGAGTCGTGGCTAGAGCTAGTGTGTTATTAAAAGCCATGTTTCGCCCCAAGGTAAAGCAAATATAAATCGCAATAACAGCTGTTAAGGTGAGTTCTTTTGTGAAGAGAAGGAGCAAGAGGACAGCTAGGAAAAGAAGTGAATTGCCTGTAAAAAGGGTTAGTTTCGGTCCTTTTGTATCATAGAGTTTGCCAAAGGCAGGAGATAGGAAGGCTCCGAGCATGGTTCCTGGAAGCAGTGCAAAGCCTGCCTGAGCGGTTGAAATGTCTTTTTCTATGACTAGGAAGTTGGGAATCAGAAAATTGGCCGATAGGTTGATAAATTGAAAAATGAAGAAGGGCAAAATAGCCAATAAGACTGTTGGTTGCTTTAAGATACGAATATCTAGGAATGGATGATCGATTTTCAAGCTCCGATAGATGAAGCAAGCTAGTGGCACTATGCAGAGAACAAGATAGAGCCAATCGATATGTCCTTCTTCTAAGCTAGAGATAGCTACAATGGCAAAGACGAGTGAGCTTGCTAAGAGGAGAAATGAGAGAAGATCAAAGATGCGTTTCCTAGACTTCTCGGAATTTCTTAAAAAGAAAAAGCCAAGAATAAAGGAAATGATTGGGACAGGAAGAATAAAGGTATAAATCATATGCCAGTCAAAACGACTAATCATAAAACCACCGTAAGTCGGGCCAATTGCTGGTGCTAGGCTGACCACCATCCCAGACAAGCCCATATAGGTTCCGATTTTTTGCTTAGGAACACGCTCAACAATCAAGTTAAAGAGCAAAGGAATGGCTAATCCAGTAGCTCCTCCTTGTAGGATTCTCCCTATCATCAAGATGGGAAAGCTTGAAGCCAACATGGCAATCAGTGTGCCCAGGCAAAAGTTGGCCAAAGCGGTAAAGAGGATGGTTCTCTCTTTCCAATTGTGGGCTAGGGTCGCTCCTAAAGTAATTGTAATAGCCACTGCTAACAAATACCCTGTCGTAATCCATTGCAGTGTTCCCAATCCTAAGCCAAAGACCTTACTTAGATGCGGGAAGGTTACGTTCATACTGGTTTCAGATAAGATGCCTGCAAAGCAGACTAAGGCTGTTGCAAGGAGCGAGAAAAAATCTTTCTTTTCAACTGTTTGATGATTTGGCACGATTGTCTCCTTTATATGTTTGAAATGAGTTACTGTATTTATTATAAAGCAAGAAATCCTCTTTGAAAAGTGAATAGTGGCTATACCGCCATCTTGTTTGACGAATCGAAAAGGGAAAAACGAACTCTGACAGTTGACTATAATCAGCTATAGAAAAGAAAAATAGGTTTTCAGTACTTTTATAGAAAAAAGCCATTTTCAGCCTTTTTCTTTTGCCTGAAATTGTGGTAAAATAAGGTCTATACGTGCTTGATACAAAGATGAGGATATAATAAGCTACTGAGACCATGATATTAAAGTCAAAGTGCTCACTGAACACGTCCTATGAGTTGCTTAAGGGCTTAATATCTTGAGAATTGAACCCGCCTACAACTCTGTGGAAAAAGATAAATCCATCTAGGAGCAGTCGCTCCGTCGCTCGCTTTCCTATGTTTACTTTGCTTTTGACGGGCTTAATATCTTGATCTTTGTAGCCAAGGCGTATGAAAAAATTTGAGCATGTGCTCGGCAAGGAGTCTTTATGACAAAACAAGTTTTTAAAACTATTTTTGCAGGCCGTGAGCTGGTAGTTGAAACCGGACAGGTTGCAAAGCAGGCAAATGGCAGCGCCGTTGTTCGATATGGAGAAAGTACCGTTTTAACTGCGGCAACCATGTCCAAAAAGATGGCTACTGGTGACTTTTTCCCGTTGCAGGTCAACTATGAGGAAAAAATGTATGCGGCTGGGAAATATCCTGGTGGTTTTAACAAGCGCGAAGGCCGTCCGTCAACAGATGCGACTTTGACTGCCCGCTTGATTGACCGCCCGATTCGTCCCATGTTTGCAGAAGGTTTCCGCAATGAAGTTCAGGTTATCAATACAGTTCTTTCTTATGACGAAGATGCTTCGCCTCAAATGGCTGCTATGTTCGGTAGCTCTCTGGCTCTTTCTATCTCAGATATTCCTTTTAATGGCCCTATCGCAGGAGTTCAGGTTGGCTATGTAGATGGTGAATTCATCATCAACCCTAGCAAGGAACAAAAAGAAGTTTCGCTTTTGGAACTGACAGTGGCTGGTACCAAAGAGGCTATCAACATGGTAGAGTCTGGAGCTAAGGAGCTGTCTGAAGATGTCATGTTGGAAGCTCTTCTCAAAGGGCATGAAGCAGTCAAAAAATTGATTGCCTTCCAGGAAGAAATTGTCGCAGCAGTCGGCAAGGAAAAAGCAGAAGTAGAATTGCTGCACGTTGATGAAGAGTTGCAGGCAGAGATTATCGCAGCCTATAACAGCGACTTGCAAAAGGCTGTTCAGGTAGAAGAAAAGCTGGCGCGTGAAGCAGCGACTCAGGCTGTCAAAGACCAAGTCACAGCAGTTTATGAAGAGAAATACGCAGACCACGAAGAATTCGACCGTATCATGCGTGATGTGGCTGAAATCTTGGAGCAAATGGAGCATGCTGAAGTGCGCCGTTTGATTACCGAAGATAAGGTCCGTCCTGACGGTCGTAAGGTTGATGAAATCCGTCCGCTGGATGCGGAAGTAGATTATCTGCCGCGCGTGCATGGTTCTGGTCTCTTTACTCGTGGGCAAACCCAAGCCTTGTCTGTTCTGACTCTAGCACCAATGGGCGAAACGCAAATCGTTGACGGTTTGGATCCAGAATACAAGAAACGCTTCATGCACCACTATAATTTCCCGCAATATTCTGTCGGAGAGACAGGCCGTTATGGTGCTCCTGGTCGTCGTGAAATCGGACACGGTGCTCTTGGGGAACGTGCCTTGGAGCAAGTCTTGCCTAGCTTGGAAGAGTTTCCTTATGCTATCCGTCTGGTAGCAGAAGTCTTGGAATCAAACGGTTCTTCCTCCCAAGCCTCTATCTGTGCAGGCACTTTGGCTCTGATGGCTGGTGGTGTGCCGATTAAGGCTCCGGTTGCTGGTATTGCTATGGGCTTGATTTCAGATGGCAGCAACTACACGGTTCTGACGGACATTCAAGGTTTGGAAGACCATTTTGGTGATATGGACTTTAAGGTGGCTGGTACTCGTGACGGGATTACCGCTCTCCAAATGGATATCAAGATTGAAGGAATTACAGCGGAAATCCTGACAGAAGCTCTTGCTCAGGCTAAGAAAGCCCGCTTTGAAATTCTGGACTTGATTGAAGCGACAATTCCAGCTCCACGTCCTGAGTTGGCTCCAACTGCTCCGAAAATCGACACTATCAAGATTGATGTGGACAAGATTAAGATTGTCATCGGTAAAGGCGGTGAAACCATTGATAAGATTATCGCTGAGACTGGTGTTAAGATTGACATTGATGAAGAAGGAAATGTATCCATCTACTCCAGCGACCAAGACGCGATCAATCGTGCTAAGGAAATCATTGCTGGCTTGGTCCGCGAAGCAAAAGTGGATGAAGTTTACCATGCCAAGGTTGTTCGGATTGAGAAATTCGGTGCCTTTGTCAATCTCTTTGACAAGACGGATGCACTGGTTCACATCTCAGAGTTAGCTTGGACTCGGACCAACAACGTCGAAGATGTTGTACAAATCGGTGATGAAGTGGATGTTAAGGTTATCAAGATTGATGCCAAAGGTCGGGTAGATGCTTCCATGAAAGCACTTTTGCCACGTCCGCCTAAACCTGAAAAATCAGACAAGCACCATGATAAGCATCATGGTAAGGGGCATCCTCATAAGAAACATGAAGAAGCACCTCTTGCTCAAACAGAAGAATAAAAGACAAACAAGGAGTAGTAGGGCTCAGTTGCGTTGCAATTCTTGGGCCAGCTCCCTTGTTTTTTACATCATGAAAGGAGAAGAAGATGGGGTGGTGGAAAGAAACCATTGATATTGTAAAAGAAAATGATCCAGCAGCTCGAAATTCTCTGGAAGTCCTCTTGACTTATCCAGGGATTAAAGCCTTGGCAGCTCATCGTCTTTCTCATTTTTTGTGGAGGCGTGGGTTCAAGCTATTAGCAAGAATGCACAGTCAATTCTGGCGCTTTTGGACTCAGATAGAGATTCACCCTGGAGCCCAGATTGAATCAGGTGTCTTTATTGACCATGGCAGTGGCCTAGTGATTGGAGAGACAGCTGTTGTGGAGAAGGGGGCTATGCTATACCACGGTGTTACCTTAGGTGGTACAGGAAAAGATACGGGCAAACGTCATCCGACTGTCCGAAAAGGGGCGCTGATTTCGGCCCACGCTCAGGTGATTGGCCCTATTGAAATTGGAGAGAAAGCCAAAGTTGGGGCGGGTGCAGTGGTTGTATCTGATGTGCCTAGTGATGTGACGGTGGTCGGAGTTCCAGCTAAAATTGTCCGTGTCCACGGTGAGAAAGATGAGCCAACCATTCACGAAGTAGAGGAGAAACGGGAATACTATCTAGACAAGTTAGAGCATGCCCGTGAAGCCAGCCACCATTCGTCAAGTCTCTAGGAAAGGGTAGCAAAGTTATCGAAGTGGAGTATGACAGGAGGAACCGACATGTCAGATTTATCAGATGCAATTTTGAACCAGGCAGTCCTTGAGTTACAAGAACACTTGGATGGTCTTGCTAAGGAGCGCTTTATTAAACTGCCACCTAGCCACCAGCAAGAATGGGCTCATTATATCAGTGAAGCCAAAAAAGATGAGACCAAACTGCGCCGTCTAAATAAAATGAAGGCGGATTTGCTGGAGCCTTAAAGAAAGAGAAGTTATGCTATTAGAGGAATTTGAAGATGTAGCAGCGGTTATTGAGCCAACTGAAAAGCCAGTCCATGACAAGGGTGAGGTATGCGAAACCATCATCCTGTCCTTTAATGGCGAAATTCTGAAACGTTTGGTTGAGTCAGAGGAAGTCTATCAGGGAGGCTATTTGAAAAGCATAAACGGCCAGCATCCATGGTATATTTATGGCCAAGGACCTAGCAAGCTAGCAGTTATGTTGTCTCCAATTGGGGCTCCCATGATAGTTGGCCAACTGGAGGAGTTAGCGGCCAGAGGCTTCACGAATTTCATCATTCTAGCTTCCTGTGGCGTTTTGGACCACTCAATTGAGGCGGATAAGATCATCCTGCCAGCTGCTGCTTTGCGAGATGAAGGGACTAGCTATCACTATGCCCCACCGGGTGATGAAGTAGCCTATGACGAGTCTCTGCTGATCGAGCTGGAAGCCATCTTTGACAAGCACAATATCGAGCATATCCGCACCAAGTCTTGGACGACTGACGCCTTTTATCGAGAAACGCCTGATAAGGTCAAGCGTCGCTTGGCTGCTGGTGCACAAGTGGTGGATATGGAAGCTTCAGCTATCATGGCTTGGAGTCAATTTCGCAAGAGTAAAGTCTATCAGTTCTTCTACACAGCTGACTATGTGGATCATCATAACAGAACCTGGGATGCCCGCCATGAAGAGCGGACAGCTGATGCCATGACTTTTTTCACTATCGCTTTGACAATAGCAAAGGAACTAGAAAGGTAACTACAAGAATGGCAGTATATTTTTACGGCTGTATCACCATGGATGGCTACTTGGCAGACAGCCAGCACAGGATAGACTGGTTGCATCAGCTTGGTTCTGTAGAGGATACAGGCTATGATGACTTTTACAGGCAAATGGATATCACCATCATGGGCAAGCGGACCTTTGAGGAAATCCAAGATTTGCAAGATGTAGAAAGTTTTTATCAAGCTACGGAAAATTATGTCTTTACGCATGATAGGCACCTGCCTGTCAGCAATTACCAGCCAGTAGCTGGGGATGTGGTGGACTTTGTTCACCAGATTGACAAAGGCAAAAATGTCTTTGTGATTGGTGGTAATTCCTTGGTAGGACCGCTCTTGGATGCGGATCTTTTCGACCACCTCATTATTCAGATAGCGCCCCTTATCCTAGGAAAGGGGGTTCCCCTCTTTACCCAAGAGGAAGGGCGGCGCTTTTACCAACTGGATAGCCTCAGACAATTTGGCCCTTTTGCAGAGCTGGTTTTCAGCCGAAAAAGTCAGAAATAGAGAAGGGAGTGGACCGCATGATTAAAATTTACGACACCATGACCCGCAGCCTACGTGAATTTGTGCCCATTGAAGAGGGCAAGGTTCGCATGTATGTCTGCGGTCCGACGGTTTATAACTATATCCATGTCGGCAATGCCCGCTCAACAGTAGCTTTTGACACAGTTCGTCGCTATTTTGAGTATCGGGGATTTGAGGTCAATTATATTTCCAATTTTACAGATGTAGATGATAAGATTATCCATCGCGCCAAGGAAGAAGGCATCACACCAAAAGAAGTGGCTGATAAGTATATCGCAGCTTTTCGTGAGGATGTCTCAGCTCTGGGTGTAAAACCTGCGACTCGTCATCCGCGGGTGGTGGAGTTTATGGCTGACATCATCCGTTTTGTTGAGGACTTGGTTGACAAAGGCTACGCCTATGAGTCAGAGGGCGATGTCTACTTCCGCGTCGAAAAATCTCACAATTATGCCAAACTAGCCAACAAAACCTTGGCTGACTTGGAGTTGGGTGCTTCTGGTCGGACAGATGAGGAGACCGCTCGTAAGGAAAATCCAGTGGACTTTGCTCTCTGGAAGGCAGCTAAGCCAGGTGAGATTTCTTGGGACAGTCCTTGGGGAGCAGGTCGCCCAGGCTGGCACATCGAGTGTTCGGTCATGTCGACGGAGATTTTGGGTGATACTATTGATATCCACGGTGGAGGAGCAGACTTGGAGTTTCCTCACCATACCAATGAAATCGCCCAGTCAGAGGCCAAGACTGGTCAGACTTTTGCCAACTACTGGATGCATAATGGCTTTGTCAACATTGACGATGTTAAGATGTCCAAATCTCTGGGCAATTTTATCACCGTTCATGATGCCCTCAAGACCATTGATGGTCAGGTGTTGCGTTTCTTCTTTGCTACCCAGCATTACCGCAAGCCCATTAATTTCACAGAAAAAGCAGTTCATGATGCAGCGACCAACCTCAAGTATTTGAAGAATACCTATGAGCAGCCTTTCACTGGCCAGGCAGACTCTGCTCAGCTGCAAGCCTTTCTAGACAAGTTCACAGCTGCTATGGACGAAGATTTCAATGCGGCTAACGGTATCACGGTTGTCTTCGAGCTAGCCAAGTGGATCAATTCTGGTAACTACACCGCTGAAGTCAAGGAAGCCTTTGCCAAGCTTTTAGAAGTTTTCGGTATCGTCTTTGTAGAAGAAGTTTTGGACGCAGACATTGAGCGCTTGATTGAGGAGCGCCAAGTAGCGCGTGCCAATCGTAACTTTGCGACTGCAGACCGTATTCGAGATGACTTGGCCGCTCAGGGCATCAAGCTTTTGGATACTAAGGACGGAGTGAGGTGGACACGTGACTGATGTCAACCTGATTAACGGCATTGCCCTCGCCTTTGAGGGAGATGCTGTCTACTCCATGTATATAAGACGCCACCTGATTTTTCAGGGGCTCACTAAGCCCAATCAGTTGCACAGGGAAGCGACCAAGTACGTTTCTGCCAAGGCTCAGGCCAATCTTATCTCTCTCATGCTGGAAGAAGGGATCCTGACAGAAAAGGAAGAGGATATCTACAAGCGCGGCCGCAATGCTAATAGTCACACCAAGGCCAAAAATGCAGATATTGTTACTTACCGTATGTCTACTGGTTTTGAAGCGGTCATGGGCTACCTGCATATGACGGAAGAAATCAAACGCTTGGAAGAATTAATTGACTGGTGTGTCAAACGAGTGGAGGAAGCTACTCATGAAAACAAATGAACTGCTAGCTTTGTTTCCAAAGGCTAGTCTACAAGATAAACCCAGTCAAGATAGCCAGAAAGTCTCGCTCCGTCTTGATCAGCAACAGTGGCTAGTTTTGGCGACAGAAGATTTAACAGATCGAGAACAGCAACTGCTTGCTCTGCTGACAGAAAAAGAGTCCGTTTTTTCACAAAATCCCTGGTATAGGTATTTAGTATCTGAGTCCGAAGAGACGCTCCCCCATGAGGTTGAGACGTTACAGTTCATTCATTGTCATCTATTTCATTATGAGACAGAATCTATTTCGGCCTGGCTAGATATGATGCGAACTCTTTTGACCAATAAAGTCGCTTATTTTCAGACCAGTCCGCAAGACTATATTTTTGTTCTTGATCAAGGGCAACAATTGGCTGTTAAAGATTTGCTGAGGGATGTCTTGTCAGCTGTTGAATATGACTTTAACCTGCGTTTGGCTGTTTTGATTGGGCAAGTCTGGCCGAAATCGGTGAAAGATGAGTTGCCACAACTTTACCAAGCCGAGAACAGCCTCTTCACTCAATGGTTGAATCGCTATCAGCAGTCTTTGGTTTTGCCTTTCTCACAGCTCTTTTTATGGGGCTTAGACGAGGCTAAGGACACTCTTCTTCCTCTGAAGAAGAAACTGCATCAGCTTATAGAAGGACAAGAGCAATTAACCGAGATTATCTTAGCTTTGTGGGAAAATGGAGCAGTTGTGACCAAGGCAGCTCAGCAACTTTATATTCACCGGAATACTCTCCAATATCGCTTGGATAAGTGGGAGGAGTTGACAGGCTTGCAGTTAAAAGAGTTGACGGATTTATCACTCTGTTACCATATCATTTTGAAAGACTTATTTTGATGTTTTGTGCAGCCTGCACAAAACATTTTTTTTATTTTAGGCAGTTTGCCATAGCATTGTAAAACGCTTTCAAATATAATAAGAGTATAAATTTAAAAGGAGCCTATCATGGTAGAATTAAATCTAAAAAATATTTACAAGAAATATCCAAATAGTGAACACTATTCTGTTGAAGATTTCAACTTGGAAATTCAAGACAAAGAATTTATCGTATTTGTAGGACCTTCAGGATGTGGTAAATCTACAACTCTTCGTATGATTGCTGGACTTGAAGACATCACAGAAGGTGAATGTTCAATTGATGGTCGAGTGGTTAACGATGTGGCACCAAAAGACCGTGATATTGCCATGGTTTTCCAAAACTATGCCCTTTATCCTCATATGACTGTATATGACAACATGGCCTTTGGTTTGAAATTGCGTAAATACAGTAAAGATGATATTGACAAACGTGTTCAAGAAGCTGCTGAAATTCTTGGATTGAAAGAATTCTTGGACCGTAAACCAGCTGACCTTTCTGGTGGTCAACGTCAACGTGTTGCCATGGGACGTGCTATTGTCCGTGATGCAAAAGTATTCTTGATGGACGAGCCTTTGTCAAACTTGGATGCAAAACTTCGTGTATCTATGCGTGCTGAAATCGCTAAAATCCACCGTCGTATCGGAGCAACAACTATCTACGTAACACACGACCAAACAGAAGCGATGACTTTGGCTGACCGTATCGTTATCATGTCAGCAACTAAGAACCCATCAGGAACTGGTACAATTGGTCGCGTAGAGCAAGTTGGTACACCACAAGAACTTTACAAACACCCTGTCAATAAATTTGTTGCTGGCTTTATCGGAAGCCCAGCTATGAACTTTATCAATGTGAAGCTTGAAGGCAACGAGATCGTTACTGAAGGTGTGAGATTGAAAGTGCCAGAAGGGATCTTGAAAGTTCTGAAAGAAAAAGGCTACGAAGGTAAAGAATTGATTTTTGGTATCCGTCCAGAAGATATCAATACAGAACCTGCTTTCCTTGAAACTTTCCCTGACTCAGTAGTACACGCAACAATCTCTGTATCAGAGTTGCTTGGTTCAGAGTCTCACTTGTACTGCCAAGTTGGTAAAAACGAATTTATCGCAAAAGTAGATGCACGTGACTACTTGCAAACTGGTGAGGGAATTGACCTTGGCTTTGACTTGAACAAGGCGCACTTCTTCGATAAAGAAACTGAAAAGACAGTTTATTAATGTTTTCTACAATGAAGAAAATTTAGTTATCAAAAACGAGCTTGGACATCCATGCTCGTTTTTTTCTATCAAGACTTATCAATCCATACTTGATAGGCTCAAAAACCTCATAGTTGAAGAGATTATTTTTATAAGTGATAGAAAATGAACTTTGGAAAATATGAATTTGTCCTTCGAAGTTATTTCATTAGAGATGAGAAGCTTCACTTCTCATCTTTAAGGATAATTGAATCATTCTCACAACCTTCTAATTGCTACTAGCTCACATTGTTGAACAAGAAGAGGTTGCTTAAAAATAGAAAAAATTTCAGAAAACTGTTGACATGTTTTCCGAAAAAGAGTAGAATAGCCCTTATTTTTTAATTGAGGAGGAACTTATGTTTTCCAAGTTAAAAGGATTTTTTATTGGACGTCCATTAAAATCCGGTAAAGAAGGAGAGGATGGTCATTTATTGACAAAACTACAGGCCTTGGCTATGCTCTCTAGTGACGCCTTATCTTCCATCGCTTATGGACCAGAGCAGGTTGTTCTGGTCTTAACTTCTGTGTCTGTCGGAGCGATTTGGTGGTCACTTCCAATAGGAATTGTTGTATTGGTTTTATTAGCGAGTTTAACCATTTCTTATCGTCAGGTTATCCATGCTTACCCTCAAGGAGGAGGAGCTTATATGGTAACGACAGAAAATCTTTCTCCAACAGCAGGCTTAATTGCAGGAGGAAGTTTACTGGTAGACTATATGTTGACTGTAGCTGTTTCAGTTGCTTCTGGAGCGGATGCCATTACCTCAGCGATTCCTATCTTACACCCTTACAACCTACATATCTCGGTCTTGCTAGTCCTCTTATTGATGCTAATGAATTTACGAGGGCTAAAAGAATCAGCGACTTCCTTAATGATTCCTGTCTATCTTTTTATTGTCAGCACGTTATTGTTGATTGGTTTTGGTTTTGTGCAAATCATGACGGGAAACTTGGAATATCACGCAACTGCCCATCTCGGGACTTCTATTACTGGAGTAAGCATGATCTTGCTGCTCCGAGCATTTACCAGTGGCTCTGCTTCTCTGACAGGAGTGGAGGCTATATCTAATTCCGTTCCCTTTTTCAAGAAGCCAAAAGCTCAAAATGCCGCAACAACCCTATCCATTATGGCTTTAATCCTAGGAGTCATGTTCGCAGGAATTACTTTTTTAAATTATTGGATTGGGATCGTTCCTGTCAAAGGTGTAACCACCTTGGCACAGATGGCTCAGGCAATCTTGGGAAGTTCTCCACTTGGTCGTATTTTATTCTACGTTTTTCAATTGTCAACAGCTTTGATCTTGGCAGTTGCGGCTAATACAGGATTCTCAGCTTTTCCAGTGCTTTCCTACAATATGGCTAAGAATAAATATATGCCACATATGTATATGGAAAAAGGAGATCGCCTCAGCTATTCAAATGGGATTTTTACATTAGCCTTTGGGGCTATTGCTCTCTTGTGGATTTTTAAGGGGAATACAGAGCGTTTGATCCCCCTGTATACCATTGGTGTATTTGTGCCCTTCGCCCTCTCTCAAACTGGTATGGTTGTCCATTGGAAGAAAAAGTTTGGAAAAGATTTCTTGAAGCATTCAGTTGCGAATATCCTTGGTGCTGTTATTTGTTACGGGATTGTTCTTATTTTACTTTTATTCCGTCTCGGCGATATTTGGCCCTTCTTTCCAATTATCATTGTCTTGACATGGCTGTTTTTAGCTATTAAACAGCACTACAACAGAGTCGCAAGACAGCTGAGATTAGAAGAACATATCGAGCGTCAGAATTACACAGGCAATACAGTAATTGTACTAGTTGGAAATGTCACCAGAGTTAGTGTTGGAGCAATGAGCTATGCTCGCAGTATTGGCGACGATGTCGTCGCAATGCACGTCTCAACAACTGAAACTGCTAAAAAGGATGCTGAAGTTGCAGAGGAATTTGCTGACTATTTCCCTGATATTCGATTTGAGACTGTTACGACTAGCTACCGCAATATCATTACTCCAACAGTTCAGTATGTGATCAAGGTAGCAAAGCGGGCTAAAAAAGAAGGAAGGACAGTGACAGTCTTGGTTCCTCAGTTTATCCCGAAAAAGAGCTGGCAAAATATCCTTCATAATCAAATGAGTTTAAAATTGAAATATTATCTAAAGTGGTACGAAGATGTTGTAGTCGCAAGCTATTCTTATCACTTAAAAGAATAAACTACTTTCTTAATGTAAAAAAGGAACCAAATTTTTTTGGTTCCTTCTTTATTTTGTGTAGAAAGAGTTAGTTCCTTTCTTCTTGATAATTCCTATAAAAATCAACCTTTAGCTTAATAAAGGTTTCCAAGTCCCGCAGGAGCTGAAGGAGCGTAGCGCGGGTTTCAAATTCCTGGCGAGTCTTAGGAAGTGGCCGTTTTCGAAAGACTGCCAGATATTCCTCGATTTCATCCAGCAAATCATGACCTGGATTTTCTTGACTTAACTGTTTGGCTGTTTTTAAAAAGAGTTTAGCCAATATGAAGCTTTCGCTAGCTGCTAGGCGACAGGTATTGATATTACCGGCCATATCCAGCAAGATACGATTCTGAGCTCTTCGCATTTCAAAATAGTGGATATGGTAGTTGGTTTGATGAAAGAGATGGTTAGAGCGGTCCAAGTAGACCAGATTCAAGGCTTGTTCTAGAGTTTTATCAAGCTCTTTTATTAGGGTCGCATCGTTTCGTCCGTCCCCTGATTTTAAAAAGTATTCAAAACGAAGGAGAATCTTTTTTAGTTGTTCTTCCACTTGCTCATGATAGTTGTCAATCTCCTCTTGACGCGAGGGCATGTAGAGATTGGCTAAAAGAGCAAAGCCAGTTCCAATGAGAAATAGAGCAAGCTCATTGCTAAGGAGTGACCAGGAGGTGGATTTTTCTAAGAGCAGATGAGAGACCAGGACAGTGCTGGGGGTAATGCCAATTTCCCATCCAAGTTGAAAAGCTAGCGGAACGTAGATTGCGATATAGAGGGCCAATGCTCCGAGATTAAAGCCTAGAAAGCGAAAGGCTAAGCTTCCAATAGTCAGCGCCAATATGGTCGATAAAAAGCGGTCTCTGGCTAGTCTAGCTGTACTCCGGCGTGTATCGCTAACACTCAAAAGAGCAATAATACCAGCAGAGACTGAATAAGCTAATCCTAAAGTTTTTGCTAGCCAAGCCGCTAGGCAGGTGGCGAGCATCAGTTTGATCGTTCGGTGGAGAAGGGACATATGAGTCAACTTTCTTTTTCTAGAGTCGTTTAATTATATCATGACTAGAGTATAAAGTTGGTTAGGATGATTCCTTCAATTCGGATTTCTTGTTTTGTTCAGTAAAAGCTGTCGCAATTTAGGAGGCATTTATGTTATACTGAAATCATGGAAAAAAACGATATTGTCTACGGTGTGCATGCGGTGACAGAAGCGCTCGCAGCCAACACTGGAAATAAACTCTACATTCAAGATGACCTGCGTGGCAAAAAGGTCGATAAAATCAAAGATTTAGCTGCAGAAAAAAAGGTTTCGATCTCCTGGACGCCCAAGAAGACCTTGCAGGAAATGACTGACGGAGCCGTTCACCAGGGCTTTGTTCTGCGAGTCGCAGAGTTCGCCTATACTGACTTCGAGGTTCTGTTGAAAAAAGCAGAGCAGGAAGACAATCCACTATTATTGATTTTGGACGGGCTGACTGACCCGCACAATTTGGGCTCTATCTTGAGGACGGCTGACGCAACCAATGTGGCTGGAGTCATCATTCCCAAGCATCGTGCGGTCGGTGTGACACCAGTTGTAGCTAAGACCTCAACGGGTGCCATTGAGCATATTCCCATTGCTCGTGTGACCAATCTCAGCCAGACTCTGGACAAGCTCAAGGAAGCTGGTTTCTGGATTTTCGGTACGGATATGCAGGGGACGCCTTCCCATAAGTGGAATACAACTGGCAAGCTGGCCCTCATCATCGGCAATGAAGGCAAGGGTATTTCCAGCAACATCAAGAAGCAGGTGGACGAAATGCTGACGATTCCCATGAATGGCCATGTCCAAAGCCTCAATGCCAGTGTCGCAGCGGCTATTCTCATGTATGAAGTCTTTAGAAATCGGGTGGGCTAATGCAAGTACTTGGAAGTTATGAGTTAGAAAAATATCAAACAGAAAAGTTTGAACCGATTATTTATGATATCTATCATAATAAAGGAGAAGATAATTATTGCTTTTGCTTTGAAATCACTGAGGAAGCAGATCAGTATCCCTTAGAGGATTTATTGACCCAATATTCCTTGAATTGCACGGATTTATACGGTCAAGGAAGTCAGGTAAATGGTGCTTTGAAATACCTAATTGAGGTCGAAACCTTATCCAGTGATAAGGCGGATTTTATCAGTATTCTCAATTTTTCTACAATTTTAAATAAAGAGATTGTGAATTATGTAAAAGGAAAATATGAGTGCCTTGCTGAAAAGAGGTGTATGAGTTCCTTTTATATGGGAAATCAAAAAGTGGAAGTTCCTGTGCTTGCTTACCGAAATGATAACTCTGGGATGGTTTCTTTCCAAAATCAATATCCAGAAGGACAATTGACAAATTTATTTTTAGAAGATAAAAAATATGATGTTGAGTGTTTAGATGGGGAATGGACCTGTATTGAATTGCTTAATGGCAAGGCAAACCTTATTTTAAAAGATTCACAAGATGAATATTTCCAATATATTTTTGATTTGAAAGGCTTTCAAAGTGTCAGTCCTGTTTTAGACTGACCTAGCGAAATAACTTTCCTAAAAAGCAAGAATGTTTACTAGTTAGCCCCAATAAGGTGGTCATTCAAAGCACCACTAATAACCCGCTTATATCCATGGAGAAACGCTTCTGTGGGAACTAAAAAATGATGGAGAAAAAAGATGACCTTTAAAATTTTAACGGATTCTACAACAGACCTGTCTGAAAAATGGGCAGCTGAACACGATGTTACAATCCTAGGCTTGACCATTCAGCTGGATGGAGTGACCTATGAAACAGTAGGAGATAATAAACTGACTAGTAAAGTCTTGCTTGAAAAGATGAAGGCAGGAAGCCAACCAACTACCAGCCAAATTAATGTAGGTCAGTTTGAGGATGTCTTTAGAGAATATGCGAAAGCTGGCACACCACTGTTGTATGTAGCTTTTGCTTCCTTGCTATCTGGGACCTATCAAAGCGCTGTTATGGCTCGGGACATTGTCTTGGAAGACTATCCTCAAGCTGTGATTGAGATTCTTGAGAGTCGGGCTGCTTCTATGGGGGAAGGGCTTCTGGTAATGAAGGCTGTCGAGGCACGATCAGAAGGTAAATCACTAGCTGAGACCTTGGATATTTTACTGGCTTTGCGACCAAAAGTTCAAACCTATTTCTTAGTGGATGATCTGAATCACTTGGTGCGGGGCGGAAGAATTTCAAAAACAGCTGCCATGATCGGTAGTCTAGCTAGTATCAAGCCAATTATTGCAGTTCAAGCGGATGGAAGTTTGAAACCAATTGCTAAGGTAAGAGGAAAGAAGAAGGCTCAGGCAGAGTGTGTTCGCATGCTTTTAGAAAATATAGCGGATGATCGTGCAGTGATTGCTCATGCAGATGCTGATCAGGATGCTGAGAATCTGAAGGAACAGCTCTTAGCAGATGGTCGAGTGAAAGAAGTCTTGATTGAGCCACTTGGACCAGTTATTGCAACCCACGTTGGACCAGGAACTTTAGCTTTATTTGGCTTCGCAAAAAACGACCGAGATTAAGAAACAAACTTGAAAACGAAAACAAGCTAAAAAGTGAAATATTTCCGGCAAAGATATTGACTTTTGGCCTAAAAATTTGGTATGATAGTAGGCGGTATTGTTTACCCCATTTGTAAGGCCCCGGAACCTTTCAAATAACTTGCGGACCGGAACATCCGCCCTGTAAACAAAAACGATATTCAAATAGGAGAAATCATGAACAAAACAACATACATGGCTAAGCCAGGTGAAGTTGAACGCAAATGGTACGTAGTTGACGCTACTGATGTACCTCTTGGACGCCTTTCTGCTGTTGTAGCAAGCGTACTTCGTGGAAAAAACAAACCAACATTCACACCACACACTGATACAGGTGACTTCGTAATCGTTATCAACGCTGAAAAAGTTAAATTGACTGGTAAAAAAGCTACTGATAAAGTTTACTATACTCACTCAATGTACCCAGGTGGATTGAAATCTATCACTGCTGGTGAACTTCGCTCTAAGAACGCTGTTCGTTTGATCGAAAAATCAGTTAAAGGTATGCTTCCACACAATACTCTTGGCCGTGCTCAAGGTATGAAATTGAAAGTATTTGTAGGCGCTGAGCACACTCACGCTGCACAACAACCAGAAGTTCTTGATATTTCAGGACTTATCTAAGGAAAGGAACAAATAAGCTATGTCACAAGCACAATATGCAGGTACTGGACGTCGTAAAAACGCTGTTGCACGCGTTCGCCTTGTTCCAGGAACTGGTAAAATCACTGTAAACAAAAAAGATGTTGAAGAGTACATCCCACACGCTGACCTTCGCTTGGTTATCAACCAACCATTCGCAGTTACTTCAACTGCTGGTCAATACGACGTTTTCGTAAACGTAAACGGTGGTGGTTACGGAGGACAAGCAGGAGCTATCCGTCACGGTATCGCTCGTGCCCTTCTTCAAGTAGACCCAGACTTCCGCGATTCTCTTAAACGTGCTGGACTTCTTACTCGTGATGCTCGTATGGTAGAACGTAAGAAACCAGGTCTTAAGAAAGCTCGTAAAGCAAGTCAGTTCTCAAAACGTTAATATTATACTTTTATATCAACGTTTCAAGCACTTCATGGTTCACACCATGGAGTGTTTTTTGATGTCTTTTAAGTAAAATTCACACCACTTTTCACACCAAATTCACACCATTACTTTTTTAAGTTACGATAAGCAATCTCTCCAACAGCCATTGGAACGACATTTGAAGTATTGACATAGGTCTTAGTTGTAAAAGTGTCGCTATGCGTTAGAGCCTCTGAAATGGCTTCTAGTGATGTGCCAGATTGTTTGGCAAGAGTTGCCCCCGTATGACGTAATTTATGAGGTGTAGCGTGTATTAGTTCCTTATGACGGCGTTCGACTGACTTCATCTTATTATTAAGATAATCAGCATGTAAGGGACTATTAACGTTTCCTTTTGTGTCAATATAAGTAAAGACATACTGTTCATCAGATTGAATAATATTGAATTTTGCTAATTCCAATTTTTGTTGCTTTTTCCAAACACGGAGTAAATCAGCTAGCTCAATGGGAATATGGAAAGTCGTCTTTTTATTACCCTTAGTTGACTTTGGATTTTTATACTTATCCAAGGCTCTCACTAACTGAATTTCTTGTTTCTTTAGGTTAATGTGCTTCCATTGTAAGGCATAGCTTTCAGATTTTCTATCACCTAGGAAAAAGGTTGTATAGAATAACACATAATCTTTGAACAGGAGTTTGTCATTTTCTAAATCTTCTTCAAACGCTGTAAACCATGCTTGTAGTTCTGATTGTGACAGATACAAATCTTCATCATTTTTAGCCTCTTGTAGTTTGATTTTTTTAGTTGCCTTAATACGGCTAATGGTTTTAGAGAGGCGATTAGTTTCGATATATTCTAATTCCTCAGCCCAATCAAAAATAGAGTTAACATAGCTTCTGATGACTTTGAAGTTGGCATATTCTTCTGCTTTTTGGGTCAATAGGTTCAAAACAACTTGTTTATTTTGATTGAGAAAATCAATAGAATAATTTCCAAGCAAGGGTAGGATATGTTTTCTAAAGACAATTTCTGTACCGTCAATAGTAGCTTGTGAAGGTGGTTTTGTGGTAGATGTTGTTTGACCTGCTTTATAGGATTCCCACCAAATATTGTGATAAAAATCGGAAAAGAGGGTTGAACCATTTGTTTCCAATGAGGTTGAATCTCCGCTTAAAATTTTATCAATCCTGTTTTGTAATTCAAGTTCGTATTTTTTAGCTTCACTCCTTAGCTTAAAACGTTTTTCAATCACTTTTTTATCAATTCCCAATGATGATTTGACTTCTTCTGGGACATAGATACGTAAGCGATAAGTTCCATTTTTAGTTTTTGTAATTGACATAGTATTCTCCTTTTTTTGAATTGAGCTAGAAAAATACCGTGGCTTAATTATATCAAACCACGGTTAGAATGCTACTGATTTTGTAACCAGTGATTGAGTTCAATTCTATCAAAGCGGACAGTTTTTCCAACTCGAATAACTGGTAACCCCTTTTTTATCCAAGAATCAAGCGTATTATTGGCAATTCCTAGATACTTACAAGCTTGTTGCTTGTTCAAGAATGGACTTTCAATGTTGTTACTATCCAATTTATTTTTTATTTCATTTTCTATAAGCCAGCTAATTAACAGTTGTAGCTGATGAATTTGTTCGTCTGGTAAAATCACTTGCATAGTCTTTTTTGTCCTTTCATGATATAATATTTGTAGTTATTATTTCTAAGGCGATTTGTTTACGGCAAGTCGTCTTTTTGTATGCCCCAAGTGTTGGAACTTTGGTGTTCACGGACATATTGGTCAATCTCCTTTTCATCGCTGTTGGTAAATTTCGATAATCCCAGTTTTAAGAGGTCTTGGAGAAATTGGTCTGCTCCTTCAAGAGTTGTTGCCTCATATTTAGCCACATAGAGTTTGGCTAAGGTCTTTGAGACTTGTTTTTCCGCCCATCGTTCTGACTGTCTAAGCGTTGGCTTGGTACGTTCAGTGCTTAACCGTGTTTTGATTTCCGTCTGGAGGTAATCCAGCCACCATTTGACGGGTTGGCGTCTGCGCTTATTTGTGTCCCTGCCATTTGGTCTGACAAAACGGTAGTGTCCGTTGATTGCCTCAAAGTAAATGGCTGTCAGAGGTCTTTTAAGGTGTATTTGGTGAGCAATGATATTGGCTTTTCCTTGCCAACAACGGAGTTCTGCTCTGACCCAAGCGTTTGTCTCATCAACGATTTTACCTTTACCTTTTTGTTCCATGAGTTTGTTATAGACACACCATTGTTGGCTCCCTCGTGCCCCTATGGTGACGGTCTCACCAACCCGTTCGCCTGTTTCAAGGATTGACCGCTCGTGATAGTCCATATATTGTGCTCTTGTAATACACAAGCCTCGTTTACAGTAGGCGTAGAGGGTTTGAACGGATAAAGCCTTATCGTAGATGTCATTGGCAATATCTATTCGGGTAAAGTTGACCTGATAGCGGTAAAGGCGTGTGACCAGAGCTACCCAGTTGTTAGCGTTACCCACCATAAATTCCTCATATTGGCGACAGCCTCGTCCTTTGAGTTCCAGATAGACCCCCATCTTATCTAAGAATTGGTTAAAGTAAACTTTGATATCTGAACAGGCATAGTGGCTTTGATACTTGTTTATTCCCCAAGCATTAAGGGCAAACTGGTCTTGGGGTATAAGGAGTATCTCTTCTAACACCTCCTCTGGTGGAACATCTTTAATGGTCACAGCGAAGTAGTCAATCCTTACGCTGTTATCCATGCTTAGTCACCAGTCATTTTAAGGTCGTTTGCCACTAGTTTTACTCCAGACCAGTTACTACGAGTCATGTTCCACATGAGACGGACTTGAGGATTGACGAGTTCAACGGTCTTATCAAGTAAACCGTCATTTTCTGCCAATTTCGTGATTTTGTCGAGGTTGTCATTAATTTCAAGCGTAATCGCTTTGAGTTCTTCAATGGCAATGTTCATTTCTTTTAACACTTTGATTTTATCCGCATCTTGAACGCTACAAACTAGTTTGGATGGTTCGTCTGTTCGGACTTGTTCGCCATTTACCTCTTGATACTTATAACTCATACGAGCAGAAAGCACTACCACTTTTTTAGGTAGCATGAATTGACTTTTATCAAGGTTCAATTCGCCAAGTTTAAGTGTTGTGTCAGTTAGTGTTAAGTTTGTCATAGTATTCTCCTTTGTGTTTTTTAAAGTAGTTATCTTTTCTAAACGTACGCAGAATTAGCTTTGAACCATACTCCCCCAAGGGATTTCAGCGCAAACTTCAACTGATTGGCTTTAACCCCAGACGTATCAAGGGTTTAGCCCTACTTTCGTGTACGTTCGTACCCCCTATTAGTATCGGGGTACTAATTTTTGGGGAAGATTGCCCGTCCAAGCACGGGCACGCCATTATGGGCTACCGTGTTTCTACACACTCGCCCATGGCGTTGTGCTTCTAGCCGTGCTCACTTCCCAAATAATTTTTTCCTCTTCGATTTCTCTAAAACTTCAATCTGTTTTCTTAACTGCTCTATACGAATAGCTAATACCTGTTCCTGTTGTGTTAAGTCTGTTACTTTTTGACTTAACCCTTTTAATTGAACAGTTAAACGATTGACTTTTTGGTTAATAGATAAGGGAGAGGCTCTACTCGGTGCATAGGCTTTTAAGATTGCTTTATCAAGCCCAAGGTTTCCTTTGGTATCTGCAATTTGTTGGAGTTTTTCAATATCATCATCTGTAAAGAGATAGATTTTACTGTAAGAACGTTTACCAGTTCGGACTCGACTTTCTTCAAAGGTAGTCCCTGTGAGTTGTTCAATCTTTAAACGCCATTTTTTTAGTGTAGAGATAGAGTTCAATCCCTTAACAAGTTCAATTATTTGGGCATAACCATAAAACTGTGTCATTTTTGTCTCCTCTCATTTACTTTTATGGTAAAATATTATATAATCAAGAGGTAAATAATTATTTTACCTTGAATTATCTTTATTATACAAAACAAAATTTTACCTGTCAACCCAAAAAAGTAAAAATATATTTTACCCAGAAAGTGAGATACTAATGGCTCCTTTATATAATTATACGACTGTTCTACGAGCTGGAGAATTAGATATTAAGTCAGCTCGCTTAAAAGCAGGAATGACTCAAAAAGAATTGGCTAAGATTATTGGTGTCACAAAACAAACGATTATTAACTACGAAAAAGGCACTACCGACCCAAGCTGGGAACGCCTTGAAGATATAGCTAAAGCTTTAAAAGTTGATGTGGATGCGCTTTTTCCTTACAATGAGTTTGGAGAGATGAAAGGGGATGTGAAATGGGCAGACCATTTGGAGCGCTTAGCTAATGATTGGCATTATGCTCGTATGGCAGAAGAAGAGTTACTGTTAGAAAATCTTTTTGAGTATGCTCAATTTCAACGAGAAGTGGAACAGAAAACTTATACAAAAGAACAACTGAATCAAGAGTTAGGACTTGAAAATAATAACATGTCTGACGAAGATAAAATAGAACTCATTCAACTTAAGTATGAAAAGGATATTCAAAGGAAAACGGAAAATTTAATTTCTTTGTATAAGGAACAATCGGATAAAGAAATTGATGTAATTCGATTTGAGCATACAAATTTATAAAGTAATTAATTTTGTAAAACATGAAATTACTTGAAAGAGTTAAGTGAAGCCTGATATACATGAGAATTTAAGTTTTTAGTTTTATATCAATAGCTAAAAAATAGGGAGACATGCAGATGAATACAAAAGAATCAATGGATTTAGGAGAGCTTTTTCGTGAGTTACGTATTGCACGAGGCTTAAAATTGAAAGATGTTGCAAGTGATAAATTGTCTGTCTCACAATTATCTAAATTTGAGAATGGTCAGACGATGCTTTCGTCTGATAAGCTATTAGTAGCTATATCGGGTATTCATATGAACTTTTCAGAGTTTGGATATGCACTGAATAATTATCAAGAGCCTGAATTTTTTAAATTAGGAGAAAAAATAGCAGCGCTTCACTCGAAACAAGATATTGATGGTTTAAAAAAGCTATTGGTAACTTATAAGGGATACGAAAGTTTTGATGTTTATAATCGTTTAAACCTATTAGTTATTAAAGTAGCTATCCATTCCCTCGATAACGGCTCTCTAATAACTGATGAAGATAAAAAATTTTTAACTAATTATTTATATGAGATTGAAGCATGGACAGAATATGAACTGTATATATTTGGTAATACAATGTCCATATTGTCAGATAGCGATTTAATTTTTTTAGGTAAAGCGTTTGAAGAACGTAGTAAATTATATTCCTCACTTACAAGTCATAAAAAAAGTGCTGAAATAGCCTTTTTGAATCTAATTTTAATTTTAATTGAGCGGAAAGAGATTTACTATGTGAGGTATTTCATATCTAAATTAGAAGAAATATTGAATTACCAAGATATGTTTGCTATTACTTGTTTGCATGTTTTAAAACAAGTATCAGACTATCTCAATGGTGATGTAAAGAGCATTGAAAAAATAGATAATGATATAAACATGATTGAAAAGCTAGGTAATCCCATTGCTGCCTCTTTTTTAAGAATAAATCTACAACAATTTTTACATTGATAAAAAAGCTACTAGATTTAAATCTAGCAGCTTTTTAACATTTTAGCTCATAATAGCTTATAAAATTGGTAGTAGGAAAAATGGTAGGACAAGAGCGAGAGAAATAATTCTTTTTAAAATTGTTTTTAACATAAGGTAGAACCTCCTTTTACTATTATTATAAATCGAAATAAGTAATAAGGTGTATTTTTTCAAATATGAAAATAATAGTAAATTAAAGTTCTTATTTGAAATTATCTAGGTTATATATAAAAGAGTGCTAGAATAACCGTGTAATCGGTTACACCAATTATCCTTTATCGAAATTAATACTAGTAAAATATTTTTCTAAAGGATAATAATACTAAAAGAAAAGAGATGGTTATTATGGGGGTCCAAAACAAAAAGGTGAATTTGTGAATGTACTAATACTGCTTTATATTGCACTGGGAAAGGTGGTTTATTATGAGAAACAATGTATCACTAAACTTCAATCTTAATAAAATTGAAAAAACTTTTCTATTTAGTTTGCTCGTTTCTGTAGGTATGCTTATTGCGGTAGGAAATATCTACTGGATTTGTGGAAAATTTGGTATTCGGTTGGCTCCAGGATGGTACCAAGATATTGTAGACTTTGTATCTGCTGGCGGTTCAATTGTTGATGCCTTTGCAATTATTGCTGGGATTACACTTCCAGCATGGATTGCACCAGTTTTAGCTGGTTTTGGTGTCGTAAGTGCTTAAATACTGTTGGAGGATTGAGGGAGATAAATTCTTCCTCAATTTTTCAAAATTCAAGTAAGTAATAATTAGATTACTAAGGGAGAAAGGATGAGAGGGAAAAAATATTTAATTTTGACCTATTTATTAACCGCTCTTATAGTATTTTATTTTTCCACTTCTTCTGAAAAGCAAGTAATTTCAAACTATAATGTAGCTTTTGGCTTTGAAGATTTTATCCAAATACTTTTAAAAAATTCAATTGCTAGTATTTGGTTATTATTAGCATATATCTTTGGTGAATCAATTATCTATATTTTCTTTATAATTAATGGAGTAATCTTGGGACTTTTGTTGTCTTCCTTTTCGTCAATAACATATTTATTGCTAGTTTTACCACATGGATTGATTGAAATAGGCTCTTATGTATATTTATCAGATACTATAATGAATATGAGGAATCAGAACCAAGATAAGAAAAAAGTGACTAAACGTTTTATAGTCTCTTTCCTATTGTTAGCTTTAGCGGCAGGGGTTGAAACCTTTATAACCCCTTTCATGATTAATTTCATTAGTTAAGGAGAAATAAAATGGATAAAAAGCATAAATTACCCATTGTATTTACAATTTCATTATTTATCTTTATCCTTAGAAGTATTTTTATTTCTGAAAAAACCTTTCAAAT
This sequence comes from Streptococcus sp. SG1, assembly GCF_030439935.1. NCBI lineage: Bacteria > Bacillati > Bacillota > Bacilli > Lactobacillales > Streptococcaceae > Streptococcus > Streptococcus sp. SG1. Next base: position 260,862 of record NZ_JAQFJC010000001.1, on the reverse strand, counting down.
AAAATACAATATACACTTTAACTTATTCAATACACTATTATTTATAGTGGTTTCACTAGTAATTACAGCTGGTGTATTAATTTTAAATACCAATATAACCTATTTTATAATTAAGAAGATAATAATAAGATTTTCTGACATAAACATAGATAACTATGATTTTAAAAATACATTGTATTTTATTTATCTATTATCTTATTCAATAACAGGTGCTATCTCTGTGATAACAAGTCTATTTATCACAATAACAAATTTATTTATCACAATAACAAATTTATTTACTTTACTAATGAGTTTAGGTAATTATGTTTTAGTAGCTTTATTATTATTTATTGAATTAAAAAAGGCCAATGTATCTAAAAAAGTTAATACTCTATTGACGTTGGTAATTCTAATTGGAAATAGCTTAACGGTTGTGTATATGCTATTGCAATCTTAGCGAGGTGAAAAAATGAATACAAAACCAGTATTAGAAGTGCTAAACTTAAGCAAGCGGTATACAGATTTTCAACTACAAATCAATAATTTAAAAATCCAAGAAGGAAGTATTGTTGGATTGATTGGTGAAAATGGTTCAGGAAAATCAACTTTTCTGAATTTGTTGTTAAATCAAATAAAAAGTGACTCATGTAATATGAAAATTTTAGGTTTGGATTCTGATAAAGATGAATATCAAATAAAACTTAACCTAGGAGTGATTTTAGAACAAAATTATTTTCCAAATTCGTTTTCAATTCAACAAATTGAAAAAATGCTAAAAATGATTTATCCAAGTTGGGATAAAGAACTTTATTACAGCTTAATTGATAAATTTGCCTTACCTATTAACAAAGCTATTGGAGATTTTTCAAGGGGAATGGTTGTAAAACTAAACTTTGCTGCCACATTATCCCATCATCCTAAACTTTTGATTGCTGACGAAGCAACAAGCGGGCTTGACCCTATTGTAAGAAAAGAGATTTTAACTATACTAAAAAAATATGTAGATAATAATAGAATGACTGTACTATTGTCTTCGCATATTTTAAGTGATTTGGAACAAGTCGCTGATTATTTTATTTTTATTGAAAATGGGAAAATTCTACTAAAGGGCGAGAGGAGTGAGTTACTTAACCATTACGCTATTAAAACCGAAATAGCACATTTGCCATTGAAAAACATCAAATATAAGTCGTCTCAAGATAACATTATTCAATATTTAGTTGACGTATCACAAAATGAAGTTGATAGTGAAGACTATGCTACATTAGAAGAAATATTATTATTTCTAGCAAAGGGAGTGAGGATAGATGAAGGGACTACTCTATAAAGATTTTCAACTTATTTTGAATAAAGTAAGTGTGACGAATAGATTGTTAATTGTCTGTGCGTTATTGTTAATAACAATTTTTGGTAGAGAGTCTGGAGCAATTTTTTTATCAATAATGGGACCAATTGGCTTGGCATCTATACCAACCAGTCTATTAGTTTCTGACTATGAAAGTGGTTGGAACAGGTTTGTTGGTGTTTTCCCAATTTCCAAAAAAACGATAGTTCTAGCTAGGTACATTTTTTGTATCTCTCTAATAATATTTGTTAGTTTTATAACTCTGATTTTGAGTCTTATAACCGCTCTAATTTTTCAACAATTCAGTATACAAATACATATATTCATATCAATAGCTGGCTTATTGATTGGCATTATGTATGTAGTATTCTTACTTCCGTCGGTTTATGCCTTTGGTACATTTGGAAGCACAGTCGTAAATATACTGGTTTTGGTATTCATTATGGGAGCAGTTTACATTTTGCAGAAAACAGCTTTTGGTCTAGTATTTATTTCTTGGATTAGCAATACTAATGCTATTCTACTAATAATTGCAAGCTGTATCTTAATTATGACAATAACGGTTGTTTCTATGATAATATCAACCAAAATATACTCTAGTACATTTAATAGATAGGAGTTTAATTGTTATGAGTAAAAAAATATATCATCAAGTAGCTGTTGCTTTAGCAATAATTTCAATTATATTGGCAGTTGGATTGCTAATTTGGGGAGAAAGAGGTACAATCTTTTTTGCAATTATCCCTCTTTTAATTGCAGGATTGGTAGAACGAATGGGAAAGCAAGGGGAGGAATAGGAATAGATTTCCATCATAGTTAGTTTTTAGAATAATAGAAAAGACGCTTGTTTTATACTCAAGTGTCTTTCTCATTTGTTTTCTATACGAAAAAATAAAGGGAGTATTCTACAAAAAAACATAATAAAAATTAGATTATTCAATGGTGTGAATTTTAGATATTAGTTAGCTCAATTCAGTGATTTTTAGGTTAAAATTCACACCATTCAAGTACAATTACTTGAAATTAGATAAAATAATTTATATTGCAAACTCGTGAAAACGCTAATTTTAAAGGCTTTTGAATTTTATCAAAACATATTTTTTTCAAACCAGGCTTGAAAAAGGCCCGTAAAGCATCACAATTTAGTAAACGTTAAAACTTATTTAAACTTATTGAAAGCATTTCGTATCAAAAATACGGGATGCTTTTTCTGTTCACCCCAAATTTTTGTAACTAGGTGATACTTGAAATTAATACAAATTTGGTTGTTTTTGATAAATCTAAGCAACACTAAATGATGAAGTGAAAGGGGATGAATCTTTGATAGTATTCATTTATTGTGAAATATGATATATTTATTAATTAGATGGATGAATACTTCTAGAGTTAAATATAGCATAATAGGGACAGACTTTTTGGTTTATTTTTGTTTGTAGTCGGATTATGAAAGAATATCCAATATTATGCGATAAGATAGAATGTTACAAAAAAGAAAGGGGATGCAATCCGATGAAGAAAGACAGATTAATTGTATTGACAGATGCTGTTCTAGCAATTATTATGACCATCTTGATTTTAGAGTTAGAAAAACCAACAACACCAAGTCTTGAAGCTTTTTGGGATTTACGGCAAAATTTCTTTGCTTGTTTTCTTTCCTTTTTCTGGTTGGGATCGTTATGGATGGCACTAAACACATTATGGGAAAAGGTTGAGAAAATTTCCTCAGAAATTATTTGGTGGAATTTGTTTCTACTCTTGGAGCGGCAGGAGTTCTCTTTGGAGAATTTCATGCCATCCAAGATACCAGTCTGAATGATGTGGTGGACCGGATCTATATAAATGTCAAGGATTTACCGTTTCAGTCCTTGGGAGCTTTAGCTAATATCCTGTCTGATGTTAAGAAGGGACTGATTCAAGACAGTCATATCTGGTCTTTCTTCCAGTCATTTTTCAAACAATATCAGTTGATAATCAGCTTAAATCAGATCTATCAGTTTGTCTATCTTTCTCTGATGGAGATCATGTCCTATCTTCACTTTGATTATTGGAAAAAACGGCTCGGTCAGGAGCTGGTATGAATAAGGAGAACAAATGAGACGTTTAAAAATGTTATGGCATATTATACAGGTTACGGGTTTTACTCGGTTTGCTCTGAGTTTTGTGACCTTTGTTTTTGGGTCAGGAGGCGTGCTTTTCCTAGTTGAACCTGCTATCACAAATTACGGAGACGGTCTTTGGTATGCTTTTGTGACTTCGACGACTGTCGGCTACGGGGATCTCCTAGCTGTGACCTTGATTGGAAGGATTACCAGTGTCTTCTTGACGATTTATGGGCTCATATTTTTTGGCTGTTTATCAGCTGTTATTATTAATTATTATACCGATTTAAATAAGGAAAGAGGAGAGGACAAATGACTGCCAATTATTCAACACGGGAATACCGTGAGAAATTATACGATGACCTTCATGTTCGATTGAGAGATACAGCGATTTTGATGTGTGCAATTTTTATTGCCTCTATCGGTCTAAATATGAATTCAACAGCTGTTATTATTGGAGCCATGTTAATTTCACCTCTCATGACACCGATTGTTGGACTGGGATTCGGTTTAGCTATTTTTGATACGCGTTTAATCAAGCAATCTCTAGAGGTTTTATTGACTCAAGTGTTGGTCAGTTTGCTTGTCTCGACTCTGTATTTCTGGATTTCTCCCTTGTCTTATGCAAGTAGCGAGTTGATCGCACGAACCTCTCCAACCATTTGGGATGTTCTCATTGCTATTGCTGGTGGGATTGCTGGTGTGATCGGTTCAAGGAAAAAAGAAGCAAACAATATCGTGCCAGGAGTAGCCATTGCTACAGCTTTGATGCCGCCTATCTGTACTGCTGGCTATGGTTTAGCTAATGGGAATGTACGATTTTTATTGGGGGCTCTCTATCTTTTCTTGATCAACTGTGTCTTTATCATGCTAGCCAACATTGTTGGAACAAGAATTTTGATGAGAAAATCTCCTTTAACTTCATTTAAAGAGCTGAGCATTAAAATGAGAATTGGCTTGATTTCTTTGATTGTATTGTTGATTCTTCCAGCTAGCTATTCGGCAGTTACTCTGACAATAGAACAAGCGCGCAAAGAAGGGATCAAACAGTTTGTAGGAAAAGAGTTCGCCAATTATACGGTTATTAATTAAGTCTACAAGTCAAGTAACAATGAATTGGTCTTGACGGTTGTTGGAGATCCGATTTCAGAAGAAGAATTAGAAACACTCCACCAAAAACAAGCCTCTTACGGTATTCAATCTGTTCAATTGAAAGTGAATCAAGTTCAGAACTCGCCAACATTAGATAGTGAAGCGACCAAGGAATTTTATGAAAACATTGACAAGTATATTGATCAAAAACTCTCTGAAAAAGATTCACAAAACGATCTCGTAAAAGAAAATGAAGCAGACAAGGATTGAGGACAATGAACTGAATCGGTTTTTACGCCGTGTTTTTCTTGTATCTTCCTCTTTCTTACTTATAGCAGGTTGTTTTTGCTTGAATAAGAAATAAATTAGAAGTTCTATCATCTAAGAAAAATGATGAAAAAAATCATTTAACTAATGGTGTGAACGTTTAGTGTTTATCAGCTCCATTCTCTGTAATTTTGGGGGTAAAATCCACACCATTTAGATAAAATTAGTTGAATTTGATTGGAAAAACGCTTTTATAAAAGCGGAGAAAAGTCTTGATATTACGCTGTTTTTAGTCCAACTGAAATTCATACTTTCCAAACCAGGCTTGAAAAAGGCCCGTAAAGCATCACAATTTAGTAAACGTTAATTCGTTACTGGACAGCAGAATACAAACGAAAACACTTTGCATCTTGCAAGGTGTTTTTTTCTATGAGAACTGGCGGTGCGCAATTAGGATAGCTCTAGCGACTTTAGTCGCATAGAGATATGCTATGCACAGTTGCCTCAAGAAAACAATGCTTCTTGGTCCACCCTGTTAGACAAGCTTCAAAACCAAGGAATCCAACAGATTTCTCTTGTAGTTACAGATGGCTTTAAGGGGCTTGAGCAGATTATCAGTCAGGCTCACCCATTAGCTAAACAACAATGTTGCTTAATTCATATTAGTCGAAATCTAGCTAGTAAAGTGAAACGAGCAGATAGAGCGGTTATTCTGGGGCAATTTATAATGATTTATCGTGCTGAAAATTTAGAAATGGCAGGACAAGCTTTAGAGGACTTTCTCGCCGAATGGAAACCAAAGTATAGGAAAGTCATGGAAAGTCTGGAGAAGACGGATAATCTTTTAACTTTTTATCAGTTTCCCTACCAGATTTGGCACAGCATGTATTCGACAAACCTCATTGAGTCTCTTAACAAAGAAATCAAACATCAAACGAAAAAGAAGGTTCTTTTTCCTAATGAGGAGGCTCTGGAACGTTACTTAGTTACGTTGTTTGAAGATTATAATTTCAAGCAAAGTCAACGAATCCATAAAGGGTTTGGTCAATGTTCTGATACACTTGAAAGCTTATTTAATTAACACTCCGTAACTCTACTTAAGTGTTTACACATAATTATTTACAGTATCAAAAAATAAAGTATATTGTTTTCATCATAATATAATTAAATATCAGTATAGAGAATTTTATCTATATATCAGATATCAGCAATTGCTTTTGCTGTCATTTTTCGCTACAATAGTTACAAGGAGGAAATAAACATGTTAAAAGAAGTATTAAACGTCGCAAAAGTTGCGAAAAAATCATCTCTCTTCTTAGGAGGGGTAGCATTTGGGACGCTTGGCTTGAAAGTCTTAGCAAGTAAAGAAGCTAAGAAAGGCTATTCTAAGGCCTTGGCTAAAGCTTACAAATTGAAAGATGGACTGGATGCATCTGTTTCTGTTGTAAAACAACACGGTGATGATGTTTTACAAGACGCTAAATATTTATACGAACAGGAAAAGAAAGAAGAACAATTAGATAGCCTGACAGGTGAATAATATGTCTTTTAAAGTGCTACACAGAGGATATCAACATATCCGATTATCGTCCTCGTTTTCACTGACCTTGGATATTCAAGATTATCTTCGTTCCTTGGCTAAAGATGAAAAAGGGATCGACTCTATTCAGTTTTATATGGATCAGCAGCACTTTACTCTACGTATGAAAGAAGGCTTCTCTGTATTAGAAAATGCAGAGGCCTTTTTAAAAAAAATTGACAAGGGGAAAGTTTCGGACTTGATGACTCTTCCCATTCGTAGAGAAGAGAGTGCTTATTCAATTGTATCGGGTGCAGCGATTAAGCGTTTGCTGTTTCGAAGTTTTGTACCCTACCCTATTCGTTATATTTGGACTTGTTATCAGGCTTTGGGTTATGTCAAAGAAGCCTATCAAACTTTAGCGCGCAAGGAACTAACCATGGAGGTCTTGGACTGTTCGGCCATTTTGTTGTCCTTGTTTATGAACCAATCCAAGACAGCTAGCAACATCATGTTTATGCTTGATTTGGGTAATCATCTGGATCAGTGGTCTTTAAAAAAAACAGCAACAGATTTGGAACAAAGCCTTCTTGCTAAAGAAAGTGATGTTTTCTTAGTGCGGGGAGACATGGTCATCAGCATCAAGAGTTCTGATGTTCAAGTAGGTGATGTATTAGTTGTCTCCCAAGGGAATGAAATCTTGTTTGACGGCCAAGTGGTTTCAGGATTAGGCATGGTCAATGAGAGTTCCTTGACTGGAGAGAGCTTCCCTGTTGAAAAGAAAGAGGGAGATTCTGTATGTGCGAATACTGTTTTGGAAACAGGAGAGTTAAGAATTCGTGTGACTGATAATCAGATAAACAGTCGTATTTTGCAACTCATCAATCTGATGAAAAAATCTGAAGAGAGTAAGAAGACAAAACAACGTCATTTTATTAGGATGGCAGACAAGGTTGTAAAATATAACTTCTTAGGTGCTGGTTTGACTTATCTGTTAACAGGTTCGTTTTCAAAAGCCATTTCCTTTTTATTGGTGGATTTTTCATGTGCTCTAAAAATATCCACACCTGTAGCCTACCTTACGGCCATAAAGGAAGGTCTAAATCGAGAAATGGTTATTAAAGATGGTGATGTATTAGAAAAATATCTGGAAGTGGATACTTTCTTGTTTGATAAAACGGGTACCATCACGACGAGTTATCCTTTGGTTGAAAAGGTTCTTCCTTTCGGAGATTATACTGAGAAAGATATTTTAAGAATAAGTGCATGTTTGGAGGAACATATCTATCATCCTATTGCCAATGCAATTGTTAAACAAGCTGAAATTGAAGGCATTGAACACGAAGAAATGCATGGCAAGCTTCAGTATGTTGCAAGCAAAGGGATTAAATCGCAAATTGATGGTCAATCGGTTGTCATTGGAAATTATGTACTAATGCAAGACGAACAGGTAAGAATTAGTTCTGAGCAGCTGGCCTTGATTGAGCAATATAAGACTCATTACAATTTATTGTTTTTGGCTTATAAGAAAGAATTAATTGGGATGTTTTGTATCCACACTCCCTTGAGAAGCGAGGCGAAAGTTGCATTGAAAAAGCTAAAGCGCCAAGGGAAAAAACTGATTCTGGCAACTGGTGATACGTTGGCTAGAACAGAAGAGTTGGTTAAAGATCTGCCATTTGACAACGTTTATACTGATTTAAAACCAGATGGTAAGTTTCAGTTGGTTCAGGAATTACAGAAAGCTGGCCGAACTATTTTGATGGTTGGAGACGGGTTAAACGACTCTGCTGCCTTGACGCTTGCAGATATTGGGGTTGTGATGAATGAAAGTGCTGATATTTCTAAGCAGATGAGTGATATTTTATTATTAGATAATCGTTTAGATTTCTTCGAGGAATTGAATTCTTTATCTGAATCGTTGCAGAAATTAATTCAAAGAAATATTCAAGAAACAGTTGTAATAAATGGAAGTTTAATTGGATTTGGGTTGTTAAATTGGTTAAGCCCATCTAATCTTTCGATATTGCACAATCTGACTACTTTAAGAATCGTCCTTCGTAGTCTTTCTATTAAAAGTAGGTAAGAGACCGAGAAGCTGAGGTTATAAAAACTAAAAGGAGTTGTCTCATTTGAGAATAACGGCTCTTTGTCAACTGTAGTGGGTTGATGGAAAATTATACCCTGGAGAGGACCAAATTGGTTCTCTCCTTTTAAATATTGAAAAAACCATTGGCAGTGGACATACTTTAAGACTATATATTTCTGAAACTAGTTTCACAATACAAATATTGACATGCAATTATTAATTGGTGGATTTTAAGTTGACATCTACAAAGGTTAATGTTAGAATACATTCAAAAATATATTTGAATGAGGTGTTTTATGATTCAAAATATTGTTACTTCAATAATCCTGTATTCTGGGACAGCCGTAGACTTACTTATTATCCTAATGTTATTTTTTGCCAAAAGAAAAAGCAGAAAGGACATCATTAACATCTATTTAGGACAATTTCTAGGCTCTGTTAGTCTAATATTCCTAAGTTTGCTTTTTGCATTTGTCTTAAATTATATTCCTAGTAAAGAGATTTTAGGCTTACTCGGTTTGATTCCAATTTTCCTAGGCCTCAAAGTTTTGCTTTTAGGAGATTCTGATGGAGAAGCTATTGCAAAAGATGGTTTGCGAAAAGACAATAAAAACCTGATTTTTCTAGTCGCTATGATTACTTTTGCAAGTTGTGGCGCTGACAATATTGGTGTCTTTGTCCCATATTTTACCACCTTAAATTTAGCGAATTTGATAGTGACTTTACTTACTTTTCTAGTCATGATTTATCTCTTGGTTTTTTCTGCCCAAAAATTAGCACAAGTCCCTTCTGTTGGAGAAACTTTGGAAAAATATAGCAGATGGTTTATTGCCGTTGTCTATTTAGGATTGGGGATGTATATCCTGATTGAAAACAACAGCTTTGACATGCTATGGGCTGTGTTAGGCTAGGAGAAAAAATTATGAAAAAAGATAGTATCTGTCAAGTGGATGTTATAAATCAACAAAATGTTACAACCGCAACGAACTACCTTGAAAAGGAAAAAGTCCAAAAATCACTTCGCATTTTATCAAAATTTACCGATAATAAACAGATAAATATCATCTTTTATCTCCTTGCCGTCGAAGAACTCTGTGTCTGCGATATAGCCTGTTTATTAAATCTCAGTATGGCATCTGCCTCCCACCATCTTCGTAAACTAGCCAATCAAAACATCTTGGACACTAGAAGAGAGGGGAAAATTATATATTATTTTATAAAAGATGAGGAAATCAGAGATTTTTTTAATCAACTAGGATAACAACTATTTTTACTACTTTTCCATGATTATAGGGAGATTATATATGAAATTTTTTGATGAAAATTACTCACAAGAAATACCTACTCGTATTAAATGTTTAAGAAAAAAGTATAATTTAAAGCAAAGCGACCTAGGTAATGCAGGTCAAGTTAGGCAAATTGAAAAGGGAGAAATTTGAAAGAATTTGTATCTTTTATTTTTTGTTTCATTTATGCCCTATGCTACTGGAATAGTTAGTAGTCATTTCATGAATCATACGGCACAGCTCTTTTATGGACTGATCGTTATTGTTTCAACGGTAGCAAACTGGTTTTTACATAAAGTAATTGATAAACCCAATATAGATCAGAAAGAATTACTTGAAGCTACCGCACAATATAGGAAGTTATTGATACCTGACCTAATAATTAAAGGAGTGGGATTGATTCTGTCCTTAATTCTCTATCCTCCGATTATGATGTATAGTGTTTTAATTGCGGCATTTTACATCATAACTTTAAAAACACTATCCGAAAAAAGAGTGAATAACTAAAAAACGGTGACCAAAGTTAGGTGTATTATTTTAATGCTTAGAGACCTAAACTATTCCCTATTTTAAAAATATTGATTCAGATTTTATGAAATTAAAAAGTAGATATTGTTCAGAAAATCCTTGATATTACGCTGTTTTTAGTCCAACTGAAATCCATACTTTCCAAACCAGGCTTGAAAAAAGCTCGTAAAGCTAGCCAGTTCTCTAAACGTTAATTCGTTACTGGAAAGCAGAACACAAACGAAAACACTTTGCAGTTTGCAAGGTGTTTTCTTGTATGAGAACTGGCGGTGTGCAATTAGGATAGCTCTATCGACTTTAGTCGCATAGAGATATGCTATACACAGTTGCCACAAGAAAACAAGCGAAGTGATGTTTAATTGAGTGGCAACCACTGAACTCAAAACGTTAATCAAGACAAGCTTGCTCTTTCTCGTATGGGGTGAATTTTTCCCTTCTAGACATAAAAATACCTCTTAAGTAGATTTTGGTTATTTAACATGTCTACTTAAGAGGAATCATATCAATAGCGGATGGTTCTTTCGTCTTGCACCTAACGGAGCGAGATGGACTGAAAGTCACATAAAATAAAACGGTAAGCTAGAAATTACTAGCCTACCGTTTTGTTATAATGGGAAAGTATTTAATTATGTAATGATGACAAATTGAAAATACGAGTTAAATCAGTGTACATGCTATATTATGGTTAATATAAATTTACTTACTTTTTTCGATGATTAGTTCTCCAGATCTAATTTCCCAGACTTGGTCAAAGTTCTTCAGTGCTTCATTCTGTCGGTGTAAAGTAATGATGACAGCACACGGTAAGTCTAGTACTTTTTTCAATTCTGCCTCGAACTGATGAGCATCCAAGGCTGAAAAAGGTTCATCCATAATAACTAATGGACTCTGACGGTTTTTTTCTCGATTGAGGTACATACGTTGTTGTTGACCACCTGACAGGGATTGAGGAGGTGTTACTTCGAACTCTGCATCCTCAAACTCTGCAGGAAAAGTATTGAATAGCGTAACATTATTTTTATAACTAGATATGAAGCTATGCTCTTGCTGCAAGATCAGGCCAAATTTCCCCCAAAGCTGATTTAGAGGAAGATTATTCAGCAAAATCTCACCTTGGAAATCCTCATCCGTACCATTTAAAATATTGAGTAGGCTACTTTTACCTGATCCGTTCTCTCCCATAAGGGCAATCTTCTCTCCTTTATGAATAGTGGCAGAAGAAATCTTCAATGTTGATTTCCCGAGTTGTTTAGAAAGATTCTTCAATGTGATCGTTTCAAAAGAAAGCTGTGGTGCCTGAATTGAAGATGGATGCTTAACGATAGTTTGAAAGCTTTTAATTACAGGTTTTACCGACTCCAACATTTGCAGATCGTAAAGGATTTCTTGAATTGGTTCTGAGAAGGCTGTAATATAACCAAAACTGGCCACCACCTCAGGGATACCAATTTGCTGATGGTATAGAGAGTATGCTAGATAGGAAAAAAGAAATAGACTGATGAATTCAAAAGAAATACCCGTCAAGAGAATACCTGTAATTTTAGTCAAACCATACCCAAGATACTTATCCTGCAAATTTTTAAGAGAACTTCTTTGTTGCTCTATAAAATGAGGTAGAGTGAGTTTATTAACTAAGTGATGTCCTCGGAATAGATCCTCCAAGGTCCGATAATAATCACCTTGCTTTTCAAGATAGGTTGTTCTACGCTTCGCAGTCAATTGACCAACGATCTTTGGAATTTGAATACTGATGGCCGTTGAAATCAGTAGGATCAGTGCCACTATAGGGTTGATTGTTCTGGTAATAATGATGGTATAAATCAAGATTCGTAGAATCTGCTTAAAAAAACTCATCAGTGGAGGTAGATAATCTTTTTCCAGTGAATCAAGGTCATTAGATTGGTAAGAAATGTATTCCGCGACTGTTTTCTGCTTGAAATCATGGTGGGCAAGTCCTAAAAGAGATTGAAACCAGTCATTCTTTAGATTTGTCGAAAAGAGAATAGCCTGTTTCCAGTCAAGTCGCATTTGAATATAGTTGCAGGTCAGGTAACCTATAACTGCAATACAATAACCTGACAAAGCTATTTGATAGTGCCCACGAATTAACTCTTGTGTAAAGTATGGAAGAAGAGCAGTACAAATATTGGACAGTCCGCTAAAGAGAAAATTAAAGAAAAGATACCAGCGCAGAGGCTTAAGGTATTGAAGCATAGACGAAACTCCTTGCTAGTGCTGTTTTTTTACATATTTCAGAGCAATTTCTGCTCTTACCTGATTCAGATAAGGCAATTCCAGGACATTGGGTGCAATAATTGGCATTTGTACAAGTACTACAATTTTTGCTATCTTTTAAAGTATATGTTGTGATCTTGTTAAACATCGATTTGTTCCATATTTCTTTTATAGAAGTGTGATAGATATTTCCAATACTTATACTATAAAGGGAACATGGTTGTACTGAACCTAAACAAGTTATATAAAGTGATATCTGAACAGAGCTACAAGTTAGAAAGTTTTCGTTTTTATCAATAAAACGGACACCGTTTATTATATCTATCTTTTTCTGTATTGTAACAAGTTGTTTAAGAGTTAACGATTTTACTCTAACTTTATTGTTGACGGTACCCCTTCTCCTACCGATAACTATTTATTATCACTAGTATACCATAGATTCCTATCTCTAATATGTTTTCAATTGTAGCTTTCTTATTTTTTATACTCTCAAAGACTTTTGAACAGCCTTATAGTGATTTTTTCTTCAATAATTGAATGTGTGACATTTTATCTCTCAGCCATAACAACGCACCATTTTTGGTGCGTTTCTAAATTTTGTGCTATAATAGAAATAAATAAAAGGAGGACCTTCATGATAGGAGAAAATATTAAAGCGTTACGTAAAACACATGATCTAACCCAGCCTGAGTTCGCAAAGATTGTTGGTATCTCTCGAAATAGCCTAAGTCGTTATGAAAACGGGACAAGTTCAATTTCGACAGAATTAATAGATCGTATTTGTCAGAAATTTAATGTTTCCTATATCGATATTGTAGGAGAGGAAAAGATGCTCACGCCAGTGGAAGATTACCAGCTCACTCTGAAAATTGAAGTGATTAAAGAACGAGGGGCGAATATCTTAGCGCAACTTTATCGTTTACAAGATGAACTAGAAATTGCATTTGATGATGCTAATAATCCTTGGGTTCTAATAAGCGATGATCTTTCTGATTTGATTAACACGAAGATTTATCTTGTTGCAACTTTTGAGGATGTGGAGCGATATAATGGCTATTTGGATGGCATTGAACGTATGTTAGAACAAGCTCGTCATCTGGTGGTGGCTTAATGAAACTAGAAGAATTTAGTCAAGATGATTTTGAACGAGCATCCAGACGACTCGTTCGTTCTTTAACTCGTGGTAAAACAACTTCGTCTCAGCCCAAGGCTATCTTGCTAGGTGGACAGAGTGGTGCTGGGAAAACAACGATTCATCGTATTAAACAAAGGGAATTTCAAGGTAATATCATTATCATTGATGGAGATAGTTATCGCTCTTTTCATCCGAACTACCTTGGCTTACAGGAAAAGTATGGAAAAGATAGTGTGGATTATACCAAAGTATTCGCGGGACAAATGGTTGAATATCTCGTAGATGAATTGAGTAAACAAGGTTATCATTTGTTAATCGAGGGCACCTTGAGAACAACAGAAGTTCCTAGAAAAACGGCACAATTATTGATAACTAAAGGATATCAAGTCTCACTTGCACTAATAGCGACCAAGCCAGAATTGTCCTATCTCAGTACTTTGATACGTTATGAGGAGCTCTACGCCATAGATTCTAGTCAAGCTAGAGCAACTCCTAAAGCACACCATGATGGAATTGTAGAACATATGGTTGATAACTTACGGGAGTTAGAAAATGATAAACTTTTTAGACAAATTCAAATTTATCAAAGAGATCAATCGTGTGTTTATGATTCGCAAGTAGACGAAACCTCAGCAACAGAAGTTCTACACGAATGCCTATTTGGAAAATGGAGTAAGGTGGAGGAAGAGATGTTGAAGTTGGGACAGGAACGGTTGAGAGAGATGGGGGGAATTAATAAGTGACGAAGGGCTAATTTATGAGTACATGATAATAAAAGCTCATAAGATTTTCTAGTAAAATAGAATTGAACGAACTAGTTACGAAAGGAAGTCTTATGAGCTGCCATCATTTTACTATAGTTGAGCATGAAAGTATTCTCATTTACCGTACGCAGGATCTAACCCCCCCTCAAATTACTAAGTTATTTCACTTAATATAGGATAAATCCATCCTATATTTTTGCTTTTGTTGCTTAATAATGGTATGATAAACAAAAGGAGGCGATGACAATGCAAATTAATCTTGAAAATTTAATTCCAATCACGGAGGCAAATCAGAATTTCTCTAAAGTTGCTCGAATGGTTGATAGTAAGGGTACAGCTGTTATTTTGAAAAACAATAAACCTAAATATGTTTTAGTTGACTATAACACCTTGGTTCAAGAAGAACAGACAGAAGCTGTTGTTGCAGATCAAGCTAGTGTTGACGAGGTGGCAAGTTCTATCTTGTCACGCCACCTAGAAGCCTTGAAGGAATTAGCTAATTGAAGAGATTAACCGTTGAACAGGTTGTTGCCTTACATAGTCAATTGATTATATCTACGGGAGGAATGGATGGTGTACGAGACAAGGGGTTAGTTGAGGCCTCGCTTTCGAATGTTTTTGACACTTATTTTGGAGTTGATCAATATCCAACTATTGAAGAAAAGGCATCTAGGCTTTGTTATTCTTTGATTAAGAATCACGCTTTTTTAGATGGAAATAAGCGCATTGGTATTTTTGTAATGCTTGTGCTACTAGAACTTAACGATATTGTGCTTGATTGTACTGATGAAGAGTTGGTTCATCTCGGATTGGGTGTAGCGGCATCAGAATTAACCTACGAAGATATTTTAGATTTTGTAAAAAGTCATTGATACAAAAAGCAAGTGACTATTAAAAATTACTTGCTTTATTTTTTAATGATTCGAAGGTAATAATGGTGTGAACTTTTTGGTAAAATCTAGCTCAATTCGTGTATTTTTAGTGTAAAATTCACACCATTCAAATGAAAGTTATTCAAATTAGATGAAATTGTTCTTTCTGAAAACGTGAGAAAACATTGATTTTAAGCGCATTTTGAAACGTATTCAAATAGAAGTGTTTCCAACCAGGTCTTAAGAAAGCCCGTAAAGCATCACAATTCTCAAAACGTTAATCAATACGATTATATCAACGTTTACAGACATTCAAGAATTTTCTCTTGGATGTCTTTTTTGTTTCAAAAATCTAAAGTTCACCCCATATTCACCCCATCAATTTTTTAGGCTATGAAATGCAATATCACCTACGGTCTGATTAACTTTGTCTTTAGTGTTAACATAGGTCTTTGTAATTTCCTTGTCACTATGGGTTAGCGCTCCAGAAATTTCCTCAAGCGAAACTCCAGTTCAGGGTATCTTCGTCAGACTGGTTCGATACTATAATTTACGTAGTTCCTAATTACCTTGAAATTCTAACTAAATGGTTAAACCATTATGTATAATAAAAGACTCCATTTATCAGATGAAATCTTAATTAATGGAGTCAAATTTTTTGTTATTTTGATGTTACTTATAAGCTTTTAGTTGTGAATTTTAACCACTCAGTTAGGTATTCGTTAATTTCTTTCATTAATACATCTAGATCTTCTGTTAAATCAATTGCACCATATAATTCTAAATGGCCAGAAAAGAGTTTCTCGTACTTTATTTTCTTGGTAAGAAGAATGATTGATTTATAATCAGTAGTGTTAGTGTTCTTTATTCTACCTATTTTAGTATCCACTGTATTTTGGGAGAGAATTATGATAAAATATAAGCTATTATTTGTATCCTTAAATACTTTAATAGCTTTTTTGTTAGGCAATATTTGATATTTTAATGAATATTTTTTACATAAATTGTTGATTTTAATTATCAATTTAATTATTTTTAGACAGAAAATATTTTTTGCCTCTCATTCTATTGTTTTATAATTATGATAAAATAAATTAAAAATAAAATATCGTATTATCATAATTGGTCAGTATATTGTCATAATGTAAACGCCTATTTATATAGTTGGAGGGAATAAAGATGCTTAACATTTATGTTTTGGAAGACGAATTACTACAACAGTCTCGCATAGAGACTATTATTTATAAGGTGATAAAAGATGAAAATTTAAAAATTAATAAGTTTGATATTTTTGGAAGGCCATCTCAATTATTAGCAGAGATAACTGAGAGAGGCTCTCATCAGTTATTTTTTTTAGATATTGAGATCAAGGATGAAGAGAAAAAAGGATTGGAGCTTGCTTATCAAATTAGAAAGCTCGATCCCAATGCAACTATTGTCTTTGTGACTACCCATTCTGAGTTTATGCCATTAACATTTAGATATAAAGTTAGTGCTTTGGATTTTATTGATAAGGCACTTGGTGATCTTCATTTTTATGAAAGAGTAAAATCAGCGATTGAATATACATTGGAAAAAAATGGAAGTACTGTTGCTCATGATTCTTTTAAATTCGAAACATCACTATCTCGTGTCCAAGTTCCATTTAATAAAATTCTTTATTTTGAAACATCGCCTACTGTGCATAAGGTTATTATGCATACGATAGATGAAAGATTAGAATTTTATGCTGGAATTTCTGAGATTGAAAAAACGGATAATAGGTTATACAGATGTCACAAGTCATTTGTCGTAAATCCTGAAAACATTAGTAAGATTGATAAGGAAAATAAGCTAATTCTATTTGAAAATGGAGAAAGTTGCTTAGTTTCTAAGACTAAATTAAAGAAACTCAAGGAAAGGTTAGATTTTTAAAAGGTTTTAACTTTGTATATCAATAATTTTTTGCTTGAAGAAATAACATTTGTTGTTCATACTATCGTAGTTTTAATGCTATATCAACAAATTACAGGGGACAAGGTACGTTTTTATCTTTATTTTCTATTACCAATCATTTTTAGAGTATTATTTTATATTGTTCCACCAATAGGATATTTTTCTTCATTATTATTTTGGTTAATTTACTCATTATATAAAAATAAATTTAGTAATCGAACATTAGCTGTATTTTTTGGTCTATATCCAGTAGTTGTCGAAAGTTTATTTAGTAGGGTTATTGCATTTGATTTATTACCGATGTTTGGTGTATCAATAAATATTACAAATAAATTTCCGGTATTATCACTATTGATTGAACTGTTAATATTCCCAACATTTTATTATTTGACCAAAACTATCCAGATCGACTTTAAAAATTTGCAAATTGGGTTTTCTAAAAATCAATTAAAATATTATTTGTTAACATTTGATATTTCAATGGCATTTTATTTTATATTGCTTCAAATTTTTTCTATTTTTACAGACGTGATTCCAAATGCACTTAAATTAAGAGAGAATTTAGTAGGGATATACGTTATTTACTTTCTGATTATGCTAATTTTTTTGCATTCTAAGATCACTGATGAGATTGATAGAGAGTTGAAAGAGCAGAAAGATAACCAAGTTCAGAACTTAGAAAAATATAGTAGTCATATTGAGTCCTTATATGAGGAGATACGATTATTTAGGCATGACTATATAAACATTATTACAAGTATAAAATCAGGTATTGAGTTAAACGATATAGCATCTATTCAGAATGTATATGATACAGTTTTATCAAAAACCGTAAAAGATTTTTCGGATAGAAAATACGATATTGCTAATCTTTCCAAAATTGAAAACACTGCCCTAAAAAGTGTCTTATCAGCAAAATTACTTGAGGCTTATAATAAGGGGGTTGAAATTGCTATAGAGGTGGATGGTAGGCAAGATTTATATTCATTTGAATTGCTAGATTTTATTACAATTATTTCAATTCTTTTAGATAATGCCATAGAAGCAACATTATTATCAAAAGATCCGGAAATTAACATTGCTATTTTTTCTCATAATGATAGATTTTATTTTATAGTTGAAAATAAGACAAGGGAGGAAAGTGTAAATAGGAATAATATTTTTAAAAATGGTTTTTCAACAAAAGGTGAAGAACGAGGGATAGGGTTATATAAAGTGACACAAATTTTAGATAAGTATCCTAGTGCATCTATTAGAACTCAAAGTTTTTCATATGTGTTTAGACAGACAATAGAAATACAAAAAAAACTACAGATTTAGTTATCTGTAGTTTTTTTATATTTTTTAGTGACTTCCAAAGATTTTCCACCAATTCATGAGCTACACCTCTTTTTTATTTGATAAAGATATAATAACAATTTTCAAATAATATTAGATAATTTATCAAAAACAGTCGCTTTTCTATCATAATCTGGATTTATAATAATATTTCCTTGGCATAATGATTTTTCTTGAACAAGTTATGAAAAAAATAAATTTTATTGAGTAAATATTTTATAATTTATTTGTCAGTTGGAGCTGGTAAATAGAATAAAGGAGATGGTTAAAATGTATAGCTAAAGATTTGTTACAGAAAAAATAAAGAATAATACATAGTGATTGAAAGGAAATAATATGAAACATTTAGACAAAGAACAAGCAGCAGCATTGGAAGAAATTTCACAACTTGATCTCTCAATTTTAGATTTAGACGAATCAGATTTGGTGTCGTCAGCAGCAGCAAGTAGTGGTAGCAGTTCATGTAAAGTGACAAGTACATGTGGCTCATCTTCATGTTGTGCATAACATAATCAAAGTAGAGGGAGGAATTATCTTCCCCTTTATTTTGATTGTTGAATGAGTTGAAAGGAAAACAATGAAAAAATATAAAGTAATTTTTAATTCAAGTATGGATATAAATAGTTTTCAAAAAAAATATTTTAATAATGCTTTCAATAGTAATGTTTATTTGCTGGAAAAAAATGCATCGAACAATTTTTTATCATTCATAAGCGAAAAGCCTATAAGTTTAATTGATATGGTTTCAGATGCTGATGTTTGTGAAATTTCATCTGAAAACTATAACTATAATATTGATTTTCCTTGGTGCAAAAACGAAAAATTATTTTTAAATTTTTATTCAAAAATTTTTGAGGCAATTGCACAATTTATTCAAGAGTCAGAATATTGGAATCGTAAAACTACTGAACAAGATTACCTTATTTGTCAGATTTTGGATACTGTTGCTTCTGTACATAAAGATGGGATTACACATGGGTATCTTTCTTTCTATTCCAATTATCTTTATTATTTATCTCAAATAAAATCTATCGCAAGTAATGAGACATTTTTGAAAATACAGAATAAAATCACGCATGTCGATAATTTAGATAAAATTTTTGTAAACAGGGAAGTGACCATCATTAAAAATCTCTATGATGTTTTGCAGGAAGAGATTAAGATGTTATCCGAAAACCAACAAGAGTTAGATTTTAGTGTATTACCAAACCCTTATACATTTTTTAAAAATAGTTCAGTAAATCTTGAATATTCAAAATTTCATCAAACAGTATTTAATAATAAACTATTACTTCGTAGATACACTAAAGATTCGTTTTTTTATTTTTATAGAATAGTAATGGGAATTTTCTTTAAAATTTTACCATTACTGGGGATTAGCATGAATAGGCGAAACCGTATAATATTTTTAGCTGTGGAGCAAATTGAGAAATATTTTGGAATAAATTGGGAAACACAAATCAAGGAAAGCATTAGATGGGAGAGTGAAAAATATGTTAATGCAGAAAAAAGATAATAGATTGATGATATTAGATGGGGCTAAGCTTGTTACTGTAAATAATGTAAACAATATTGAAAGCTTACCAAATAAAAAAATAGTAGCAATTAAGGGAAATAATAGTAAAAAATATGTTAATGTAAAAAAATTTAGTTGGAGTAACAACTTTCATAAATCATATTCATTTCTCGAAAAAAAAGTATTAATCGAAAAATTGGAGCTTAATTTTGGTTCACTATTGAGTCTTAATAATATTACGGATATGTCGACTGATCAATATCCTCTGTTTAATATTAATTACAAAAATATTGTATTAATGGATAAAAATTTGCAGAACATCTACATCAAATATTTTTTAAGATTGATATTACCATATGAAATGTTAGATATTATTGTTGATGAAAAAGATTTTGATAAATATAAAAAATTTTTAAATACAGATAATACTGACAATTGTATTATCTTTAGGCATAAGAATCGTACAAAAATCTTTGATAATCCGGAGGAGAAAGAAGAGTATATTGAACAGTTTAAGAAAATTAAAGATCATAAAGATATAGAAATCGAGGGTATAACTTCAAAAGAACTCAAAATTGAGGAAGTTATACTATTTGATCAATATAGTTGCTTAATAATTAGATAAAAAGGTAATAAGTAATGAGATATAAAAATTATAATAAAGTATTAAATTGGCAAGAAATTACTGAATTGGTAAAGCAAGAAACTCTTGCTCTCTCGGTCCCTAATGGATTAATTGTGATTAAACAAAATGATAATCTATTGTCAGATATTAACTTTTTTATTCAAGTGTTGAAAACATTGAAAGTTAATCATTGGTTTAAATTCTATTATGATGGTCAATTTGATTATTTAGATACTTCAACTAACTATGATAAATATATTGATGAATCAGAACTTGACAATGATGTTAGTCTATTTTCTGATGAGGGAAAAAAATTAGATGGCTTTAATTTTATTAAGCAAGAGTTCCTGAGCTTAAAGGATACAAATAATCTACTGGATAAAATTAGCAAGGAAGTTAATACGATTAATTCTAGTGATAGTTTTAGGGTAAATAGGTTATCAGATATTGGTAAATCAGCACAAAAATTTTTATCCTATCATACTTTTGGGAGATATCATTTAGATCCAGCCGCAGCGCCCTTTACAGGTGTAGCGTACGAATATAAAACGCCAAGTTATAATCAATTTAATTATGGATACGGGAGGTCATTTGATTTCTTAACTGCAAAGCATATTGCTAGTTTGGAAGCAGTAGAAAGATTTGCATCTGAGTTTTATTGTTACGCTTTTGAAAATAATACAAAATGTTTTAGCTATAATGAATTAAAAAATAATTTTTATACTTTACCATTAGATGAAATCACGTTAGAAGAAGGATCACAATTAACAAATGATTCAAAACTATATTGGACCTTAGCACAGGATATTCGAACCGGAAATGAAATTTATGTTCCTGAAGATTTGGTATATTACGGTAATAATCCAAGTCGTGAAGGCTATATTAGGGATATGAATGATAGTTCTAACGGGGTGGCACTGGGTTCAACTTATACTGAAGCGATGATTTGTGCATTATTAGAGTTAATTGAAAGGCACAGTTTCTTAATGACCTGGTATGGGAATGTACCGGGAAGAAGAATAGAGAATTATGAGAATTACCTTTCTACTAAAGAAATGAGTGTTATTAAAAGAGTAAGTGAGAAGGGGGCAAGGATTAATTTATTTGAAATATCTGTATTTGAAGATGTATATGTTGTTTGGGGGCTAATTACTAATAAGCAAGAGGGAACTTCTATTTCAACTTATACTTCTGCAGGTGCAGGATTCAGTGTTGATGAAGCAGTTAAAGCGGCACTGATGGAGGTATCTGTTGGTTATTTGGTACAGGAGAATTACCATGAAGAAGCACCATCTATTCCAGAGAATATTTCAACGATAGATGATCATATTGATTACTATGCGAATCCATTAAATACATTTGAATTTGATTTTGTAAAGAACTTTGAAAAATTTACTGATAGAGAAAACAATTTATTGGCAAAATATCATAGTCAAGAAGAAATCTTGAATCATTTACTGAACACAACACTTAAAGATTATAAGAGAATTATTTTCGCTAATTTAACTTCAAAAGAAATGGCAGACAATAAATTGTTTGTAGTTAAAGCTATCATGCCAGAATTTTTACCAATGACTTTTGGAGCAGGTAATCTTAGAATTAGTCTTTCTAACATTAACAAATCACGCAAACTATTAAATTTAGATGTTATCTGTCAATTTAATCGACGCCCCCATCCATTCCCATAGGAGAGAAGTTATGAATACAAATTGGAAATCCTATCATATGTTTTTATGGGACTATTCAGTATTTGATTCGGTAATTATGTATATTTATAGTCATTTGAATGATGAAGAAAAAGAAAAATTATTTTTTATTAGATACTGGGAAGGAGGTCCTCATCTGAGAGTTCGTATCCAAGAAAATGCATCTCAGAGAATTGAAGTTATTCTTAAAATGGCGATTCAGAATACTATTAAACAGTATCCATATATAAGAAATATTGAGTTGAACAAAGAAGAGTACTATTTAGAAACCTTCACTGACGGGGAAAAAATTGATGTCAAACAAATGCCTTGGTATGAAAATATGTCAATAGTAGAAATACCCTATAAACCTGAACTAGATAGATATGGGGGGTGGGACTTAATTGGATATAGTGAAAAGCTATTTTGTATTTCATCAAAATTAACAAATAAATTATTGAACTTAAAGTTATCATCTCTTAAAAAGATTATTATTTTTTATTATTTTATAACAGAAATTACAAAAACTAACTTACCAAGTGAAGAATTTATTGGAAAGTTTTATTCATTAGGAGGACGATTCTGGCGTAATCTTGGAGTGGAACAGAGTCTTGATGAACAAGAAATGTCTAAAATTCATATGTTGGCAAGTGAGTTGCACCTACAACCATTATTGGAAGAATTTATTGAGAAATTAGGTGATTTATACAGCGTTATTTTCAACTTTGATCACGATTATGCTGATAGTGTATTATTTTCACATCTTCATATGTTTGCTAATCGTCTAGGTGTAAATATTTCGACGGAACTAGCATGTTATAGCTTCTTAGAAGGAAAAGTAAATTATGATTTTGAATAAAAAATATTATATAAATAAAAAACATGATTATAAATATCTGGTGAGACAAAATCTTAGAGATGCACAGAATTTTAGTGGATGGTTAATGAATTTTGCTCCTACTGGTAATTTAAATTTGAAGTTTGAAAAATCATTACCGCAGGAAGATTCGACAAATTTGACAAAAAGTTTTTGGAATATTGATGGTTCAAGAATTGAAATTAAGGATAGTTTAACATTTTCTCTTGAAGCTCGAAGATCAACTCCAGTAGAACATTTAGACAGTGAGTGGTCAGAGGAGGAACTTTTATTTCTTATTAATAAAGCAATTAGTGATGGACGTAGAAATAAGGTCTATAAAGATGAATATATACCACTAAGGAGTTATCCTTCGGGAGGAGCACAATATCCAATAAAGATATTTATTATTGTTAATAAGGATATGGGATATTTTAAAAAAAATCACTCCTATAAAATACATGCAGATTTAGGGATGATTAGCGAAATAGATCAAGTGAATTTTAAATTTGAGGAGATTTTTGCTATTTCTCATTTTAATAAGGAAATTAGCGAAGAAACCAAAAAACTTTCTTTTGCTATTGTTTTAGATATGAATTTAAAACATAGTTTCAAGAAATATAAGTATTATTCTAGGCAATTAGCGATGATTGAAGCTGGTCATATAGGTCAAAATCTTCAATTAGTTTCTACAGCAATGGGGAAAAAATCCCTACCTAATGGGGGAATATTGTCAGATGTGACTAAGGAAGCAATTGGATTGTCAGACAGTCAAGATGATATTGTTATTTATGGAGTGGCGTTTTAAATGGTTAAAGAAAAAATCAATCCTTTTTTTGAGGTATTAATTACTGGCGGTGACACTTTAATTATTAAAAATCGGTTGTTAGATAAAATTTTGTTTAGGTGTGCAATTACTAATTCTTTTAATGAAGATAGTAAGAAGATTCTATTTAATAAACTAGAGATATTATTTCACCAGAAACTAACTGTATCAGATACTGAATATAAGTTTTTAAATCAATTAAAGAAAAATATTCATGAAATCTCACAAGCTGAAAGAAATGCAGTAGATTTTAGTGTTCATCTATTTAAATGGTTACAAGATACACAGTTGGAGAGAGTATCAATTTCGGGAAAAAGTATATCCAGACAAACTGTATTAAAAAATAAATTTGGTAAAAAGGAAGCGATAGTTATTTTAGATTCTATTAAAGAAGATAATTTAATAGAGATTGTAGACTATCTACGTACTTATGACTATTTATATTTTGTACAGACAGGTGTAATTAATTCCGTAGGGCCGTTTATTAAGAAATCCCATCTTCTAGAATATAACTTAAAGGAGATTTTATTTAATACCGATATTGAAACAGTTTTTACTGAAAGTGCATTATTAAATATTAATAGTTTTCGAGAAGAGTTGATTGCGGGAATGATTATTGAAAGAATAAGTAACTATTTGCTATCATTATCTCCTTTACACAATAGAAAATTAATTTTAAATAAAGATAGTAATGTAGTGTTAAGTGAGGAGCTACCATTAGTATAGTATAAGGAGTGGAGTAGTTATGGATTTGTTCGAGTACGGTAAAAAAATATATGATTTGCTTCATCAGACACCTGAATTATCTTCTCAAGAGGTGCAAACAAGGGAGATAATTTCACGAATTGTCAATAATATTGGAGGATATGAGATTATATATGAAGGAAAAGAAGGGTTGATTTATAGTAATGTATTGGGAGAAAATAAACATTACGATTTAGGTTTTAGAGCCGAACTAGATGCGTTATGCTTATCTAATGGGAATGTTTTCCATGGTTGTGGACATGATTTACACATGAGTTCTTTATTACAATTTATGGCTTATTTAAGTAAGCGAAAGACCTCAAAAAGAATATTATTTATATATCAAAGCTCAGAAGAAATTGGAAACGGAGGATTAACACTGGTTAATATATTAAAAAGAAAAAACATTTTAATTGATAAAATGTTTGGTTTACATAATGCTCCAGAAATTCCCGTTGAAAGTATAGCAATAAAATCTGGAGAGACTCTAACAAATAATATTACAAATAAGTTAAGGATTAGTTTTTATGAGAAAGATAGAAATTCAGACAATATTCAAGAATTTCTATCAGTTTGGGATATATTATATGCAAAAATAGTAGCTTTTAATAACAATAATAAAAATATCAATATGTCTATTGGTGAATTTACAGTGGACAGTCAAATTGGATCTCAGGCAACTAATTTAACTTTTAGTTTATCTTTAAGGTCTAATTTAAATGATATTTTTGAGTTAGAAAAGTTATTTAAACAATTTTCAAACGAGTTAAATAGAGTTAATATCGTTAAATCTATGGAAGTGCAAAATTTAAATTACCATTGGCGCATACAAAATAGTCATAGCTTGTACCAAAAATTAAAGAACAATTCTATGTTTCTGACTCTAGAGATTCCAGATAGTTTTACTTCAGATGATTTTTGCTATTATGATCAAATTTCGAATGATGTATGTTATTTATTTTTAGGCAGCTATTTAAAATTTAAAACATCTCGAACTCATACAAGTGATTATAAGCCTAATTTAAAGTTTATCAACTCTTCACTCAAGTTATACAAATATATATTGGAGGAATGCTGATGGAAATTTTCTACAGGAAAAATGATAAATCCACAAATGTTTTATTAGAGAATTTTTTTAATAATAATATAAATAGTTTGATTGAAGAATATAAAAGTAATCAGATCGCTCTCAATTTATTAAAAGAAAATCTAATTACTTTTATTGAAGATTATATTTCAGAAGAAGAGCTTCCCTATACTGTTACAAAAGAATATTTAAAAATAAAGCGACAATTAAAAAAAAGTAAAGAAATAAAAAATACTCTTCCTATGAAAAGCTATGCTTGTGAAGAGTATAATAATAGGAGGGCTAAGAATGAATTATTAGCTCAAGAAATAGAAGATAGCTTAGAACAGGAGCTCCATTCTCAAATTAAAACTTTACCCAAGTTAGTTGAAAGTAAAGATCTTCTACTTTTTAGAAATGAGTATCTCATTAAGAAAATTAATGAGATTAGAAACGGTTCACAGAAGAGACTTAAGAATAAAGAGTGGATATCACTTTATCACTACTTGTCACAACTTACTTTAAAAACTGGAGGAGTTGGTACTGTCAGTAAAGTTGGATGTTTTTCATATAATCGTGATCAAAGTATTCAACTGAGAAATCCAAAAAATAAAGTAGTCATAAGAATTCATAGTTATCTTGAAAATAGAATTTATTATGAGATTTTAAGACAAAACATAGAAAAATTTAAATTTCGATTCTTGGTTAATCAAAACTATATTATATCAGAGGATACAGAATATTATATTTTTAAAGTATTACTTGATAATAATTTATCAAATATATTTAGGGGCCAAGAACGTGAGTTAAAAATCAAGAAAATTTCCTCTATTGACAATCTATTAAAATATAAAATAGTTAGTTATCAGGAACTTAGGAGTTTATTTACTAAGTTAGAAGTTATTAAACTTCTAGACAGTGGGATATTACTTTATGAAGATATTTCCATTGGAAATAATTTTAAATGGATGGATTATATAGAGTTTACTAATGATAGTCTCTTAAATAAATTATTATCAATAAAGGATAATCTAAAGAGTTTGAATAAGAGATTCAATATCAATTTCTTTTTACAATGTTCAGAACAAATTAAATCATTATGTGATTTACTTGAAATTGATACTTTAAATTTCCCTGTACTTACAATAGATACATATACTTCAAATTTAAAAATATCGAAAAATCAAACGGAACTTCTTAATATTTTTATTGAAAATAAGGAACAATTAAGTAAATTTTATTCTATCTTTGATGCTTCTAAAAAAGTAGAAGAATTAGCTTGGGAATTTATGGGAATTTATTATCCATTTGGAAAGGATTTTGCTGATTTCCAAGATTTGGATCAATTTTTATCACAAATGTCTGATTATATTTTTAAAAATATTAATCTAGGTGAACTTCGCTCTGGATTTTTTAATTTAGATGAATACCCTCTTATCAATTATATAATCAATAGTATTTGTGAAAGTAAAGAAAATGAATATGTTATAAGTGAGAATATGATACAAATGATATTTGAAAAAGCGCAAGAAATCAATTATAACTTGGAACATTCGTATACATTCTTTACTCAACTTAGTCAGAATCAATTATTTATAAACCATGTTTATAAAGGATATGGAATCTTTACTAATCGTTATAAAGATAACTTTGAAGAAGGAGTATTTGAAGAAGAATTTGGTTTTGATAAAATTTATGATATACCATATGATTTCGGTTTTAATGCTAATGGCCGTCCTGATAAAGAGTCTTTTGATATATATAATTTGAAATCTCAGGCTAGCAATAGCTTTATAAACTACAGAGATATTAAAGTTGAAAGGCATGAAGTTCAAAAACGTTTGAAATTTTTAAAAAAAGATGGAAGTGAATTTTACTATTCATTTCTTGGTAGTATGACACCTATGGTTCTTCCGAGGACGTTAGCAATGTTTAATAGTCTATCATTGACTGGAGGGATGTACTTTGATATTGCGGACTTAGTTTTGAGAAAAAAATATGATGAAAATCCTACGTTGAATGTATATACTGCACCTATGGTATATTTTAGAGAAAAGAAAATTGTACTTGCAAGAGATAAAACTTTAGTTAGTACTGATTACCTGAATAGTCTAATAAATCAAGCTAAAAATAAAACTGAATTAATCGTGAAATTAAACACTTTACTAGGTGGAAAAACCTTTTTTGTCAGAGAATTTTCTGTAGATTGTAATTTTAAAAACAAGTTTGAAAAGCCTATTTATATTAATTTATGTAGTTCAATAGGAATTGAAGCGTTAAAAAATTATATCAAGGATCTTAGTTGGATTGTTTTTGAGGAGCCAAACCCTAATTTCGATGAAGATTACCTAACTGAATATATTATTGAAAGTAATAATACTGTTTCTGATAAAGTAAGGTCCGATTCTGATAATTGATAAAAATTAATGTTGAATAATGTTATCTTATAGTCATCAAAACAAAGGAGATAGTCATGTTTTCATTGCATAATATTAAGAAAAAATTTGGATCAAAGAATGTGCTTAAGGATATCTCGTTTACTATTAAGGAAGGCGATAAGATAGCTTTGCTTGGATGTAACGGGGCAGGGAAATCCACTTTATTTAAAATTATTGCTGGACAAGTAAAGAGCGATAGTGGACTTATAAAAACTCAATTGGATTTTAAAAATGATATTGGAATGATGCCTCAAGATGATCTTTTGATTAAAGATTTGACAGTAAAAGAACTAGTTTTGCTTAAAGCATATATGAATAAACTAAAGGACTTTGAAGTGGAATCAATGCTTTCTAAGGTAGAACTCTTAGATAAGAAAAAAGACTTAGTAGGTGATTTATCGGGAGGGCAACAGAGAAGATTGTCCTTATTATTATCATTATTAAATAACCCTAGATTACTTTTTTTAGATGAACCAACAACTGGTATGGATTTGGCTTCTATAGATAATTTTTGGGAATTATTAAAAGATAGTAGTTGTACATCTGTAATTGTAACTCATGATTTCAATCAGATTGACCAGTTTTTTTCAAGGGTGTTGATTTTAAAAAATGGATATATTTTAGCAGATGAATCTGTCGCTGAAATTCATAAGACAGGAAAAACAATTGAACAATATTATCGAGATTTGAGTAATTTGGAGGAAAAACATGATTAGTCTTATTCAATTTAAACAAGTATTGAGAAATAAACGTTTTATTCTTTTTACTTTATTTATTCCAGTTACATGGTATATGATTTTGAATAATCTTCAAGGGGATATGATGCCAAATATCTTATTGAGTATTGCGGTATTTATCGGTGTAATTGGGAACAGTTTGGCGACATTTAGTAAAAGGATTTCTTCGGAAATAGAGTTTTATAAATTAGAATCAAGTTTTTCAAATTATAGCATAGTTAATTATCTTTTGAGTCAAAGTTTAGTTCAGGTCTTGTTGAACGGATTGATTTTTGCGGTAGTAACTTTAGTTGCAACCATATTTTTTAGATTGCCATTTAGCAATTTGTTAATCTATCAGTTTATTTTATTAATGTTTATGGGAATGTACTTTAGTTTTATTGGTTTTGTAATTGGAGTTCGTGTTGATTCTAAAGTTATTGATACTATTAGCTTTCCTATTATTGTACTTGCTTCAATTACCATTATTCCTTTCTCTCACCTAGCTGTCGAAAGTGATTTTGTAAACACAGTAAGTACAATTCAAAAGATATTTCCAGGATATTATTATAGTCAGATAGTTAATTCTTTAGTAACGTCAAAAGAAATTCAAATTACGGATGTATTGCTATTTGTACTCACAATTGTTATTAATTTACTGCCATTATATTTATTAATACCAGATAAAAAATCTCTGAAAATGAATAAATAAATTTTAAATAGATGACAATCGTATTTATAGTTTTAGATTGTTAATTTCTGAATTGGTCTTTAAAATTACTTTTGGGAGATCAGTTTCATCATAACGGACAACTAATTTTTGAACAATCTAGTGTATGAGTTTTACAATCAGCTATATTTGCTCAATGTTGTTTGATTGGATGGCAACCACAGCACTCAAAACGTTAAAATTTATTTACGTATATTCCAAGCATCTCCTTATTGGGATGCTTTTCTTATATTCTAAAATCAAATGCCTTAGCAATACTTAAAAACACCCTCATCCATAGTTTTACTAAAACTGTAGGATAAGAGTGTTTTTTATAAGAACGACAGACGATGATTATTTATCGTCTTTTTTGATAATGTTTTTAACGCCTTCGATAGCTCCTTCAACTGCACCTTTAGCGTCTTCTGCAACTTCTTTTGCTTTTGAAGCAACTTTTTCAGCAACGCCTTCAGCTTGTGTTTTTGTATCGCCAGTTAATTTACCGACTCCTTCTTTAACAGAACCTTTAGCTTGGTTAAATTTTTCTTCTAATGACATAGTGTCACCTCCATTAAGTGAATGATTTGTTTCTCTGAATTCAATACAGTTGATTTTAAAAATTAAATATATTCATCTCAGATTATTACGAGTATATTCTTTTTAAAATGATAAGTCAAATTATTGCTACGGTATTCTGAAAGCAGGAACGAGTCATTATTAGATAGCAAATAACGATGGGTTAATAGGTCACCACATTGATTTCGCCTTTGTCATATTCTGCAATGAAGATATCTGATACATCGTCAAATCCTTCTTTTTTGAGTTCATCCATTAACCATTCTTCAGTTTTACCAATAGTCTCTAAAATTTCAATCTGAACAACACCATCGGTAACGATAGGATACTTAGGATTTTCATCACCCATTCTCACGATGATTAATTGGCCATTTTGCTCGATGACAGCTCTTTTGACTTCTTTCAATTGAAAGACTCCTTGAGAACGTAATTTAAGAGCGACATCTGATGCTGAAAGTCCTTTTGAGCGACAAGCTTCTGGATCTAATTGTCCATTTTTGATGATGAGGGTTGGCTTTCCATCAATCAAGTGCTTGATGTAGGAAACATTGGTGCTAAGCCATTTTAATAGCAGGATAAGAATCGTCCAAATAATTAGAATAACAGCATATTGAAGGATTGTTATCGAACTATTGTAGATGACCCCGCCAATAATTCCACCAAGAATGAAGTTTTGTACCTGGTCTGTTGCCGAATTTGGCGCAAGATTTCCTTTTCCTGTTACATTAATAACAAAAACTAAGGAAACAAGTCCCAAAGCTAACTTAATAGCAATTGTGATAAAAAAGCTCATTATTTTTCAACCTCCACAAGTTCAACGTCTGACTTATATAATTCAATTTTTTCTAACAGATAGTTATCTTGTTCTGTTCCGCCAATGGCGCGGTAGAATTGTTTCCCAACCTTAATAATTGCCCCGTCAGTCATAGCCGAAGTATTGACATAAACTTCTTCTTTTTCAACTCCTAGTTCTTTTGAGACAATTTCAATAAAGTATAAGGAACTACGAAATTGATTATCATTTGATTGATTGTTTTGGAAATTACTAATGGTAATCAAAACAAAGGCAACTAAAGTTAAAATAGAAATAATGGATAATTCACGAAACTTGGTTCCTTGTTTGTTTTTATAAGCTTTAAAGGCGAAAAATCCAGTCACAAAAACCAACAAGGTTGATATAAGAATCATGGTCCAATTCTGTTGGCTTATCTGACTCAGTACATAGTCGTATGAATAGAATTTCATAAACATCACTCCTAATTTTGAATTCAAACTATTATAAAACAATTTGTTGCTTCTATCAATATATTTATTTGAAAAAGTAACTTGCTTCATCAAGGGATTGTATTACTTTTCGAAATTCATCTTCTGTCCAAAAATCAACATGATTTTTATGATTGAAATATTGGTGTTTTGAATTGTTAATTGTTACGATGTCATAATACCCTCACTCTATCACAAAAATTTTTAAATAAATAATAATCTAGTGGTATAATAAGAGAAATAATTTATTTGATGTTGCTGGGGGTATTTATGGCTTTTTTAAATTACAATAAAGATGAAAAGTTAGAATTTAATTATAAGAGAGCATGTGGACTATGGTTAATTGTAGTAGCGGTGATTATTTCAGTAGCTGCCTTAACAGGAGGAAAACAAATAATAAATATGCCAGTGTTTAGTATTGGGTATGTTATTAGTTTTTTCTCAATCAATATGAATAAAAAAGTATTGAATAGATTATCCAACGGTTCTTCAAATAAATTTCAAAATAAAGTATCTTTATATGCTATTTTTTTACTATTTATTTTAATGTTTTTACTAGGTGGTCCTTTTTTTGCGACTGAAAATTGGAGATTAATTTGGTTGGGTGCATTAATGGCAACCGCACTACATTTTTTTCCCTATTATTTTGTACATGGAAAATCAATGATATTTTTAGGTCTTATTTGTGTCATTAATATCTCTGTAGGATATATTTTTACGGATATTCCATTAGAGGTGATCGCATATATTGACTCAGCAATTAAGTTTGTATTTGGAATATATTTACTATTTTTTTCAAAGCCATCAAAACAGAGGTAAGGCATAGTTCGTAGTGTACTGTTGCAAAATTATTTGAGATATATGAAGAATTAGCAAAATAATAGGGGTGCTATTTTGGGAAAATATCAGAAAATATGGATGTAGATAATGATGGGAGGTGCTTTACATTGATAAGGTTAGAGCTACTTTCTGAAGAAAATAGTATAGATGTCTATTCTTTTGAAAAAGAAAATCGGGAGTATTTTGAACGAAATTTACCTCCTAGACCAGGTAACTATTTTGATCCAGAAGGCTTTAAAGAAATTACAAGGGAATTGTTAACGGAACAAACGAATCGGGATGTCTACATGCATCTTATTAGAGATTCGCAAGGTGCTATGGTTGGAAGAATCAATTTAAGTGTCTTAGAGAATGATCAAAAAACAGCGGAACTTGGATATAGGATTGGAGAAAATTACACTAATTTAGGCTATGCAAGCGAAGCGGTTAAACTTGTTTTAGACAAGGCATTTCATACTTATGGTTTAAATAAGATCGTTGCGGGAACGGCAACGGATAATCTAGCCTCTAAGAGAGTACTTTTAAAAAATGGTTTTACATTTAGTAAGATTATAGAAAATGACTTACAAATTCATAATGAGTGGGTTCATACAGCAGTATTTGAGATAACGAGACCATAATATCATCATTTCCAGTTTACTGACAGAACCAACGGAGTTATCGATCTATACAGACATTCAAGAATTTTCTCTTGGGTGTCTTTTTTAGTTATTTAACTCCCCATAAAATTCTTCTATTACTTTCATAGAAAATATATATTAGCCAGGTTGGGAGAATCATAGTAGAATAGCTATCAAAATAGAAAAAGGAGTTTGGGGATGAAAATTTTTTCTTTATGGTCAAAGGTTTCTTTAGGGTTGCAACTCTTGATTGCTTTGGTTTTGGGTGTTCTTGTTGCTCTTGTATGGCCGCAATTTTCGGCTTTCTATCAATTTTTGGGACAAGCTTTTATCAGTCTGATTAATATGGTGATTATTCCGCTGGTATTTCCGGTTGTGGTCGTAGCAGTGGCTGGTGTGATTGGTAAGAAATCTTTTGGGAAGCTCTTGACAAAGAGTTTGCTCTATTTCTTTGGGGTCACGACAGTGATTACCTTGATCTTTGTCTTTGCCTCTTATTATCTAGGCTTTGGTCAAGGTGTCAATATCGGTCAGACTGGAGGAAATATTGATGGGATTGCTAAAAGTATCCAGTTAAATGAGTTCTTTCTCAGTTTCATTCCGGCTAATATTGTTAAGTCGCTTTCTGAGGGAGCTTTGCTTCCAATCATCGTCTTTGCGATATTCTTGGGTTATGGTCTTGGAAGTCTTAAGGAAGACAAGTCACAGAAGTTTATTGATTTATTGCAAATTTGGATTGAAGCCATTTACAAAATTGTCGGTGTGATTATCAAGCTATCACCAATTGGGATTTTCGGTTTTATTGCCAAAGATGTAGCTACAACAGGAGTTGACAAGTTGGTTGGTTTGGGTCAATTTGTAGCAGGAACTTATCTGGCCTATGTGGTTCTAGCTTTAGTGATTTTTCCTTTGATTGCATTGGTTTTCGGAGTTCCTTATCTGACAAGCATTCGTCAGAACTGGAGCCTCTTGACTTTGGCTTTTGTCTCTGGTAGCTCCAGTGTTGTTTTGCCACCCCTGTTAAAAGATTTAAAGAAGCAGGGTCACGACGAACATGTCATCGACCTGGTTGTGCCTTTGGGGTATACTTTTAATCTTGAGGGAGCGGCTGTTTATTTCTCGGTAGCTACTATCTTTATAGCTCATGCTTATGGAATTGCATTTTCTATTTCTGGTCTCTTCTTTACCATCTTACTTTTAACCTTGGTTGGGAAGACTGCAGCAACAGTGCCTTCTGGAGCGATTGTTGTCTTGCTGGCTGCAGCACCTCAATTGGGATTGCCAGTGGAAGGAGTTGCCTTGATTTTTGCTGTTGATTTCTTTGTTAATGCTGGTCGTACTGCCCTCAATGTTCTAGGCCAGGCTTTGGCTGTGAGTGTGATTGAAAAAACAGAAGGTCACGTAGTGGAAGAATCAAAAAGTAGCGAACTGGCTGTTCGGTATTCTTAAAGGAGAGAAGACTTATGAGTCAAGCAAAAGTATACGTTATTCATGAAAATTTGGAGTGGACGCAGCACTTGGTTAAGTGGCTAGAGGAGAAAAATGTTCCCTATGAGCTGTGGGATTTGTCAAGTGGGATCTTAGATCTGCAGAGTCCGCCCCCAACAGGAATTTTCTATAATCGGATGTCAGCCTCTTCTCATACTCGGGGACACCGCTACGCACCAGAATTTACAGAGCAAGTTCTAGCTTGGCTGGAAGCTCACGGCCGTAAGGTCATCAATGGTAGCGGAGCTATTAATCTAGAAATCAGTAAAATTAAGCAATATTTGAAACTTTCTGAAGCTGGGATTGCTTCTCCAGAGACAGTAGCTGTTTTGGGGCAGGAGAATATTCTGGAAGCAGCTAGAAAACTCAATATTTATCCTCTGATTACCAAGCATAATCGCGCTGGGAAAGGTTTGGGTGTGCAACTCTTTAACAGTGAGGCAGAATTAGAAGCTTATGTAGACAGTCCTGCTTTTGAGCCTTCTGTGGATGGGATTACCCTACTTCAGGCTTATATCAAGCCAGCGGATGGTCGTATTCGTCGTTCGGAGTTTATTAACCAGAAGTTTCTTTATACAGTGTCGATTGATTCATCAGATGGTTTTCAGCTTTGTCCGGCAGATGGGTGTCAAATTGGACAAAGACCTGCTCAGTTGGAAACATCGGATAAGTTTCAGATCACAGATCCGCTACCTGCTAGTCAAAGACAGGCTTACGAGACATTTCTAGCTCAGGCTGGTATTGATGTGGCGGCTATTGAGTGGGTAGAGTCGGAGGCGGGTCAGATCTATGTCTATGATGTGAACACCAATACCAACTATAATCCGACAGCAGAAGAAAAAGCAGGAATTTTTGCTCATCAGCATTTGGCAGAATATCTAAAGAACGAGCTGGTAGCATCCTATTCAGAATAAATTTAAAACAAACAAAAGCTTTCCGTTTTGGAGGCTTTTTGTTTTTTCTTCATTTCTAAAATATGACATCTGTCATTTTGTTTTTGTGACAAACGTTAGATGAAGCGTTTACAAAGATTTGTTATATTTAGATTATTGAGATTGCTACTTTTTTATAAAGGAGTTAGGTGCTAAACAAGGTGTTCATTTTGAACAAGAAAAGGTGAAAGGAGTGCGTTATGTAGCAGTAATTTGGTTGTGAGGAGTCTGACTTTATTTTTAGAATATTGAGGTGCGTCATGAAAAATCATCAGGAAAAAGTGTGTAAAAATTGGTTTATGAGAAAAAGCGGTAAGCGTTGGGTTTTTGGGTGTGCCCTGCTGGCTTTTGGAGCTTTCTTATTAGATGGCGGTGGAGTGGTTTATGCAGATGAAGGTAAGGCTAATCCAGCCCCTGCTCAGGTCTTGCAGGCTGATTCATCAGCTGTCTCGGAGCCTGAAAGCGGGCAAACAGCTGTTCCTACAAGTAATGCCGATAAGACAGAAAACTCTGTAGCTGGAGAGACTGCTGCGACGGAAGCGAGTGGTCAGGATGCAGCAGTAGAGTCAGCCAATCAAAAGGCTGATAAGGAAAATCAAGCCACAGCAAATGCTAAAGAGACCAAACAGGAAGAAGACGAACAGCCAGCGGCGAAGGGAGTTGCTTCGGAAAAAATCCCTGCCGTAGAGACTGTAGATAAGCAGTCAGGTTTCAATACTAATTTGGCAGAAGCCAAGGGAGACAAAAATGGAGTTTGGGAAGTCCGGGAACAAGGTCTTTATAGTGATGCCAAAGGCAAAGGTGATAGTTTCCTTTACTCTCAAAGTCAGGGCAAGAATTTTGTTTACTCAACGGATGTAACTTTCCTCAGTAAGGAAGGGGCGGCAGCCCTCATTTTCCGCAGTAATAATAATCCGGATGACAAGAGCAGCTATGCAGTTAATATTGATGGTGGCAGCAACAATGTGAAGTTTTGGCGTTGGCAAGGCGGGCGTGATTATCAGTTTATCAATGAAAAACATATTGAGCCAACGGATGACAATAAATATCGGCTCAAGGTCGTTTCTATCGGCTCTTGGGTATCCTACTATGTCAATGATATTCTAGTGGCCAGCTCAGGAGATTACACGCTTCAGAGAGATGATAAGGGGCAGAATACTTATCTGTCAGAAGGTTATTTTGGCTTACTAAACTGGAACAGTGAGCTGCTTTTTCAAAATACCTTTTATAAAGAAATCACTCCTCAGTCTAATCCCGAGTTGGAGGATATAAGGGTGACTTCTTCGGTTGGGAAAGTGGAACAGAAAGGTCAGTTTACTGCTCCTATTACCATCCAGTATGTCAAACATGATGCTGAGACTGTAGACTTGACTGTCGTAGCGAAAAATCCTGCTGCCAAGGTAAGCGTGACTGATGCTGCAGGTAGGGTTTATAGTGATTTGAAGAATATCCCGCTGGCAGTGGGGGCAAACTATCTGACTGTAACCAGCACTGTGACCGATGCGGATGGGCAGGAGGTCAGCCTGACTTACCGGCTCAATGTCCATCGTCGGCAGGCAGATGAGGTATACTATAATGAGCTTTATCGCGGTCAGTATCACTATTCGGTCAAGGACGGTTGGGCCAATGATCCCAACGGGCTGGTTTATTACAAGGGAGTCTATCATTTCTTCTATCAGTTTTATGACGATACCAAGTGGGGACCTATGCACTGGGGCCATGCGACCAGCAAGGATTTGATTCATTGGGAAGAACAGCCGATTGCCTTTTATCCGGATGCTAATGGGGCTATGTTCTCAGGATCAATAGTAGCAGATACCACCAATTCCTCTGGTTTGTTTGACAATGGCCAGGGCGGTTTAGTCGCACTGATTACTGCCGACGGAAATGGTCAGCGCATCAAGTTAGCCTACAGTAAGGATGAGGGCCGGACTTGGACGAAGCTTGATCAAATTGCAGCTGACTGGACGGACGATCCGCTGCAGTCTCAAGATTTTCGTGACCCCAAGGTCTTCCGTTGGGAGGGTAAATGGTTTATGGTCGTTGCAGGCGGACCGCTGAGAATTTATTCGTCTGATAATCTGCGTAATTGGAAGGTGGAATCAACTTATGCGGATCTCCATACGGAGTGCCCAGATCTCTATCCTCTACTGGCAGATGATGGTAGCCTAAAATGGGTCCTGTCTCGTGGCGGGCGCTCCTATAAGGTCGGTGATTTTAGACAGATGGAGGGCAAGTGGACTTTCGTCCCAGATGCTGAGTTTGTTCAGGCTGATCAGGTCATGAACTTTGGTAAAGATTCTTATGCGGCCATGACTTACTACGTTCAGGACTTTGGTAGTAAGGCTAATCCAACCCTACCCGACATTATCGCGTCTAACTGGATGAATACCTGGGAAGATTACTGTAATCTGGTAGCCGATACCGTCGGTCAGAAGTTCAACGGGACCTTCAATCTTAACCTCAAACTAGGCCTTATCAAGCAAGACGGAAGCTATCGGCTGACTCAGACGCCAATAGCAGCCTATCAGTCTCTGCGTCAGGGAGACAAGGCTGTGTTGTATAAAGACGTAGAAGTTAGTGAGAAGAATGGGCTATTGAAAAATTTTTCCGGTGATCAGTATGAAATTGTCTCTACTTTCCGTCCGAGTGAAACGACCAAGAAAGTCGGTTTTAACCTGCGGATTGGAGATGGAGAAGTGACTAGAGTTACCTATGATTTAGAAAAGGAAACTCTCTCTATTGACCGCAGCCAGTCCGGCATTCTTCTCAGTAATAAATTTGCTCAGGTGGATAGTCAGTCTGTCAAGCGCAATGCGGATGGTAGCATAGATCTGCATCTCTATGTGGATCGCTCCAGCCTAGAAGTCTTTGCCAAAGGATATACTGTGGCGGGTGCCAATCAGATATTCCCTGCACCAAATAGTCTTGCCGCTAGTGTGTTTGTAGAAGGTGGTGCAGCTAAGGCTGACATTGCTCTTTATCCGCTGAAGGGAGTCTGGAAAGACAAGCAGGCAGTGACCAAACCACTGGAACTAGTGCAGGCTTCTCCTGTGACAAATAATATTTATGTCGGCGATACTTTGGATTTGAAAGCATATATCATGCCAGCAAGTGTCTCTCAAGCGGTCAGCTGGAGTGTGGATCAGCCAGACCTGGTCTCTGTCACGAAAGATGGCAACAAGCTACGAGTGACTGCTCTGCAAAGGGGTGTGGTCAAGGTAACGGCAACCTCTAAGGAAAATCCAAGCCTTTCCAAGGTCTTCACCATCAATATTAGCCGTAATGACTTTAAGACCAATGTTCCAGATCTAAAAGCTGTTTCCGGTAAGTGGTATGTCGACGGTGAAAGTCTCTATAATCAGAATACCAGCGCCAATGATTATTATATGGGAGGTCAGAAGATTCCTTTCCCTGAGTATAACTTGGATGTGGAGCTCAAGTATCAAAAAGGCTTGATTAATATTTTCTATGCGTCTGAAAATGTTGACCCTCGCAATGCCTATTCTATTCAATTTGGCGATAATGATAAGATTAGACTTTACCGCTTTATGGGGGAGACGATTGCAGAAAATAGCATGAATAGCAAGCATCTTAATGACGGCCAGTTCCACCATGTTAAGCTAGTGAAAACTAAAAATGGTGTCAGTGTATCTGTGGACGGTGTAGAATACCTGAACCACCAATTTGATGCGGTTGAGCCTTATTATAATGATGCCTACGTCGGTCTGGGACTCTGGGATGGGGATTTGGAAGCTCGCAATTTCTTTGTGACCAATCTTCATGCCCCAGCAGTTAATAAGGCTTCTCTGCAGAAAGTGGTAGACAGTACGGCTAGTCTAGATCCAAGCCTCTACACAGATGAGACAGTTCAGGCTTACCAGTCAGCCTTGGCTCGAGCCCAGTCTCTCTTGGCAGATGAAAAAGCGGAGCAGGCAGATTTAGATAGAGCAGAACAGGATCTGAAGACAGCTCTTGCTGCTCTGGCTGTGAAACCAAGTCATCAGGTCACTCCGGAAGAAGGGATAAAGGACCTAGTGGAAGAAAAGCCGTTCTTAGAAATCGTAATGGAAGAGATTGCATATCAGACCCGAGAACAGGAAAATCCAGAACTGGAACAAGGGCAGCGGCGAATACTTGTAGCCGGCCAAAAGGGTCAAAAGCGAGTCTTTGTAGAAGTCTTGAACGGTCAGAGAACTGTCCTCGGTCAGGAAGTGCTTTCTCTAGCAGTTGACGAACTAGTAGAAGTTGGCAGCAAGGTGGTGGCTGAAAGTGCTAAACAGCCTTTGACAAGGACCCAGCCTCAAGCTCTCAATCAAGGTGAGGAAGAGAAAGTTATTCCGTCGCCAAGATTGCAGCCAGCTCCCGACTCAGCCCTGCCTAAGACTGGCACTCAAGAAGACAAGTTTCTGCCTCTGGCTGGTTTAGCTTTTCTGGGAATGGGTCTTCTAGCTGGAAGAAAGAAACAAGAAGACTAAGGTGCTAAGCAATGGTTATTTGCACATAAAAAGGATGGGTGTTTTCCCGTCCTTTTTTGATATAATTACGGTTTATGAAATGATTAGTTTTTGGCTAAGCATGCTGCAGTATCTGGCAAGAATTCCGATACATCCATCGGCTTGCATTTTAATTCTCTATCTTAACTTGCATCCGGATGAACATATCGCGGTGCTGCTCCTGGAGTTGTGGCTGTTCATGAATGACCTCGCAGATATAATCGCCCACAGGAGTATATCCAGCTTGGGTCAGAGCTTGGTGAAAATGTGGCAGAGCTTTAAGTTCATCTGCAAAGGAAGAGCAGTAAGCAACAGCATAATTTCCTGCCGGTAGCAACATTCGATTTAAGTGAGGGAGTTCATTGGGAGTATGATGGAAGAGACAGAGTTGCTTTGAAATCCATCTTTCTTTTTGGAAATCTTCTTGTTTCATAATGGAGCCAACACGGCTGAAATGAGCGAAAAAAGGACTGTAACGCAGGATTTCTTGCTTGAAGCAGCGGAGAGCAAGTTCGTATTCTTCACTTTTCATTTGATAAATATTTTGAGCAATTTCAAAAATAAGCAGCTGCCGTTCAGGAAAAGTTTGGATTTCCAGTTCTTGCTCGCTCTGTTTTTCGCCATAGATACGGGCACCAGACCGAAAGATTTCGATTTCTTGGATTTGTTTTTCTAAATTCTCTTTTTCCTCTAGAAGGCGCTGATAGCGCTCTTCGATAAGCTGGTGCAGTTGAAAATGGTCTTTGTCAGATAGGATTTCTTTGATGTCTTCTAGAGAAAAATTCAGTTGACGCAGGTACTGAATGGAGTCAACCAGAGAAGATTGATTGATGTGGTAGTAGCGATAGTTGGTTTCTGGATCGACTTTATAGGGTTTTAAAAGACCGATTTGGTCATAGAATCGTAGAGTTTGGATGGAAATTTGATTTATTTGGGAAAATTCTCCGATACGCAAAATTTTTTTCATTTTTTAAAACCCTCTATTGACTCTCTAGTTACTAGAGATATTATACTATAATTGTGAAAATAATAACAATTAATGGAGGGTTTGCCATGAGAAATACAAAAATTCGTGCTGTCCAGTATGGCTGCGGCAAGATGTCTAAAGTGATTTTCAAGTACCTGCTGGATCACGGTGTAGAAATTGTCGGAGCTATTGATAACAATCCTGCTGTAGTAGGACAGGATGTTGGTGATTTTGCAGAGCTAGGCTATAAGACTGGTGTCATGATTTCTGATAATGCTGAACGTGTCTTTGAAGAGTGTGACGCAGACATTGCCATTGTCACCATTGCTTCCTATATGCCGGAAATGTATGATTTTTTTGAAACAGCCATCAAGCATGGAGTTAATATCATCACGACCTGTGAGGAAGCGATCTATCCTTGGACGACGTCGCCATCCGAAACAAACCGCTTGGACAAGCTGGCTAAAAAATATGGTGTCACTGTAATGGGTTCAGGCATGCAGGATATTTACTGGATTAATATGCCTTGCTTGGCTATGTCTGGCCTTAATCACATTCAAAAGGTGAAAGGGATTGTCAGCTATAATGTGGAAGATTATGGTCTGGCTTTGGCAGAAGTGCATGGTGCTGGTTACGATTCAGAGCGATTTGAAAAGGAAATTGCCAGTGCTGAGAGTCTGCCGTCCTATATGTGGAATGCTGCTGAAGCTATTTGCTCTAAGATGAACTGGACCATTCAGGATATTTCACAAAAGAGTGTTCCTTACATTTTGGACGAAGATGTTTATTCTGAAACGCTGGGACGTACAGTTCCGGCGGGGCAAGTAACGGGTATGTCAGCTGTGACAACCATTCATACCCATCAGGGAATTGAGTTAGAAGTAGAGTGTATTGGCAAGGTCTATCGTGAAAATGACGGAGATATGTGTGATTGGGAAATTACTGGTGAGCCAAATCTAGTCTTCTCAGTCAGCAAGCCTGATACTGTAGCCTTGACCTGTGCCACTATCGTCAATCGAATCCCTTCTGTGTTAGATGCACCGGCAGGTTATGTGACTTCAGAGTTGGCGCGTGACTTGGCCTATCCGACCTATCCACTTCATACCTATGTGGAAAAATAACAAAGCTTATAACTAAAAATACACCTCCCGCATCAATTGGGAGGTGTGTTTTTAAGTATTAGTCTTCCTTTTTCTTCAAAAGGAAGAGTCCAGCAGAGCAAGCGATTAAAATACTTGCTAGCTTGAAGCCTTCAGTCATTTCCTGTGTTCCAGTTTTTGGAAGAGAGTCTCTGCTATAGGTCAAAGGAATCTCTTGAACAGGCTCAACTTTAGTTGCGGGTTTAAAATCAAGTCTTGTTTGATTTGGAGCTTGATAAGTCTTGCTTGGAGCCTGGTAAGTAGGAGGTGTTAATGGCTGAGGTTTAGGAATTGGATTTGGAGTTGGACTTGGCAAAATATAATCTGTCAAGTTTGCCAACTGACTACCAAAAACAGCATTCGAGATCCAACGGTAGAAGTGAATTGTATGCAAGCGGTTGGTAGGATTTCCAGCATATACAAATAATGGATTTTCGTTGTATTTCCCAGAGATAGCTACAATTTTGTTAGCCAGTTTTTCGTTGCCTGGCCACCATCCAGCTATATAGTAATCACTGCCAGCGATTGTTGCCAAAGTTTTGAAGTTGGCTGGAGCCTTGGCAATCCAGTTTCCTGAGTTAGAATAGAAGAGGTCGTTCTTATTATAGCCACTAGTCAGTGGGTCTTGATCATCTATAATTGCTTTCATGAGGCCTTCAAAATCACTGCCACCAGAGAATTTTTCAGCGTCAAATCCGTCGATAAGCCCCAATTTTTCGAGTCTTTGCATAGCAGAACCACCAACGACGATGGTTGGCTTGAGACCGACCAGGGATTTGTCAAAATTATTGCTTTCTAAAACAACAACATCAGCTTCCTCTGGGGTATCGACAAGATCAAAGCCTAGATTTTTTAGTGCTAGAGCTGTATGTGTAGGCGAATCAACACCTGCCCAATAAAATTGATGAGGAGGTGAATAGACTTTCAGGGCTTTCAGGCTTGGGCCGTTAGGAACCTTATAGAGTGCATCCCCGTAGATGGCATAATCTCCCAGCAAGTTTTCGAATGTCGGTGTATCAACGATATATCCATCGTCTGTTAGATAGACTTTCTTTCCTTGGCGAATGGCTTGGTTAACTGCTTTTACGGCACTGTCAGATGTATTTGCAATCACATAGTAAGGAGCTGAGTGGTTAATTTCGCTTGTACGAGTAGCACGAAGAGCTGTTACGTCTCCTAATTTTCCGTCAAAGAGTTTATCTTTGAAGACTGCTTCCGCTTTAAAGCCACGCATGTCTGGGAAATTCACTAAAAGTTCGGCATACATAGCTGACCAAGCGGATTCATTAGAACCTTTATAAAGGATATGGTTGGCATAGCCTCGTTTAGCTTGGGCCATATCAACAACCAGGTCCCCTTTCTTATAGTTGCCTACATCTTCCTTCAATTCTTTAAGAGTGACACCATTTCTCTTGAAGTATTCAATCATATTGAAGGCTTGTTGGGAGTCGTTGTTTTTATCAAGTCCCATTGGAATGACATAATAGTCAGGGAAGAATTTCTTTTGACCATTCTTGATCCGTCCAACGACCTTACCATCAGGTCCTACTAATTCATTCTCTGC
Source organism: Streptococcus sp. SG1 (assembly GCF_030439935.1). NCBI lineage: Bacteria > Bacillati > Bacillota > Bacilli > Lactobacillales > Streptococcaceae > Streptococcus > Streptococcus sp. SG1. Next base: position 217,310 of record NZ_JAQFJC010000001.1, on the reverse strand, counting down.
TTTAGGATCTTCTATCTTATTGATACCTCTGAGATAGAAGTTGAGGCGCATTTCCATTAATTTATCAGGGTTTTGAGATAAGTAAGAAATACCGCCCAATACTGCGTGGTATCCAGCTTTATAGGACTCTTGATTTCCTTCAGGTATTTCGATTGTATGTCCTAAGATACCATGGTACATAGCGTAAACTCCAGTATAGCCTGAGAAGGAATCGTCCCAGCCATCACCCCAGTCTAGTTTAGGGATAATATAGCTGTCATACTTAGAGTTAGCAACGCCGGCACGTCCCATGTGGTGGGCGTTTTCCAGCATATTTTCTGACAAGAGGTCATATTCGAAGTTGGGATCATGAGGTGGTGTTGCTGGTTCGATCAAGAATTCTTTAATGAATCCATGGATGTCATAAAGAGCAATAGGATTCCATTTATTGATGAGACCAGCGACAGTTCGAGTTTCAGGGTTGGCCTGATAACTTGTGTCCCGGTTTGGGTCAATTCCATTAGCGAGTGCACGAGTATTGGCAACATCTCCGTCCGGATTTTCTGTGAAGTCAAATAAGAAAATAAATTTCTTGAGGAGTTCCTTGACACTAAGAGTAACATTTTTGGCAAGGCCATTGGCATCAGTTGTCTGGAAAGAAATGGTATCTTTAGTGGCAAAAGTATTGAAAAGTCCGGTGATGATGTCGATGGCGGGCTGTTCATCAGCATGGGTATTGTTGATCAGGACTGGGAGCTTATAATCCAGTGTACCGTTCTTTAAGGCAGCCAGCATTTCGGCAGGTTTTGTGAGGGCTTTTGGATTGGTTGTATTGAGGTAGTCATCGATGCTCTTTTGATCGGAGCTAATGATGCCCAGTTTGACATCTCGTCCTTGCGCGCTCTTGCCAATCGTTTCGATTTGGACCAAACGATCATCTTTAGCTTCTTGCCGACTTTTTTCGATAGAGGCCAGCATTTCGTCGTGGGTATGGAAGTCTTCATATGGTCTTAGGACAATGTTTTTGCGAATAGTAAGTCCTAAATCTTCACTGACCCCGACTAATTCATGATTTCCCATAAAATTGCGGTAGGTTCTGCGAATATTGTTGGGTGTTCGTAAACTCAGATCTTGGCCAAATAGTTCGTTAAATTTCAGAGATAGCTTGAGGTCGTTTCCTTCGGCTTTTTCTTCTATGGTAACAAAAGGATCTCCGGAGAAGGTACCGTCTTCCATTTTCCATGTTTTCCACTCGCTAATTGGCTTATTATCAAGTGTCCAGTTAATTTTGTTGGCTTTGGCACCTTGTTCTTGAACGGTTTCCTCAATGCTTGCTTTTTCAGACATATAAACCTTACTGTCCGCAAGCTGAACTTTTGAGTCTTCGCTACTTGCTGCACGTGTTTCAGACTTATCAGGTGCAGTAGTGTTTTCAGAGCTAGTTTCCTTTTTGTTTTCTGCTCCTGTGGCTGGGCTAGTAGCCGTTTCGCTTGTAGTCTTATCCGATTCGGCTACAGGCTGAGTTTCCTTATTAGCAGTATCTGCCTGAGGTTGATCAGAATGATCTTCTGTTTTCTCGGCACTGACCGGAGTAGGATTTTCGACAAGACTACTTACAGGACTTGCTTCTTGTGGCGCTTCAGTCGGATTTAGCGTATCGGCAGCTACGTTTCCTTGGGCTAGAACAGCTAGAAGGGTTGCGGCTGACAGGCTAAGAACCTGAGTATATAAGCGTTTCTTATAGGTGTCTTTCATAAGAGACCTCCTTTGTAATGTGTTCTTTAATCTTACTATATCAATTTTTGTAATCGTTTTCAAGAAAAAGCATAGATAAAAAATATGCTTTCAATAGACAAATCTGAGAATCTTGTCTTGCAATTCCATCTATGAGCCTTGTCGAACAAGAAATGACGGGCTTATTTTATATGGATGAATTATGGATTCCTGCCTAAAATAGAAGAGTGAGAAGAAAGCATGTATAAGCTCGTCTGAGGAATTTCTACAATTCCATGCAAAATCACATCTTTTATGCTACAATAATACAAACAAAAAATGGATTGGAGTCGACAATGAAAGCAATTATTACGGTTGTTGGGAAAGATAGATCAGGGATTGTTGCGGGAGTCTCAACTAAGATTGCAGAGTTGGGATTGAATATAGATGATATTTCACAGACAGTTTTGGATGAATTTTTTACGATGATGGCTGTTGTTTCAAGTGAAGAAAAACAAGATTTTGCAGCTCTTCGTAGTGAATTTGAAAGCTTTGGTCAGACTCTTAACGTCAAAATCAATATTCAAAGTGCAGCTATTTTTGATGCCATGTACAATATCTAAGGAGTGAAGGATGGATATTAGACAAGTTACAGAAACCATTGCCATGATTGAGGAGCAGAATTTCGACATTCGGACTATCACCATGGGTATTTCACTCTTGGACTGCATCGATACAGACATTGATCTGGCTGCTGAGAAGATTTACCAAAAAATCACGACCAAGGCTAAAAATTTGGTGGCAGTTGGGGACGAAATTGCTGCAGAGCTCGGGATTCCTATCGTCAACAAGCGGGTCTCAGTGACTCCGATTTCTCTGATCGGAGCGGCTACGGATGCTACAGATTATATTCCTTTGGCTAAGGCTCTGGATCGAGCGGCTAAGGAAATCGGAGTAGACTTTATCGGTGGTTTCTCTGCCTTGGTCCAAAAGGGCTATCAAAAAGGCGATGAAATTCTCATTAATTCTATTCCACGAGCTTTAGCGGAGACGGACAAGGTCTGTTCTTCTGTCAATATCGGTTCAACAAAAACTGGTATTAATATGACGGCAGTTGCAGATATGGGACGGATTATTAAGGAAACAGCCCAACTGTCTGACATGGGTGCAGCTAAATTGGTCGTCTTTGCCAATGCGGTAGAGGACAATCCTTTCATGGCGGGTGCCTTTCATGGTGTCGGTGAAGCAGATGTGGTCATCAACGTCGGTGTTTCAGGACCTGGTGTTGTCAAGCGGGCTTTGGAAAAGGTTCGTGGTGAGAGCTTTGATGTGGTGGCTGAAACAGTCAAGAAAACGGCCTTCAAGATTACGCGTATCGGTCAGTTGGTTGGTCAGATGGCTAGCGAGCGTCTGGGCGTTAAGTTTGGGATTGTTGACTTGAGTTTGGCTCCAACGCCAGCAGTCGGAGACTCAGTGGCCCGTGTTTTGGAAGAAATGGGCTTAGAAACAGTAGGTACCCATGGCACAACAGCAGCGCTTGCCCTGCTCAATGACCAAGTCAAAAAAGGTGGTGTTATGGCCTGCAATCAGGTTGGCGGACTATCTGGTGCTTTCATCCCTGTGTCAGAAGACGAGGGCATGATTGCGGCTGTACAAAATGGCTCGCTCAATCTAGAAAAGTTAGAAGCTATGACAGCCATCTGCTCAGTAGGTTTGGATATGATTGCCATCCCTGAGGCGACACCGGCTGAAACTATCGCAGCCATGATTGCCGATGAAGCAGCGATTGGTGTCATCAATCAGAAGACAACAGCTGTGCGGATTATTCCAAAAGGCAAGGAAGGCGATATGATCGAATTTGGCGGGCTCTTGGGAACAGCTCCGGTTATGAAGGTCAACCAAGCTTCGTCAGCTGCCTTTATTGCGCGTGGTGGACAGATTCCAGCGCCCATTCACAGTTTTAAAAATTAATAAGAAAATCAGGTCTGTGCAGACAGGCCTTTTCGATTGAACAAGGAGAAGAGATGACAAAAACGAGATTATTTATCATTCGGCATGGGAAGACAATGTTTAATACCATTGGTAGAGCTCAAGGTTGGTCCGATACTCCTCTGACAGCTGAAGGGGAACGTGGTATTCGAGCGTTGGGGATTGGATTAAGAAAATCAGGCCTTTCTTTTGTAAAAGCTTACTCAAGTGACTCGGGTCGAACCATTCAGACTATGGGGATTGTGTTGGAGGAACTTGGCTTAACTGGGCAAATCCCTTATACCTTTGATAAAAGAATCCGAGAGTGGTGTTTTGGCAGTTTTGATGGTGCTTATGGTGGAGAACTTTTCCACGGTGTCATTCCTCGTGTTTTGAAGACAGATAACTACAAGGAACTTAGCCTACCGGACTTAGCGAATGGCTTGGTTGAAGTAGATACTGCAGGTTGGGCGGAACCATGGGATAAACTCAGTGGTCGAATTTTAGAAGGTTTTGAAGCTATTGCAAAAGATGTTGAGGCTTCAGGTGGTGGTAACGCTTTGGTAGTCAGTCATAGTATGACAATCGGTACACTTGCTTATTTAATTGACGAAGAGATTAAGAAAAATCCTGGTGTTGAAAATGGAAGTGTGACGGTTGTCGAATGTGCTAATGGAAAGCTATCCATTGAAAGTTTGGGAGATGTGTCCTATCGTCAAACTGGTGCAGAGGTTTTAAATAGTCGCTGACAGGAATGGTCTTGATTTTTTCCTAAAAGTGGTATAATAAAGGAAGAATAAGGGAGGCAAGTAAATGTCAAAAACAAGATTGTATATCGTCCGTCACGGTAAAACCATGTTTAATACAATTGGTCGAGCTCAAGGTTGGTCGGATACCCCTCTGACAGATGAAGGTGAACGAGGAATTCGAGAGCTAGGATTGGGACTAAAAGATGCTGGTATAGACTTTAAGCGGGCTTATTCAAGCGATAGTGGTCGGACTATTCAAACTATGGGAATCATTTTAGAAGAGCTGGGTTTGAGAGATAAGATCCCTTACCGTACAGACAAACGCATTCGTGAATGGTGCTTTGGTAGCTTTGATGGGGCCTATGACGGTGAACTCTTTATGGGTGTTATGCCCCGTGTCTTTCATGTCGAACATGTTCATCAACTTAGCTATCCGGAATTAGCAGAAGGATTGGTAGAAGTGGACACAGCGGGCTGGGCAGAATCTTGGCCTAAACTCAGTGGCCGTATTTTAGATGGTTTTGAGAGTATTGCTAAAGAAGTTGAGGCGCTAGGAGGAGGAAATGCTCTGATTGTCAGTCATGGTATGACGATTGGAACCTTCGCTTGGTTGATTGACCACGCAACGCCTCGAGGTTTAGGCCTGAACAACGGCAGTGTAACTGTAGTAGACTACGAAGATGGTAAGTTTACGATTGACCGGATTGGTGATATGTCTTATCGTGAAGTGGGCGCCAAAGTAATGGAGTAATAAGTTGAAACACGCTAAACATCTAAGAGTAAAAAGGAAATCCAAGGCTAAGAAGGTTGGTTTGACGATCTTACTATTACTTATCTTGACCCTAGTCATAGGTGGGACGGTTATTTATTTCCGCCCATCCGTATTGAAGAATCTTCTTAGCTATGTTCAGGTTTCGAGTCAAGTGAGTAGCTCTACTAAGCCAAGTAGCTCTAAGTCTTCAAGATTAACAAGCTCTGATTCTGATTTACCCAAGGTGTCCTCAGCGGATTGGAATTTAGTCTTGGTTAACCGTGATAATCTACAGGAGGAAAAGACGCCATCTTTGACTCAGGTTGGGGAAATCCGGGTGGATAGTCGTATTGCTGAGAATACCCGGCAGTTCCTTGCTGCGGCTCAGACCATAGCTCCAGGAGAAATACTAATTTCTGGTTATCGGAGTCGTGCAGAGCAAGAAGAGCTCTTTAATGAGAATGTTGCAGCAGAAGAGGCTAAGGGTGTGTCGCATGAAGAGGCTGTTAGTGCTGTCCAGAAACAGATTCAGCTTCCAGGAGCTAGTGAACATCAAACAGGTTTGGCTATTGATATGAGTGTTCCTGAAGGGCTGGAGGATGAACCAGCTGCTAAGATAGCTCAGCTGGCCCCACAATATGGCTTTGTCCTTCGCTATCCCGAAGGCAAGAGTAATATTACTGGAGTTGATTTTGAACACTGGCATTACCGTTATGTCGGCGTAGAGAACGCCCAGTATATGCAAAAGCACAATCTAGTTCTGGAAGAGTACATCGCATTACTAAAGGCAGCAGAAAAATAAATCAAGTAAGTCAGGTTTTCCTGGCTTTTTTTATCGAGAAATTTGCATTATGATGACTAATGTGATATATTTATAACATAAGATGTGATATATTTATAACACTACAGGAGGGTTTGTCATGAAAAAAGGTCAAAAGTTAGTCTTGTTACTACCTTTGTGGATTCTGGTCTTATGCGGAGATTGGGCGGTTTTATCTGGGATTGTTCGATTTAGCTTGCTGGAAAAGTTGATATTAATTGGTGGTACAGGGATTGGTCTGTTTTTTGCTACTTGGGGAGTATTAAAAAGCAAACGAAATGAAGTTAGAGAGAGGAAGGTCTTCTCTATTAAAGAAAAATTAAATGGCATCCTCGTTTTATCTGCTTCGTCCATCTATACACTAGGCATCTGGCTCAGTACGCCATCTGCTGGTCTTTTAAAGGAAATAGTGATGGCAATAGGCCTTCTAGTGCAGCTGATTTTTCTTGTTTACTTTATCTCAAGAAAAGCAGATGAGCAAGCAGATGAGCGTTTTTATGCAAATCTATCTAAGGCTGCCATGACAGCATTTGCTAGCAGTATAGTCGTTCTGTTAACCTTAGCCTTACTTTTAACGATCATGAAGGAGCTGTATATTCCAGGGGGTATCTTTTTTATAGTAGCAGGGGTGCTGGTCTTACTTTTCAATTTTGTATTCATGTATTTGGAAAGTAGAGGGGCATGATGGGGAAAGCAAGCAACCTTATTACAAGTTTGAAGTCTATTCGAGAATCTCATGGCATGACCCAGCAAGAGTTGGCAGAGCGTATTGGTGTCAGGCGAGAGACGATTTTGCATCTAGAAAATAATCGTTACAATCCTTCTCTCGAAATGGCTCTAAAAATTGCACGAGTCTTTGATTTGAAAATAGAGGATCTATTTGAGCTAAAAGAATAATTTAAGCAAGATTCCTATATAAAATCTTGACAACTATATCGGACTGCGATATAATAAATGTATCAAGATTCGATATATCGAAGTGAAAGGGGAGAGAAAAAGATGAGTGGATTAACAGAAAAGCTCAGGCGAGTTTATGCACCGATGACGGAGACGGGATTCTATATTCTCTTTTGTCTCCAGAAAGAAAGGCATGGCTACAGTATTACTCAAAAAGTCAAGGAATTGACAGAAGGTCAGTTGTCAATTAGTCCAGGAACCATGTATGGAACCTTGTCCAAAATGGAAAAGGATGGTCTGATTGCCTTTGTTCGCGAGGAAGAAAAGAGGAAACTCTACCAGATTACAGATCTTGGGCAGAAGATTTTGAACTTGGAAATTCAGCGGATTGAACGCCTTTACCGGAATAGTAAGGAGGATGTTTGATGGGAAAGAAAGTCGTCTACAGGATCTTTACCATTGCAGACTACGATAGAGAAGCGGCTTATTTAAAAAAGATGCATGGCCAAGGCTGGAAGTTGAAAAAAGTAAACTATTCCCCTTTTATAATTGCAGTTCGTTATACTTTTGAAAGAACTTCACCTCAGGAAATGGCTTATCAATTAGATTTTCGTCCTATAAAGAAGGCGGAGCGAGACTCCTATTATCAACTGTTTGATGATTGTGGCTGGGAGCATATTACAAACTTTAATCAGTTTTCCTATTTCCGCAAGCCAGTTTCTCAGCTTGATGCAGAAAGTGACCTCGAGATCTATAATGATGCCTGGTCTAAGCTAGAAATGGTCAAGCGTTTGCTTGTATGGCGGTTTTTCCCAGCCATTGTAGCTTTGTTTTTTGCTACTTATTTAGTTTTAAGTGTAGCTCAAAAAGGTTCAGATGTAAGTTGGTTAGTAAAATGTATCTTATTAATAGATACGGTATTGTTACTTATTTTATTTGGTCAACTGGTTCATATCGGCTTGAGTTTCTGGAGAATGAAGCGGGAGCTCAAAGACTGATAAGTTTTTTATCAATTGTTTTTATGAAAGCGAGGATAATGATGAAAAAAACGATTATTGAAGTTCAAGGCTTAAAAAAGAAGTTCAAGGAACAAGAAGCCTTGGCAGGAATTGATTTTTCCATTCAAGAAGGAGAAATTTTTGGTTTTCTAGGACCATCTGGATCAGGAAAAACAACGACCATTAATATCTTGACTGGGCAGCTAGAGGCAGATGCTGGAACAGCTCATGTGCTGTCTAAAACGGTTGAGGATTTAAAGGTAGAAGTCCTGGAGCAGATAGGGATTGTCAGTGACGCTAGTGGCTTTTATGAAAAAATGTCGCTTTACAACAATCTTAAGGCCTATGCTATGATCTTTGGTGTGGATATGAAGAAAGTCGATGAGCTTCTTCAAAAAGTGGGGCTCTATGATAGTCGCAACAAGGTGGCTGAAAAACTATCTACAGGTATGAAACAACGGATGCTATTGGTCCGTGCCTTGATTAATCAGCCCAAACTGCTCTTTTTAGATGAGCCGACCAGTGGTTTGGATCCGTCAACTTCCCGAACAATCCATGACTTGCTACTGGAACTAAAAGCTCAGGGAACAACTATTTTTCTGACAACTCATGATATGCAGGAAGCTACACTTTTGTGCGATCGTTTGGCCTTATTGCATAAGGGTAAGTTGGTCGAAGTGGGTAGCCCGCATGAGATTATCCAAAAGTACAATACAGATAAGAAAGTTCGTTTAGAATATGTAGATTTGACAACGAAGACGGTGGCCTTTGAGGAATTGCAAGGAGGCATGGATCTGTCAAATGTTATCAGTATTCATTCTTGCGAACCAACTTTAGAAGATGTTTTCATCACTTTGACAGGAGGTACCTTAAATGTCTAATAAATTAAAAGGTATGATTTGGCTGAGAGGTCAAGAGACATTAGCAAATAAAAGTATCCTATTACAAGTTCTCATGCCAGTTTTCTTCGTTTTTCTCTATAAATTTATTTTTTCTCTGAATGGAGCAGGTAAAGAACTGGGAGCAGACAGACTAGCTATCTTGTTAATGAATATTTCTTTGCCCTTCTCTTTAGCCATGTCTGTTGGGACACCCATTATTATCATTTTAGCTGAGGAAAGGGAAAAACATAATTTGCAAAGTTTGCGCTTGGCTGGTGTGACAGCGGGTCAATACATTCTCTCCGCTTTAATCTGGCCGGCGATTATTGGGATTTTTTATATCGTCGTTACCCCGATTTTGATAGGAGCCAAGCTTTCTAATCAGGTATTCAGCTATGGTTTGGTTCTCTTGTTAACCTTGCTAGTCTTAATTTTCTTCTTCTTAATGGTTGGTCTGTTTTGTAAAAATCAAGTCATGGCTCAATCCCTTAGTGTTCCGGCTATGCTCTTGGTAGCTTTTATTCCTATGTTTTCAAATATGAATGAGGATTTATTTAAGGTTCTGCGTTATAGCTTTTTGGGCCTCTTTACTATTTTTATGAAAGATTGGTCTAACTTCCAATTTTGGAGTGGAGAACTTTTGGCTCTCGTTCTCTGGCTACTTCTTTTTGCAGGACTTTCCTTCTACTTAATGAGTCACATGAAATCCTTGGATGATTAAACTAGGTCTTTAGACTGATTTTTAGCACTCTTGTAAAAAGAGTGCTAATTTTTTGAGTTTTTATCTTGACATTGTTTCGGAAGAGTGTATAATAGAATCATGAGTTAGCACTCGAGGTTATCGAGTGCTAACAAAGAAGGGATCTTGAATGGAGGTGGTACCGTGGTAACGGAGCGTCAAAATGAGATTTTAAATTTGATTATTGATATCTTTACCAAGACTCACGAGCCAGTAGGATCTAAAGCTTTACAGGATTCTATCAATTCGAGTAGTGCTACTATCCGAAATGATATGGCAGCTCTAGAAAAACAGGGACTATTGGAGAAGGCTCATACATCTAGTGGTCGTAAACCTAGTGTTGCTGGTTTTCAGTACTTCGTCAAGCATTCGCTATCTTTTGATCGTCTAGCTGAGAATGAACTTTATGAGGTTATCAAGGCCTTTGACCATGAGTTTTTCAACTTGGAGGACATTCTTCAACAGGCAGCGGACCTTCTAGCTAAGCTGAGTGGTTGCACAGTTGTTGCCTTGGATGTCGAACCCAGTCGGCAACGTTTGACAGCATTTGATATCGTAGTACTCAGTCAGCATACGGCTCTAGCAGTCTTCACTCTAGATGAGTCCAATACTATCACCAGTCAGTTTATGATTCCGCGCAACTTCCTAAGAGAAGACTTGGATAGGCTTAAAGCTTTGGTTCAGGAGCGATTTTTGGGACAGACAGTCTTGGATATTCACTACAAGATTCGGACGGAAATTCCTCAGATTATCCAGCGCTATTTCACTACGACAGATAATGTCATTCATCTGTTTGAGCATATCTTCGGTGATATTTTCAAAGAGAATGTTATTGTGTCCGGCAAGGTTGGCTTGTTGAATTTTTCAGATTTGAAGGCCTATCAATTCTTTGATGATTCACAGAAGGTGGCCTTTGAGATTAGAGATAGTCTAGCCGAGGATCAGATGCAAAGTGTGCGCGTGGCAGATAGCCGAGAAAGTTGCTTGTCTGATTTGACCATTATTTCTAGCAAATTTCTGATTCCTTACAGAGGATTTGGAATTTTAGCAGTCATTGGACCAGTCAATCTCGACTATCAGCGAGTGGTCAGCCAGGTTAATGTGATTAATCGTGTCTTGACTATGAAACTGACGGACTTCTATCGCTACCTCAGTAGTAATCACTATGAAGTTCACTAATTACAGTATAATCATTCCTAAAAAGGAGGTGCCTTGTGGCAAAACATAAACATAAAGAACATCCAGAAGATGTAGAAGTAAAAGAAACTGTCGAAACAGCTGAGCAGGCTGAATCAGCAAGTCCCGAAAAATCAGAATTAGAACTAGCAAATGAGCGGGCAGACGATTTTGAGAATAAATATCTCCGTGCTCATGCAGAAATGCAAAACATCCAACGCCGTGCCAATGAAGAGCGTCAGCTCTTGCAACGCTATCGTAGTCAAGATTTAGCGAAAGCGATCTTACCTTCTTTGGACAACCTTGAGCGTGCTCTTGCTGTTGAAGGATTGACAGACGATGTCAAAAAAGGATTGGAAATGGTGCAAGAAAGCTTGGTTCATGCTCTCAAAGAAGAGGGCATCGAAGAAATTCCGGCCGATGGAGAATTTGACCATAACTATCACATGGCTATTCAAACAGTGCCAGCTGATGACGAACATCCAGCAGATACCATCGCACAAGTCTTCCAAAAAGGCTACAAACTCCATGACCGCATCCTAAGACCGGCTATGGTGGTAGTATATAACTAAGATATAGAGCCCGAAAAAGCTCACAGTAAAAATAGGGGATTGACGAAGTGTTCGATGAACACAAGGAAATCTATCTTTTTTACCCAGAGCTTAGGGCGAGTTCGATTAGGCGGTAAGTCATAAATCTGTGATTTCGTTGACGTACCCCCGCAAGGCTGATTAGGCTGGTCACGAGAGTTTCGAAGTGAATTGCCAATCAGCTACTGCGTATCATTTCGACTTCTCATGTCGTAACTTACATAATAGAAAACTCGTCCGAAATGACAATAAACTATGAAGAAAGATAAGAGGCAAGTTTGAGGCTTGCAAGGAAGATATTTCCCACCGTGGTGAAAGTTTCAGTAGCCCGTGCTACTGAAACAGGGGATTTTTGAGACAATAGGCTCAAAAATAAGTGATGAAATCCCGGAGGGAGTTGCTCACGTCCCCACCACTTAAGGGGAATATTAAGAAAAATCAAAAATAGAATATAAAACTTAAGGAGAAAAACACATGTCTAAAATTATCGGTATTGACTTAGGTACAACAAACTCAGCAGTTGCAGTTCTTGAAGGAACTGAAAGCAAAATCATCGCAAATCCAGAAGGAAATCGTACGACTCCATCTGTAGTATCATTTAAAAATGGCGAAATCATCGTTGGTGATGCTGCAAAACGTCAAGCAGTAACAAACCCAGATACAGTAATCTCTATCAAATCTAAGATGGGTACTTCTGAAAAAGTTTCTGCCAACGGTAAAGAATACACTCCACAAGAAATCTCAGCTATGATTCTTCAATACTTGAAAGGCTACGCTGAAGAATATCTTGGTGAAAAAGTAACTAAGGCTGTTATCACAGTTCCAGCTTACTTTAACGATGCGCAACGTCAAGCGACTAAAGACGCTGGTAAAATCGCTGGTCTTGAAGTAGAACGTATCGTTAACGAACCAACTGCAGCAGCTCTTGCTTATGGTTTAGACAAGACTGACAAAGAAGAAAAAATCTTGGTATTTGACCTTGGTGGTGGTACATTTGACGTATCTATTCTTGAATTGGGTGACGGTGTCTTCGATGTATTGGCAACTGCAGGAGACAACAAACTTGGTGGTGACGACTTTGACCAAAAGATTATCGACCACATGGTTGCAGAATTTAAGAAGGAAAATGGCATCGACTTGTCAACTGACAAGATGGCTCTTCAACGTTTGAAAGATGCAGCTGAAAAAGCTAAGAAAGACCTTTCAGGTGTGACTTCAACTCAAATCAGCTTGCCGTTCATCACAGCAGGAGCTGCAGGTCCTCTTCACTTGGAAATGACTCTGACTCGTGCGAAATTTGATGATTTGACTCGTGATCTTGTAGAACGTACAAAAACTCCAGTTCGTCAAGCACTTTCTGATGCAGGCTTGAGCTTGTCAGAAATCGACGAAGTCATCCTTGTTGGTGGATCAACTCGTATCCCAGCTGTTGTAGAAGCTGTTAAGGCTGAAACTGGTAAAGAACCAAACAAATCAGTGAACCCTGATGAAGTGGTTGCCATGGGTGCGGCTATCCAAGGTGGTGTGATCACTGGTGATGTCAAAGACGTTGTCCTTCTTGACGTAACCCCATTGTCACTTGGTATCGAAACAATGGGTGGCGTCTTCACAAAACTTATCGATCGTAACACTACTATTCCAACATCTAAATCACAAGTCTTCTCAACAGCAGCGGACAACCAACCAGCCGTTGATATCCACGTTCTTCAAGGTGAACGCCCAATGGCAGCAGATAACAAGACTCTTGGACGTTTCCAATTGACAGATATCCCAGCTGCACCTCGTGGAATTCCTCAAATCGAAGTAACATTTGATATTGACAAGAACGGTATCGTGTCTGTTAAGGCCAAAGACCTTGGAACTCAAAAAGAACAAACAATTGTCATCCAATCTAACTCAGGTTTAACTGATGAAGAAATCGACCGTATGATGAAAGATGCAGAAGCAAACGCTGAAGCAGATAAGAAACGTAAGGAAGAAGTAGACCTTCGTAACGAAGTTGACCAAGCAATCTTTGCAACTGAAAAGACTATCAAGGAAACTGAAGGCAAAGGCTTTGATGCAGAACGTGATGCTGCCCAAGCTGCCCTTGATGACCTTAAGAAAGCGCAAGAAGACAACAACTTGGACGAAATGAAAGCAAAACTCGAAGCTTTGAACGAAAAAGCTCAAGGACTTGCTGTTAAACTTTACGAACAAGCCGCAGCAGCACAACAAGCTCAAGCAGGAGCAGAAGGCGCACAAGCAACAGGAAACGCAGGCGATGATGTTGTAGACGGAGAGTTTACTGAAAAGTAAAATAATTTATAGGAGGGGAGTTTATGTCAACTATTTACACTACTAATGAGTGGAAGGGACACGGAAAGAATTACTACTGGAATGAATATCGTTTAGAAGGCGATACAGTTGTAAAATATAAGTGTTCTCGCAGTAAATTTTTTGATGGCGATGAAAATGTCTGGAGTGAGGATGAACATGAGGTTGAATCTTGGAGTCTTGATGATGATTCAATGCCAGATTGGTTGAGAAACTATCTATAAATTTTTTTAACAGAGGTTGCAACCCAGCCTCTGTTTTTCGGTAAGATAGAGGGCGATGCTTATGAAAAAAGCACTTTGTATCATTTATCCTAATTTTTCACTTTATGAAGTAGTTGGTCTGACCAGTACTTTAGCTCTATCTTTTGGTATTGAAATCGATTATGTTGGTTCAGATAGAAATGTTATAAGGTCGGAAGATGGATTAGCCTGTCAACCTACTAGAACACTGGATGAAGTAGTTATCGAAGACTATTCTTGTGTGATTTTGCCAGGGATGATAAATATTGCCCCTGCTTTGCACGATGAAAAATTGATTTCTTTCCTAAGAAGTTTGAATCAGCAAGAGATTTTGATTGCAGCTATTTCCTCAGCGCCCATTTTATTGGCGAAAGCAGGCTTATTGAAGGACACGAAATTTACTGGTGGGATTTGGCAAAACTTCTTTGACTATTTTGAATTTCTTCCACGGGAAAATTTCAAAGCTAAAGCTGTCCTGCAAGATAAAAATATCATTACTGCTGTCGGCTTTGCACACCAAGAGTTTGCAAGAAAAGTGCTTCTTAGTCTAGGCTTGGTAGGTAATGCTGACAACTATTTTAAAGAACGGAATCAGTATTCAGAAGAGGAATTGATATTCAATTTGTCAGAAGAAGAATTTGCTGAGATGAAACAGAGCATAAAAAACAACTTCTAAGAATTTTCTTAAAATTTAAAGAAAGGAACAAGGGTGTTCGCAACTGAACACGGGTTCCAAAAATTCTAATTCAATATAAAAGAAAGGAACTGAACCCGACCTAAATCGAGGGTTGGTTTCGAAAACATTATAGAAAGGAACAAGAGTGTTCGCAACTGAACACGGGCTACGGGCTGTGCCAAAAAGATAGTTTTTCCTAGGACACTGGTGTCCGTTGTCAAAACTCCTATTTTGGCTGTGCCCGCTAACGCCCTTTGTATCTTAGATCATGAACAATACAGAATATTATGACCGTCTAGGTGTCTCAAAGAATGCTTCACAGGATGAAATAAAGAGAGCCTATCGGAAATTATCAAAAAAATATCACCCAGATATTAATAAAGATCCTGGGGCAGAAGATAAGTACAAAGAGGTCCAAGAGGCTTATGAGACTTTAAGTGACGAGCAGAAAAGAGCGGCCTATGATCAGTATGGTGCTGCTGGAGCCAATGGTGGTTTTGGCGGTGGCGCAGGTGGCTTTGGAGGCTTTGATGGAGCTGGCTTTGGTGGTTTCGAAGATATCTTCTCAAGTTTCTTTGGTGGCGGTGCTTCGCGAAATCCAAATGCTCCTCGTCAGGGTGACGATCTTCAATATCGTGTAAATCTCAAGTTTGAAGAGGCTATTTTTGGTACTGAAAAGGAAATTAAGTACAATCGGGAAGCGTCTTGTCGTACATGTAGCGGATCAGGTGCTAAGCCAGGGACAAGTCCAGTGACTTGTGGACGCTGTCATGGCTCAGGTGTCATCAATGTAGATACGCAAACTCCTCTGGGCATGATGCGTCGTCAAGTGACCTGTGATGTCTGTCATGGACGCGGAAAAGAAATTAAGGAACCTTGTACGACCTGTCATGGAACAGGACATGAAAAACAAGCCCACAGTGTCCATGTTAAAATCCCAGCAGGTGTGGAAACTGGCCAGCAAGTTCGCTTAGCAGGCCAAGGAGAAGCAGGTTTCAATGGTGGCCCTTATGGAGACTTGTATGTAGTCGTCAATGTCGAACCAAGTGATAAGTTTGAGCGAGATGGATCTACTATGTACTACAAGCTCAATCTAAACTTCGTTCAGGCCGCTCTTGGAGACAGTGTGGATGTTCCAACCGTTCACGGGGATGTTGAGCTCAATATCCCAGAAGGAACTCAGACTGGCAAACGATTCCGCTTGCGTGGCAAGGGAGCTCCTAGTCTCCGTGGTGGAGGTATGGGCGACCAGTATGTTACTGTTAACGTTGTGACCCCAACGGGACTGAATGACAAGCAAAAAGCAGCGCTCAAGGACTTTGCGGCTGCAGGAAATATCAGTGTAAACCCTAAGAAAAAAGGCTTCTTTGACCATATTAAAGATGCTTTTGATGGGGAATAAAAGAAAGGTAGAGAGTGGACTGAAGTTGTAGTTCGCTCTCTTTTTTAGATTTAAGATCTTTGGAAATGCTACTTTAAAATATAGGTATCTGAATTAAATCTCTTTATCATTAAATTATAGAATCTTGCTGAAGGCTCATTGCAGAAAAGGAGGTAATAGCCTATAATGAAGAAAAAGAAAC
The DNA here is from genome assembly GCF_030439935.1 of Streptococcus sp. SG1. Lineage (NCBI taxonomy): Bacteria > Bacillati > Bacillota > Bacilli > Lactobacillales > Streptococcaceae > Streptococcus > Streptococcus sp. SG1. The sequence continues at coordinate 201,232 of NZ_JAQFJC010000001.1, read as the reverse complement.
CGTTTACATAATCGGTTTTTCTATTTATCAAAAAGGAGATTTTATGATGGTCTTTCATAGAGAACAGCGTTTTTCTATTCGTAAATTTTCAGTTGGAGCGGCTTCTGTTCTAATTGGAATCACTATGGCTGGACAGGTTGTTTCGGCAGAAGAGCTTCCAACTACGCAGTCAAATGTTGTCGCTCCAGCAGATTCTACTGAACCCAAAGCTACAGAAGAAGTGGCAACCTCTAGTCCCGCACAAGATAAGTCTACAGCAGAGGAAACGTCCGGAGCAAATCCTGTAAACAATAGTGAAGCAACTCCATCAACTTCTGCTCCAGCAGAATCTAATACAGATACTCCTAAGCAAGACAAGACCCCTGAAAAAGATGCTACTGGAGAAGCAGAAAAAAGAAATGATTCTGAGGAGAAAGCTGGCTTACCTACTGATGCACCAAAGGGTCAAGAGTCAGACCGTGTTGATGAAAAACTTGCCATGCGCAAAATGATTTCAGTTGATGCAGGTCGTAAATATTTTAGTCCAGAACAATTGAAAGAAATTGTAGACAAGGCTAAGCGTTATGGTTTTACAGACATGCATTTACTGTTAGGAAATGATGGACTGCGTTTCCAATTGGATGATATGTCATTGACTGTGGGCGGTAAGACCTATTCTAGTGAAGATGTAAAAAAAGCCATTGAAAAAGGGACCAACGATTATTATAATGATCCAAATGGCAATCACTTAACACAAGCTGAAATGACAGACTTGATTGATTATGCTAAACAACAAGGAATCGGTCTTGTTCCGACAATCAATAGCCCGGGCCATATGGATGCGATCCTGAATGCCATGAAGGAGCTGGGAATTAAAAAACCTAATTTTGACTACTTTGGCAAGGAATCTGCTCGAACAGTTGATTTAAATAATCAGCCTGCTGTTGATTTCACAAAAGCCTTGATTGAGAAATATGCTGCATATTTTGCTGGTAAGACGGATATTTTCAATATTGGTTTAGATGAATATGCTAATGATGCGACTAATGCTAAAGGGTGGCAAGTCTTACAAGCGGATAAGTATTATCCAGGAGAAGGTTACCCAGAAAAGGGCTATGAAAAATTCATCGCTTATGCTAATGATCTAGCTAAAATTGTTAAGCGAAATGGTCTGAAGCCAATGGCCTTCAATGATGGTATTTACTATAATTCTGATCAAAGTTTTGGTGAATTTGATAAGGATATTATTGTGTCTTATTGGACTGGTGGCTGGGGAGGCTATGATGTTGCTTCTTCCAAACTTTTGTCTGAAAAAGGGCATAAGATTCTAAATACCAATGATGCTTGGTATTATGTTCTAGGTCGAAATGCAGACGGCCAAGGTTGGTATAATCTAGATCAAGGGTTGAAGGGAATTGCTTCTACACCGATTACAAGTGTTCCTAAGTCTGAGGGGGCAGATATTCCAATTATTGGTGGTATGGTGGCTGCATGGGCAGATGAGCCTTCAGCGCGTTTTTCCCCATCTCGGCTTTACAAGTTGATGCGTCGCTTTGCCGACCAAAATGCTGAGTATTTTGCTGCCAATTATCAAGATGTAGAAAAAGAATTGGCAGCAGTCCCAAGTGACTTAGCTTCTAAATATACACCAGAAAGTATCGCTCGACTTAAGGAAGCAGAAAATGCTGTTAAAGAATTAGACAGCCATCTTAGTCGAAGCAAGCAAGAAGAGATTGATCTTGCGGTTGCTCGCTTAAAAGAAGCCCGTGAGCATCTCCAGCCAACCCCTGATTATCAAAAGGTGCTAGATGCCCAAGCTGAAAGAGAAAAACTAGCTAAGAGCAAGGTGATTTCTATTGACGCTGGTCGGAAATATTTCTCATTGGATCAGCTAAAGAGAATCATTGACAAGGCTAGTGAATTGGGATATTCAGATTTGCATCTGCTAGTTGGAAATGACGGGATGCGCTTCATGTTGGATGACATGACCGTTGAAGCTAACGGTAAAACCTACACAAGTGATGAAGTGAAAGAAGCAATCTTGGCTGGTACCAAGGCTTACTACGATGATCCAAATGGAAATGCCCTCAGCCAGAAAGAGATGGATGAGCTGATTGCTTATGCCAAAGGAAAGGGGATAGGCCTTATTCCAGCACTCAATAGCCCAGGCCATATGGATGCCCTTTTGGTCGCTATGGAAAAACTAGGTATTCAAAATCCTCAGGCTTATTTTGATACACTATCCAAAACAACCCTTGATTTGGAAAATGAAGAAGCCAAGTCCTTTACCAAAGCTTTGATTGGAAAGTATATGGATTACTTTGCAGGCAAAACCAACATTTTCAACTATGGAACGGATGAATATGCCAACGATGCTACCAATGCTCAGGGTTGGTATTATCTCAAATACTACAACCTCTATGGTAAGTTCGCAGAATATGCTAATTCTCTAGCTGCTATGGCAAAAGAGAGAGGTTTGCAACCAATGGCCTTCAACGATGGCTTCTACTACGAAGACAAAGACGATGTTGAGTTTGATAAGGATGTCTTAATCTCCTATTGGTCTAAAGGCTGGTGGGGCTATAACCTGGCATCACCACAGTATTTAGCAAGTAAGGGCTACAAATTCCTCAATACCAATGGGGATTGGTACTACATTTTGGGACAAAAACCGGAAGATGGCGGTGGTTTCTTACAGAAAGCACTTGATAATACTGAAAAGACACCATTTAATCAACTAGCTTCTACCAAGTACCCAGAAGTAGACCTTCCAACAGTCGGTAGCATGATTGCCATCTGGGCTGATAGACCGCAAGCTGAATACAAGGAAGAAGAGATTTTCCAATTAATGACTGCTTTTGCTGATCATAATAAAGACTATTTCAAGGCTAATTATGGCCCTATTCGGGAAGAAATTGCTAAAATTCCAACCGATTTAACCATCTATACACCAGAATCTGTTGCAGCTCTAAAAGCAGCTCAAGATGAGGTTGATTGGGAATTAAGCCGGATGAAGCAAGAAGAGGTGGATAAACTAGCAGCTAAACTAAAAGTTGCTCGCGAAAATCTCAAGCTAATCACCTACAATGGCAGCGCTGATGAGGAAGAAGTTCGCGCTCTTGTGGAATATAAACCATATCTTGATATTCAAACAGAAGAGATTGCCTTTGAGACAAAAGAAGTAGCAAATCCAAACCTTGAAAAAGGTCAACGCAAGATTTTGCAAGTGGGAATCAAAGGTGAAAAAACGAATTTAGTTGAAATATCTGCCCAGGACGGTAGTAGCAAGCTTGTGGAAAGTTTCGTTTCTAAGGATGCTGTAGCCGAAATTGTGGAAATTGGGACAAAAGAAGCAGATTCAGCAAAAATGGGTGGAAGGCAGGTTCAACCAGCCCCGTTGGTTACTCCTTCTGTTAAGGGATCATCACCTATTAGCCAAGTAAGTAAGAAAGAAGAGGGTCTAAAACCGACTCAAACTAAGCAGCCAATAGCTGAACAAAAATTATCTCAACCATCTGCCCAAGCAGTGGCTAAGGACAATAAACTTCCGCAAACTGGAACAACTTCAGCTTGGCCTATAACTCTTCTGGGAACAGCTTTAGCTATGATCGGTTTGGGTGGACGCAAGAAAAGGAAAGGATGATTTATTATCGTTCTAAAAATCGAGTGTAAACCTAGGCTTAAATAATTATTTGGACAAGAATAAAGACGAGGTCAAAGAAAATAGTTTGGCCTCGTCTTTTTGTTTATGACATTATGGGGAATAGGCCCTCTAAGGGGGGTGCTAGCTTAGGTTCTTTTTCTTCACTCGCCTGGTTTTCCAGTTATGATGTGTTGAATTCCTTGATGGATATGAGGGAGCAGTTCAGGTAGAAAATTAGGATAGGCTGTTTGGTGTTGGAGTTCTTCCAAAGGGATCCATTCGACAGTTTCATTTTCTGAAAGACTAGGGAATTGCTGTCCTTTTGGTTTCATCAAGTAATAAAAGCAAATTTCGTGACAGTCTAGTCCTGCCAATCGTCCTGTTTCCTGCCGGAAGAAGTTTTCATGGATAAATACTAGCCGATCAATCTCGTATTCTTGACCGGTTTCTTCTTGGATTTCCCTTTTGACAGCTTCCTGGGAGGATTCTCCCAACTGAATAGCACCTCCGAGTGGATAGAAGTAGCTTTCGTCAGGGTTGGTCATGAAGGCTACGGCTCCTTCTTCTATGATAAGTGCTGCGGCTTTGTATCTGAAACGTCTATGTTCTTCTTGAAAGCTGATATCTGCTAACATTCTTCCCTCCTTTTTTAGAATTAGTATATCATTTTTTTGTTGATAATGGCATAATGAAAATGTTCTTGCTACTACTAGCTTTTCCTGCTACAATAGGTCTTATGACTAGATATAAAGCGATTATTTCCTATGATGGACATGACTTTGCTGGTTTCCAAAGACAGCCTCATGCTAGAAGTGTCCAAGAAGAGATTGAAAAAACCTTGACTCGAATTAACAAAGGCCAGCCTGTGGTCATTCATGGTGCAGGTCGAACAGACAGTGGTGTTCACGCTCTGGGACAAGTCCTACATTTTGATTTACCAGAAGAGCGGGATGAAGAGAAATTGCGTTTTGCCTTGGATACACAGACGCCAGAAGATATTGATTTCATCAGTGTGGAGCGGGTATCGGATGATTTTCACTCTCGCTACAATAAGCACAGCAAGACCTATGAATTTTTGGTGGATATCGGTAGACCCAAGAATCCTATGATGCGCTATTATGCCACACATTATCCTTATCCTCTGGAGCTGAGCCTGATAGAAGAAGCGATTACTCAGCTAGAGGGGACGCATGATTTCACAGGTTTTACTGCTTCGGGGACCAGTGTGGAAGACAAGGTTCGGACCATCACTGAGGCCAAGGTCCGCTATGATGCAGAGCGTAATTTTCTGGTCTTTACTTTTTCGGGCAATGGCTTTCTCTATAAGCAGATTCGAAATATGGTTGGCACACTTCTCAAAATCGGCAACAAGCGTATGCCAATAGAGCAGATCCAGAGGATTTTAGCGGAGAAAGACCGTCATCTAGCAGGGCCAACTGCCGGTCCCAATGGCCTTTATTTGAAAGAAATTAGATATGAAGAATGAAGCTGAGATAATGGTATCTTGGCTTTATTTGATTGGGAGTAGCTTTCTAGAAAAGAGACTAAAAGATTCTTCTCTGATACATTTTTATTTCTATCTGGGAAGTCTCTTTAAAATGTCATATGGAATAGGTGTGAAATGACTATTTGGAGCGATTTTTAGCGATTCTACAAAAAAAGCTGAAAAATTCTCCATTTTTTAGTAGTTTTTAAAGAAATAAATAGCTTTTTCAGGAAAAATCTATTGTAAAAAACATCTAAAAGAATTATGATAATACTATGTGTATAAATGCTGTCTTTTAAAGGCTGATAGGGAGTTGGCTAGTGAAGACTTGGGGAGAAAATTTATACATCCAAACAAATAATGGGAGTTATGAAGTGAAGGATTTTAGAAAAGTACAGGAGAAAATTCAGAAATTTTCGATTAGAAAATTATCTGTTGGTGTAGGTTCCGTTGCAATTGCTGCTTTGATTTTTGGTAGCTTTTTGACTAGTCCAGCTGTTGCTGCTGATGAAGTTGGAAAGACTGGTCAGGCTCATTACACTTATGTTGAAGAGCAAGAGTTAACTGAGCAGGAGAAGGAACTGATTAAGCATGAGCTTCCTTCCGATTTGCAATCAGGTGAGAATTATTACCTGATTTATCGTAAGCAAGGGAAACCAACAGTTTTGCCTCAAACAGGAAATAATGGTCAACCGCTTCTTGGCATGCTAGCTGGGACGGCTATTTTGGCTGTCTTGGTGTTTTCCCGTAAGAAGACTGGCAAGTTGGTGGGAGTGCTTTTGATTGGAGCGTTAGGACAGAGCCTTTTGCTTTCACCTCAAGTTTTTGCACTAGAAAATAAAGAGTTGGTTTCTTATAACCGTCAAGTTCCAATTTCTTCAGGTGTTTCTGAGGCTGATTTAGCCATTGAAGGCTACGACTATATCGGTTACTTTACTGCTTCTGATTTGCATTCTTTGAAGGGGGTGGCACCGGCCTCTCTGACTGAGGAAACTAGTCTTAAACATCAGCTAGCAGTATCAGGAAATTCAAAAACTGGACTGGATGCTAGAGGTCAAGAAAAGCAAACAGAGCTTATAGAAGAGGAAAAACCAGATCAAGATATTTCAAGTCAGGCAGGAAGCATCTCTGGTTCCACCCCTAACCCATCTTCTCAAGTATTACCTCCAAATAAGGAAACATCAAAAGAAGAAAATAAAACAAATCCGAATCAGTCTGAAAAAAGCAGCAGTAGCAAGGGAGAACCAGAAGTTCAACCAGAGCAACCAGCTTATACCGGACCGGTTGGTACAGCGGGAGATACAGCCCCAGTAGAGCCTGCGCTTCCAGCATACACAGGGTCAGTAAATGGCGAACCAGAAGTTCAACCGGAGAAACCAGCTTATACTGGACCGGTTGGTACAGCAGGAGATACAGCCCCAGTAGAGCCCGCTCTTCCAGCATACACAGGATCTGTGAATGGCGAACCAGAAGTTCAACCGGAGAAACCAGCCTATACCGGACCGGTTGGAACAGCGGGAGATATAGCTCCAGTCGAGCCTGCGCTTCCAGCATACACAGGTTCTGTGAATGGCGAACCAGAAGTTCAACCGGAGAAACCAACTTATACAGAGCCGATGGGTACAGCAGGAGATACGGCCCCAGTCGAGCCTGCGCATCCAGAATACACGGGTGGTGTTAACGGGGAATCAACAGTTCAAGCTGAACTGCCTAGTTTGCATACAGAGGTCAAGCTAGAAACAATTGAACCAAAGGTTGTTCACAAAACTGATGATAGCAAGTATCTTGATGAAGAGACAACTGTAGAAGGAACTCCAGGCCAAAAAGAAATTGTAACCAGCTATGAAGTCTTGGATGGCAAGCGGATATCGGAGCCACAAATAACTGAGCGCACCTTGCATGAAGCAGTTGATACAGTGGTCACTCGAGGCACTAAGACTCGCGTTAATAAAGAAGAATTAAGTAAGCAGCTAGCTTTAGCAGCGGCTGTGGATCCTGCAGTTTACACCAATCAATCCTACCAGCAATTGCAAGCAATTAAGAATATGGCTGAGTCGGTTTATCAAACTTCGTCGAGTCAAGATGAAGTAGATGCAGGTGTCAACCAACTCAAGCAGGCTTTAGCCGACTTATTGGCTCTTAAAACAGCGCCAACTCTGACTGTTTCAGCGGTTAAGAAGGATGAATTGCAGAAATCAGCGCAAATTCAATACCAGCTGACGGACAGGGATCAAGCCTTTACTAGTGCTCATGTTCGCCTGAAGAAGGATGGTCAATTAATAGCAGAGCAAAACTTGGCGACCGGTCAGTTGACTGCCAGCTTCAGTGGTTTGGACTACTATACACCTTATGATATCGAGACGACCCTGTCTTATGACTTAGGAAATGGCTCTGAAAGCAAAGAGTTAGCTCGAGAGACAGTTCAGCTTGACCTGAAGAAGGTGGAACTCAAGTCCATCACTAATGTCGCCTTGATGAAGGTTGAGAATGGCCAGACAAAATTGATGCCTACTTTGGCTGAAAAACCAGCAAATCTGGATCAATATTACCTGCACTTTACATCCGATCAGTTCAAGGACACTGTATTGCCGGTTACCTCTATTGAGGAAGTGGTCGTTGATAACCAGCCTGTCTTCAAGATCAAGGCTCAGCTACCAGACTTGTTGCAAAGAAGTGCAACTGGTCTTCAAAACAGCTTTGATTTCTATCTGGAAAAGGCCAAGAAGCGTGAAGGGAATGTCTATTATGACTTCCAAGACCTCTTGGACGGTATCAAGGAAAATCCTTCTGGAACCTTTATTTTGGGTCGCAGTATCAGTGCCAAACTGATTGATAAACCTGCCAACAGCAAATCTTACTTGCCAGGTGAATTCAAAGGCCAGCTGATTGGTGGGCAAAATGGTGAGCGCCATGCGATTTTAGACTTGGCGCATCCTTTATTTGATACGATTACTGGCGGAACGGTCAAGGATATTGACTTTAAGCGAGTTAATATGGTTTATCCAGATTCGCAAGCGGGCGATACAATTGCGACAATTGCTGCTCGTTTGAAGAATAAAGGAGTAATCGAAAACGTCAATGTCCAAGGCTACTTGGAAGGAAGAGACCATATAGCCGGTCTGGTTAACAATATAGAAGGCCAATCTCGAGTTGAAAATGTCTCCTTTAAGGGCCAGATTAAGTCTAAAGGCGGAAACTCTGTAACAGGTGGTATTGCAGGCAGCAACTCTATGTCCTTGGTGAAACGCGCCTACGTTGAAGCGGATATTTGGGTGCACAGTGCTCGTAATGCAGGTATGTTGGTTGCTCAAAACTTCACTGACAATTCAGGCTCAGGCTGGGGCAATTGGGGCAAATTGATGCAGTCCGTTGCCAAAGGTAAGTTGGAGGATGCAGGCTCAAGAAATGCTGCTGGTATCTCTGCTTCCATTTGGCCATATGGAACTATCAATGACACTGTCAGCTATGCTACAGTAGTGAATGGTAAAGAGCTCTTTAGCTCTGATAATGAGATTACCGATGCTTGGATGGGACAAAAACTCCAAAACCTCTTTGGCGTACAGGGACAAAGCTCTGGAACCAAGACAGGAAAAGACGTCAAGTTCCGCCGCTTGACAGAAGCTGAAGCCGAGCAAAAAGTCAAGAGCTATCGGATTACGGCTCTTGAAGAAACCAGTGCAAATGAAGTAACGACTGAGAAACTAAATGCTGCTATCCTGAGAACAAGTACTTATCAAGATAAGCCAGGTTACAAGGCAGAAAATGAACAGCTTTATCAGAACCTAGAACGTTTTATGCCTTTCTACAATCAAGAGTTCTTGATCCACGAAGCCAATAAGCTGGTGGATGCTGGTAAGGCGGGCGACCTGTTGACCAAGAAAGTCTTAGCAGTTCAAGCCCTGAAAGGTAACCAGTTTGTTGCTGGCGGAACGGATGCAGATAAGATCATGGTTCATTTTGCAGACGGAAGCAAGACTATCTACAATCTTCAAAATCAAATACAATTTGAACAGACTGCTCTGCCGGAATATCAGATTGCAGAGCTTGGTACAGTCTATACTCCAAATCACTCAACGGCTGTCAAAGAAGACTTGCTGGCTCAGTTGACTGAGAGCTTGAAGAGTTTCGAACTGTACAGCGATGAAGTCTATCGTTCTGTTGGTCTGCCTAATGATAATGACAAGGTCAACAAAGTGAAGCGCCTCTTCCTAGATGAATCTTTGGCTGAAGTGAAAGCAAACTTGCAGGATATGCTTGGTAAGCTCTTGGCCAATGAATGGACAAGATTCCATGCTGACAATCCAGCAGCTAATGAAGCTTTGAAAACTAAAATCGAAGAAAACAAGACTGCTATCATGCTCGGTCTGACCTACCTCAACCGTTATTACGATCTCAAGTTTGGCGACTATAACCTCAAGGAGCTGGTGCTCTTCAAACCAGATTTCTATGGAGAAAAAGTACCATTGCTGGATCGCTTGATTAAGATTGGTCGTTCGACAGAAAATCAACTGAAAGGGGCAGACAATGTCAATATGTTTGCACGTCAGTTGAAGGCTGAGTCCAAGTCTAGTGATTTGGTAGCTTACTTGGATTACAACCGTCGCCTGCTGACTGACTTTGCGGACATGGATTCATGGTTCAAGGATGCAACTCGAGGCTTTATTCAGTTTGAAGAACGCCAGTCAGAAGTCGAGGAGATTAAGTCTGCTAAGTATCGCGTCTTTGATAACCTCAACTCTGAATATTTCAGCAACTATATCCTTCCACTTCTAACCTTGAAGAATACGCGCTTAGCCATTCTGTCAAACTATAGCACGATGGCCTTTGTCAACAGAGATAAGCGCCGGTCATGGTCTGATGAACGATTTAATGCACGCATCAAGGAAGTAGCGACCCAGCATCGAAATCACGTAGATACTTGGTACAAGCTTCTCTCAGATGATATCAAGTCCAGAATGGTCAAGCAAAATGTAACGGCTGTATGGGATGGTTTTGATGTGGAAGGACGTGGCTGGATTGATGTCAACGGAAATGATAATAAGGGCAATCCTTATGCTCCATCCCGCGAGTTCTTTAACCTAGTTGGCGGCAGAGCTGGTGGCTGGTACAAGTCAAATGGCTACGGTGCCCATGCTGCTGGTTCAATCCGTGTGAACTTCGAAGCCTTTGACCTCTTGACGGAATACGGTGTATCCGTCTTCACGCACGAACTCACCCACGTCAATGACGGCTATATTTATCTGGGCGGACATGGCAGACGACAAGGTATCGGACCAGAAGGCTATGCCCAAGGGTTGCTCCAATCACCTGTTCCTGGTCAGCCAGGCTGGGGTGCTCTGGGTCTCAACATGGCCTTTGATCGTCCAAATGATGGCAGCCTCATTTTCAATAGCTCGCCAAGTCTCTTCAAGAACCGAGCAGACATCGACCATTACATGAAGGGCTATAATGATACTCTCATGCTGCTGGATTATCTTGAAGGTCAAGCAGTTGTGGATAAAGGAAATGCAGCTGCGGCTAAATGGCTCAAGAAGGTTGAGCCTAAGATTGTAGATGCTCGAACTCAATATGATGTCGTGAGAGAGTTGACAGCAGAGGAGAAAGCGGCCATGTCAGTTTCATCTGTAAATGACTTGGTTGACCAAGGCTTGCTTTCTAACCGTGCAGTTGACAATAGAACTTATAATCCTGCTGATTACGACTCTAGTTACATTGCGATTGACTTTATGACGGGTATCTATGGTGGCGGTCAAAACAACACTGGAGCACCAGGCGCCTTGATGTTCAAGCATAATACCTTCAGAATCTGGGGTTACTATGGCTATGAAAAAGGCTTTGTAAGCTATGCTTCCAATAAACACCGTAAGACAGCCAATGAGCAAGGTGTGACTGGTTTGAGCGATAACTTTATCATCAAGCAAATTTCTGAAGGCGAATTTGAAACCATGGAGGCCTTCAAGAAAGCTTACTTCAGAAAAGTTGTGGATAAGGCACAAAGCTCAGGTATTAAGCCGGTGACTATCAACGGAAAAGTCTATAGTACTTATGAAGAACTGAAAGCTGGCTTTGCAGAAGCTGTTGACAAGGATCTGAAGAAGTCTCGTGTCGATGAACGGGTAACCAAGGACTTCAAGTATGCTGTCTTTACACAATTACTCAAGAACACCAACAGCTTTATGGACGAAAACTCTATTTGGGGTTCTTAAGAAAAAGTGTCAAATTTGTTGCGTGTATAATTGCAAATAATGACCTTTAGCAATATGCAATCAATAACCCATTTGGATTAGCTCTGTTTGTGTCGTCACTGACAGTCTGATTCAGATGGGTTATTTTCTTGCGTATTAGTGATTCCTAACATCAGCCATCTCCGATTGTTATACTCTATTTTCAAAAATCTGTCCCCAGACAGTTCCTGTTTTTAGTCCTTGCTGGGGTATTTTTTTCCTGCTAAAATAAACACATAGCACCTTATAAAGCTATTGTTTCGCTGGATTTACGTAAAAAATAGTAGATTTCAGAAGAGAAGACCGCCATCTGGCAGAAGGGCAATAGCAGGTTCAAACGGTATTATCTAAAGGAGATTCGTTATGAAGGATAAACTCATTTTAGCCCTATCGGGTAATGATATATTTAGCGGTGGCGGACTACATGCTGATTTAGCTACCTATACAGTCAATGGTTTGCATGGTTTTGTAGCTGTGACCTGCCTGACTGCGATGACCAACCAAGGATTTGAGGTCCTTCCGGTTGAAGAGGAGGTTTTTACTCAGCAACTATCCAGCCTCAAAGATGTTCCTTTTTCTGCTATTAAAATAGGGCTTTTACCCAATCTAGCAATAGCAGAGCAGGCATTGGAATTTGTCAAGCAGCATGCGGACATACCAGTAGTGTTAGACCCTGTCCTGGTCTGCAAGGAAAATCATGATCTGGAAGTTAGTGCATTGAGAGAAGAACTCATCAGGTTCTTCCCTTATGTCAGCATCATCACGCCTAATTTGGCAGAAGCTCAGCTATTGACCCAAAAAGAAATCAAAACTCTGGAGGACATGCAGGTAGCAGCGAAGGAGCTTTATGATTTAGGAGCCAAGCATGTGGTGATAAAGGGTGGCAATCGCTTGAGCAAGGAGCGGGCGGTGGATGTTTATTATGACGGCCAAGATTTCAAAGTATTGGAATCGCCAGTGCTAGCTAGCAACAATACCGGAGCAGGCTGCACATTTGCTTCCAGCATTGCCAGTCAGTTGCTTCTAGGCAAGTCTCCTTTTGCCGCGGTTCAATTTTCTAAGGATTTTGTTTACGGAGCGATTCAGCGCTCAGATCAATATGGGGTGGTTCAATATGAGAAATAATCAAGTTAAAAAATTAGTTATCTTAGCTTTCATCACAGCTCTGTCTGTCGTTTTGGGGAATTTTTTGAAAATCCCTACGCCTACCGGCTTTTTGACCTTGTTGGATGCAGGGATTTATTTTACAGCTTTCTACTTTGGCCGCAAGGAAGCGGCTATTGTCGGAGGGCTTTCAGGCTTTATGATTGACCTGATTGCCGGCTATCCTCAGTGGATGTTCTTTAGTTTGATTTGCCACGGACTGCAGGGGTTCTTTGCTGGTCTGGAAGGTAAGAGTCGCTATCTTGGTCTAGTTTTGGCCGCAGTTTCTATGGTTGGTGGCTACGCCCTCTTTGACAGTATCATGAATGGTGTTGGAGCAGGTCTAGCTGGGATGTTGGGTAATTTTATGCAGAATGCTTTTGGTTTGGTAGTCGGTTACGTCCTTTACAAAGCTTTTCCAGCTAGTTTGAAAAAGATGGTTACAGTGAAATAAGTGAGGTGAGACATGGACTTAGATAAGATTGGAGCAGAAACGCGTCAGATTCTTCAAGATGTTCTAGATAAAGCGTCCTTGGATGAGGGTGATGTTTTTGTTCTGGGTCTATCCTCTAGTGAGGTTATGGGAGGTCATATCGGCCGAAATTCCAGTCTAGAAGTAGGGCAGGTCATTGTCAAAACAATCCTAGATATCTTGGAAGAGAAGAGGATCTTTCTAGCAGTTCAGGGATGTGAGCATCTCAATCGGGCTTTAGTGGTTGAAAGAAGCTTGGCAAAAAAGAAAGGTTTAGAAATTGTTAACGTTCTCCCCACTCTTCATGCAGGGGGAAGTGGCCAATTGGCAGCTTTCCAGTACATGAAGGATCCTGTTGAGGTGGAATTTATAGTAGCTCAGGCTGGTATAGATATTGGAGATACTGCTATTGGTATGCATGTCAAGCATGTTCAGATTCCTATCAGACCAAAGCTAAAATCAGTGGGTGCTGCCCATGTTACAGCTTTAGCTAGCCGTCCTAAGCTGATTGGCGGTTCAAGAGCAGCTTATAGCGAAGATAAAATAAGAAAAGACTAATAGTAAAAAAATATTATATAATTTTGAAAAATTTTTTAAATATGCTATAATGGAGTGTATTCAATAAATTTTAAGGAGAAATGACAGAATGTCTGTATCATTTGAAAAAAAAGAAACAAATCGTGGAGTTTTGACTTTCACTATTAGTCAAGAACAAATCAAACCAGAATTGGACCGTGTGTTTAACTCAGTAAAGAAAACAATCAATGTACCAGGTTTCCGTAAAGGTCATCTTCCACGTCCTGTTTTCAACCAAAAATTTGGTGAAGAAGCGCTTTACCAAGATGCTTTAAACAACTTACTTCCAAATGCTTATGAAGCTGCTGTGAAAGAAGCTGGTATTGAAGTTGTAGCACAACCAAAAATCGATGTCGTTTCAATGGAAAAAGGTCAAGATTGGACTATTTCTGCTGAAGTTGTTACAAAACCAGAAGTAAAATTAGGTGCTTACAAAGACCTTGAAGTATCTGTAGAAGTTTCAAAAGAAGTAACAGACGAAGACGTTGATGCACGTATCGAACGCGAACGCAACAACTTGGCTGAATTGGTCCTAAAAGAAGGTCCAGCAGCTGAAGGTGATACAGTGGTCATTGATTTTGTTGGTTCAGTTGACGGTGTTGAATTTGACGGCGGAAAAGGAGATAATTTCTCTCTTGGACTTGGTAGCGGTCAATTTATTCCAGGATTTGAAGATCAATTGGTTGGTCACAAAGCTGGCGAAACAGTTGATGTGGTTGTAACTTTCCCTGAAGACTACCAAGCAGCTGATCTTGCAGGTAAAGAAGCTAAGTTTGTAACTACAATCCATGAAGTAAAAGAAAAAGAAGTTCCAGCTCTTGACGATGAACTTGCAAAAGATATTGATGAAGAAGTAGAAACTCTTGATGAATTGAAAGAAAAGTACCGTAAAGAATTAGCTGAAGGAAAAGAAGCTGCATACAAAGATGCAGTTGAGTCAGCAGCAATCGATCTTGCGGTTGAAAATGCAGAAATCGTAGACTTACCAGAAGAAATGGTTCATGAAGAAGTTCATCGTTCAGTAAACGAATTCCTCGGCAACATGCAACGCCAAGGAATCTCGCCTGACATGTACTTCCAAATCACTGGTACTACTCAAGAAGACCTTCACAAACAGCACGAAGCTGATGCAGAAGCTCGTACTAAGACAAACTTAGTGATTGAAGCTATTGCAAAAGCAGAAGGATTTGAAGCAAGCGCTGAAGAAATCGAAGCAGAAATTTCTTCACTCGCAAACGACTACAATATGGAAGCAGATCGTGTTCGTCAACTTCTTTCAGAAGATATGTTAAAACATGATATCACTATCAAGAAAGCTGTTGAAGTCATCACAAGCACTGCTAAAGTAAAATAATGATTTGAAAAGTCCTAGTTTGACTAGTGACTTTTCGTTTTTCTAAAAGGGAAAAAGAGCAAAATTCTTTTGACGAAAATTCAAAAATATCGTACAATAGAAAGTAGCGAAAAAATACAAGAGGGCGAATGTCCTTTATCAGCTTAAAAGGAGACCAACTTTGGAATTAGAAGTATTTGCTGGACAAGAAAAAAGTGAACTTTCTATGATTGAGGTAGCGCGTGCGATTTTAGAATTGCGTGGTCGTGACCATGAGATGTATTTTAATGACCTTGTCAATGAAATCCAAACTTATTTAGAAAAATCAAACAGCGAAATCCGAGAAGCTCTACCATTGTTCTATACTGAGCTAAATGTTGACGGAAGCTTTATTCCGCTTGGTGACAACAAATGGGGCCTTCGTTCTTGGTATGCAATTGATGAAGTGGACGAGGAAATTATCGCGCTTGAAGAGACTGATGAAGAAGATAGTCCGAAATCACGGAAGAAAAAACGCGTTAATGCCTTTATGGATGGTGATGAGGATGCCATCGACTACAGCGATGATGATCCAGAAGATGAGGATTCATACGAAGCAGATCCTGCGCTCAACTATGACGATGAAAATCCAGACGATGAGAAGAATGAAGCAGACGCTTATGATGCTGAAATCAATGAGATTGCTCCGGATGATCTAGACGAAGATGTTGACATCAATGAAGAAGATGATGAATTTTCTGACGATGATGCAGAGGGTGAAGAAGAATAAAAAGAGAGACTGGGGGCAAAAAAGCTCCAGTCTTTTTTGTCAGAATTGTAAATACTAGTCAGAGGGATTTTTTTTAGCCTTGAAACAGACTTAAGAAAGTCGTATAATGATGGGGAATAGATAGAAAATAGCGACAGGGAGGGTGCTGCGATGAAATTTATCCTGGATCGAAGCCTATGTGACTTAGGAATTGAAAGTGTAGTCATTGGTATTGCTAAAAATGTCAATCCGCATGCAGAATTATCTCCAACCTTTCTAAAAAAGAAAAAAGAAAGAGAAGAGTGGGCTCTAAACTGTGACCTGGATCAGGTTCTCCAATCACCGATTATTCAAGGCTATGAAGATATCTTGCAACGTGTAGGTCGCAGTGTCAAGAAAAATCCTCCAACCGTTCCAGCTCTGATAAAAAATATCCGCCATCGCGGGTCTCTTCCTGCTATCAATACGATTATCGATATTTATAATGTAGAAGCCTTGCAATCCCTGTTAGCTATTGGCGGACATGATTATAATAAAATTGGAGAAAAGATTGAGTTCACTGTCAGTCAAAGAGAAGACAGTTTTCTGCCAATTTTGTCTAAGGAGAAACACGTAGCTAAAACAGACTATGTCTATCGCGACGACAAAGGGATTTTAGCTTGGTTAGATATTCGAGATAGTGACCTCTATAAGTTTGATGATGATACCAAAGATGCAATTTTTATCATTCAAGGGAATGCGAATACTTCCGTTGAGATGCGTTTGGAAGCCTTGAAGCGAATCCAGTCTGACTTAAAAGAATGCATGCCAGATATGAAGTTTGAAGCATTGGTTATCAAGCAAGCTGAAGATTGATTTAGTAGCGGGGAATAGACATTATCGGTTTCAGTTTGAAACATTGCTCTCCTATATTTCGTATAAAAAGCCTCTTGGTTGAAAGAGGCTTTTTTCTAACAAAAAGGACAGTTGATTCGATAGAGGGTGTGGAAGGAAAAAATGCTATAACTGACCGGAAAAACTTATCATTATTTATCTTCAATGCTTACTTTGGTACGTGAAATAAAAGTAGAGTTAAATTGTGGGAATGAATCAAAGAGAAGGCTTTGTTTTGGTATAAAAATGCTTAAGTTTCTTGAAAGTTATAGGAGAAAATGCTATAATGAAAAGAACATTCTAAAATCAGAAAGATTATAAAGTAAGGATAAAAATGGCAAATATTTTAAGAACAATTATCGAAAACGATAAAGGTGAATTAAGAAAATTAGAGAAAATGGCAAATAAGGTCATTGCTTATAGTGACCAGATGGCTGCCTTATCCGATGAGGAGCTAAAGGCTAAAACAGATGAATTTAAACAACGTTATCAGAATGGCGAAAGTTTAGATGACTTGCTCTATGAAGCCTTCGCAGTTGTTCGTGAGGGCGCGAAGCGTGTTCTTGGTCTCTATCCTTATCCAGTACAGATTATGGGGGGAATTGTTCTCCATCATGGTGACGTACCAGAGATGCGTACAGGTGAAGGTAAAACTCTTACTGCGACCATGCCTGTTTACTTGAATGCCTTGGCAGGAGAAGGAGTTCACGTTGTAACGGTCAATGAATACCTGACAGAGCGTGATGCGACAGAAATGGGTGAACTGTACTCTTGGTTAGGGCTTTCAGTTGGTATTAACTTGGCTGCTAAATCTCCAGCTGAGAAGAGAGAGGCCTATGCTTGTGACATCACCTACTCAACGAACTCAGAAATTGGCTTTGACTACCTTCGTGATAACATGGTGGTTCGTGCTGAAAACATGGTTCAGCGTCCACTTAACTATGCCTTAGTTGATGAGGTGGATTCCATTCTGATCGATGAAGCTAGAACCCCTCTGATTGTTTCTGGACCAGTTTCATCTGAAACTAATCAGCTTTACCACATGGCGGATAGCTTCGTTAAGAGTCTTAACAAGGATGATTATATCATCGACGTGCCATCAAAAACAATCGGCCTGTCTGACTCTGGAATTGACAAAGCTGAAAGCTATTTCAAATTAGATAATCTATATGATATTGAAAATGTGGCACTGACTCACTTCATTGATAATGCCTTGCGTGCTAACTATATCATGATTTTGGACATCGACTATGTGGTTAGCGAAGAACAAGAAATTCTAATCGTTGACCAATTCACCGGTCGTACCATGGAAGGACGTCGCTATTCTGACGGACTTCATCAGGCCATTGAAGCTAAGGAAGGTGTTCCGGTTCAAGATGAAACCAAGACATCTGCTTCTATTACCTATCAAAACCTTTTCCGTATGTATAAAAAACTGTCTGGAATGACTGGTACAGCTAAGACTGAGGAAGAAGAATTCCGCGAAACTTATAATATCCGTGTTATTCCAATTCCAACTAACCGTCCAATTGCTCGTATTGACCATGAGGATTTGCTGTACCCTAGTTTAGAATCTAAATTTAAGGCAGTTGTAGAAGACGTGAAAGAACGCCATCTTAAAGGACAACCTGTTCTGGTCGGTACGGTTGCAGTTGAAACCAGTGACTATCTTTCTAAAAAGCTGGTTGCAGCAGGAATTCCTCACGAGGTATTGAATGCTAAGAACCACTATCGTGAAGCACAAATCATTATGAATGCTGGCCAACGCGGTGCAGTTACAATTGCAACCAATATGGCTGGTCGTGGTACCGATATTAAGCTGGGAGAAGGTGTTCGTGAATTAGGCGGACTCTGTGTGATTGGTACAGAACGCCATGAAAGCCGTCGTATTGATAATCAGTTACGTGGACGTTCTGGTCGTCAGGGAGATCCAGGTGAATCTCAATTCTATCTATCTCTTGAAGATGAGCTGATGCGTCGTTTTGGTTCTGAGAGAATCAAAGCTGTCTTGGATCGTTTCAAACTGAGCGAAGAAGAGTCTGTTATTAAGTCTAAGATGTTTACGCGCCAAGTTGAAGCGGCTCAAAAACGGGTTGAAGGAAATAACTATGATACTCGTAAGCAAGTCCTTCAGTATGACGATGTGATGCGTGAACAGCGTGAAATCATCTACGCTGAACGTCATGATGTTATCACAGCTAATCGGGATTTGGCTCCAGAGATTCACGCTATGATCAAACGAACTATTGATCGTTTTGTTGATGGAAATAGCAGAGCTCCTCAAGAAGAAAAATTGGATTCAATTTTGTACTTTGCTAAGTATAACTTGGTTCCGGAAGAGTCGATTTCATTGAACGATCTTCAAGGTTTATCTGATGAGGAAATCAAGGCTAACTTATATGAACGTGCTTTAGAAGTCTACAATAGTCAAATTGCTAAACTTCGTGATGAAGAAGCTGTTCGAGAATTCCAAAAAGTATTGATTCTACGTGTTGTAGACAACAAGTGGACAGATCACATTGATGCATTGGATCAGCTTCGTAATGCTGTAGGTCTTCGAGGTTATGCTCAAAATAATCCTGTTGTTGAATACCAATCTGAAAGTTTCAGAATGTTTAACGATATGATTGGTTCAATCGAGTTTGATGTGACTCGTCTCATGATGAAAGCACAAATTCACGAGCAAGAGCGTCCTCGTACGGAGCATAACATTGTAACAACAGCAACACGAAATATCTCAGCGCAAGAATCAGACCTGCCAGCAGATGTTGATTTGGCAAAGGTTGGCCGGAATGAACTATGCCCATGTGGCTCAGGTAAGAAGTTTAAAAATTGCCACGGCCGTCGTTAAAAAAGATTGAGGGGGAGTTGGAATGACATTTACAACAAGAGGTCCTATTGTTGACGTAGAGCAGGTTCGTACCTTGTCTCAGCTTGATGAAAAAGCTTTGGCAACGAAGCAAGTTCGCGACCAAGAGTTGGCTGCTATTCTCAGAGGAGAAGACAAGCGGATTTTATTGGTCATAGGTCCTTGCTCCTCTGATAATGAAGAAGCAGTCATAGAATATGCTGAACGTCTGGCTGCCCTTCAGGAAGAAGTAAAAAAACATGTTTTCATTGTTATGCGGGTCTATACAGCCAAACCCCGTACAAATGGTGATGGTTATAAAGGTTTGATTCATCAGCCTGATGCAGCAGGAGCTCCAGATTTAATAGCTGGTATTAAGGCAGTTCGCCATTTGCACTACCGTGTCATTACTGAGACAGGCCTGACTACGGCTGATGAAATGCTCTATCCTGAAAATGTATCTCTAGTAGACGATTTGGTTTCCTATATGGCTGTAGGAGCACGTTCGGTTGAAGATCAACAACACCGTTTTGTTGCTTCAGGTTTGTCTACTCCTGCGGGAATGAAAAATCCGACTTCAGGTAATTTAGCTGTGATGTTTAATGCCATCTATGCTGCACAAAATAAACAGACCTTCCTATATCGTTCTCAGGAAGTGGAGACATCAGGTAATCCTCTGGCCCATGCCATTCTTCGTGGCGCAATTCATGCCAATGGTAAGAATGAGCCGAATTATCATTATGAACATCTTCTTGAAGCGATTGCTACTTATGAAAAGTTAGGTTTGTCCAATCCTTTCATCATGGTTGATACGAACCATGACAATTCAGGCAAGCAATATTTAGAGCAAGTGCGGATTGTTCGCGAGACTCTTTTAAATCGAGACTGGAATGAAAAGATCAAGCAGAGTGTTCGTGGCTTTATGATTGAATCATATTTGGAAGATGGCCGACAAGATCAGCCAGAGGTCTTTGGAAAATCCATTACAGATCCTTGCTTGGGATGGGACAAGACTGAACAGTTGATTCGAGAAATTTATAGCCATTTAGAAAAATAACTCTATTATTGAAATGAAAGGGACCGTTTGGCAAAAGAAAATGTCGCCAATTGGTCGGAATGCAGCAAGCTCAGTTGGATTTCCAGCTGAGTTTTGTCTCATTCTGAGAACAAAGATGATTATAGGACATGGAATTGATATAGAGGAGCTATCTTCTATTCAGCGGGCCTATGAAAAAAATGCTCGCTTCGCAAAAAAAGTCTTGACAGAGAAGGAATGGCTTCGTTTTGAAGAACTTTCTGGCAAGCGAAAGATAGAATATTTGGCCGGTCGCTGGTCAGCTAAAGAGGCTTTTTCCAAAGCATGGGGGACAGGAATTGGCAAGCTTAGTTTTCAAGATTTAGAAGTCTTGAATGATGAAAGAGGTGCTCCAGTATTTACGAAGACCCCTTTTTCTGGGAAGGTTTGGGTATCTATTAGCCATGCAGGTACCCTAGTGATGGCTAGCGTTATTTTGGAGGAAAGAGATGAAAACTAGTATACATAGGCCAAGTCAAGCACTTGTTGATCTGTCAGCAATTCACTTTAATATTGAGCAATTAAAAGCTCATTTGCCTCAAGATGTTGAAAAATGGGCTGTCGTTAAAGCTAATGCCTACGGCCATGGTGCAGTAGTTGTTTCAAGTTATATTGATGATATTGTAGACGGATTTTGTGTCTCAAATATTGACGAAGCTTTGGAATTAAGAGAAGGCGGCCTGGATAAAAAAATCTTAATTTTAGGTGTCTCAGCCATAGAGGTAGTCCCTCTGGCGGTTGAACACAAGATTACATTGACAGTGGCTAGCTTAGAATGGCTAGATTTGTTGGAGGCTTCAGGCTTGTCTTTGCAAGGTTTAGTTGTTCACCTGAAAGTGGATTCTGGTATGGGCCGGATTGGCTTTAGAGATATCCAGTCACTTCAGATAGCTATCAATCGTCTCCAGTCAGCTGGTGTTCAGGTAGAAGGAATCTTTACTCACTTTGCAACAGCTGACGAGGCAGATGCTAGTAAGTTTGAAGAGCAATTAGTTTGTTTTAAGGGAATCTTAGCGGACTTAGATGATCTTCCACCGATTATTCATGCTAGCAATTCAGCTACTTCTCTTTGGCATGCGGACACTGTTATGAATGCTGTTCGTTTGGGAGATATTATTTATGGTCTCAATCCTAGTGGAAGTGCCCTTGAACTGCCTTATGAGATAAAACCAGCTCTTTCTTTGGTTTCAGAATTGGTTCATGTCAAAGAAGTAGAAGCAGGGGCTGATGTTGGTTACGGAGCAACCTACACAGCGGATGAAGGACAATTTATTGGAACAATTCCACTGGGTTATGCAGATGGCTGGACTAGGGATATGCAAGGTTTTGACGTTCTCATTGATGGTCAACGTTGTCCAATAGTTGGTCGAGTATCCATGGACCAGATTACAGTTCGCTTGCCGAAGAAATATCCTCTGGGCACACCAGTTGTTTTCATTGGTAAGAGCGGAACAGAAAGTATCTCGGCGACTGACGTTGCTGAGAAACGAGGAACGATTAACTATGAAGTGGTTTGTTTGATTAGTGATCGGGTACCAAGAATTTACAAGAATTAATTAGTTTAAGCCTCCTTGATGAAATATGTAGTTAGAGAAAGCCATTTGATGCTAGAACTGAAAGAGGAACTATGAATTTACACCAACCCTTATCGGTTCTGCCGGGAGTAGGACCGAAATCAGCAGAAAAGTTTGCAAAGCTTGGTATTGAGACCTTACAGGATTTACTACTGTATTTTCCTTTTCGCTATGAAGATTTTCAAAGCAAGCAGGTGCTTGATCTAGAGGATGGAGAAAAGGCCGTCATTTCTGGTATAGTTGCGACACCAGCAAATGTTCAGTATTACGGGTTTAAACGCAACCGTCTCCGTTTTTCAATCAAGCAAGGGGAAGTCATCCTAGCTGTCAATTTCTTTAACCAGCCTTATTTGGCGGATAAGGTTGAAGTGGGGGCAAATATTGCTGTTTTTGGAAAGTGGGATAAGGCTAAAGCTAGCTTGACTGGGATGAAGCTCTTGGCTCAGGTCGAAGACGACTTGCAGCCAGTTTATAGGGTGGCTCAAGGGATTAGCCAGACAAGTCTGATTAAATTAATTAAAACAGCTTTTGACCAAGGCTTGGATTTACTGATTGAAGAAAATTTACCCCAGGTCTTGTTGGAACGCTACCAATTGCTATCTCGAGCAGAAGCAGTGAGGGCCATGCATTTTCCAAAAGATTTGGCAGAATACAAACAGGCGCTACGTCGTGTCAAATTCGAAGAATTGTTCTATTTCCAAATGCAACTTCAGGTGCTTAAAATGGAAACAAAGGATGTCAGCAATGGTCTGGCCCTTGCTTGGCAGGAAGAGCAGCTACAAGAGAAAAAAAGTCAGCTACCTTTTCCTCTGACAGGAGCTCAGGAGAGGGCTTTGGCTGAAATTTTGTCTGATTTGAAGTCGCCTGCTCACATGAACCGACTCTTACAGGGAGATGTTGGAAGTGGGAAGACAGTAGTGGCTGGTTTGGCCATGTATGCTGTCTATACAGCTGGCTACCAATCGGCTTTGATGGTGCCTACTGAAATTTTGGCAGAGCAGCATTTTGAAAGCCTCAGTCAGCTCTTTCCTGATTTAAAACTAGCTTTATTAACTGGAAGTATGAAAACAGCTGAGCGTAAAGAGACTTTGCTGGCTATAGAGCTTGGTCAGGTTGATATGGTAATTGGGACCCATGCTTTGATCCAAGATGGAGTTCAATACCATCGCCTAGGACTGGTTATCGTAGATGAACAGCATCGCTTTGGGGTTGCTCAACGTAGAATTTTGCGGGAAAAAGGAGATAATCCGGATGTTCTCATGATGACTGCTACCCCCATTCCCAGAACTTTGGCCATTACGGCTTTTGGGGATATGGATGTGTCCATTATTGATCAAATGCCAGCGGGACGAAAGCCCATTATTACCCGTTGGGTCAAGCATGAGCAACTCGAGGTCGTGCTTGATTGGATAAAAAAAGAATTAGTAAAGGGTGCTCAGGTTTACTTTATTTCTCCTTTGATTGAGGAATCAGAAGCTCTGGATCTAAAAAATGCTATTGACTTAGAGGAAGAATTGCAAGCTTACTTTGGGGGAGATGCCCGAGTTTCTCTCCTTCATGGTAAGATGAAGAGTGACGAAAAAGAGGCTATTATGCAGGCCTTCAAGAATAAAGAGGTAGATATTTTAGTGTCTACAACTGTCATTGAAGTGGGTGTTAATGTGCCCAATGCAACGATTATGGTTATCATGGATGCTGATCGTTTTGGGCTCAGTCAGCTGCATCAGTTGCGCGGGCGTGTGGGGCGTGGTGATAAGCAATCCTATGCCGTTCTTGTCGCAAATCCAAAAACAGAATCCGGTAAGAAACGTATGAAAATCATGACGGAAACGACAGATGGCTTTGTACTTGCTGAAGAAGATTTAAAAATGCGTGGTTCAGGAGAGATTTTTGGAACCCGTCAGTCCGGTATTCCTGAATTTCAAGTGGCTGATATCGTAGAGGACTACCCTATCTTGGAAGAAGCGAGAAAGGTAGCTAGCCAAATTGTGCAGAATAAAGAATGGAGGAGGGATCCTAACTGGCATCTAGTGGCTCTTCATTTAGATAAACAAGATTATTTGGATTAAGCTTCTTGAAAGTTTTTTATAAGAATGTCTTAAGTTTTACTGCCTATAATAAAGTCAATCAAAAGAAAAGAGGTATTGATCATGACAGTAAATATTCACGTAGATTATAAAAAAGTTTTCAAGGATTCGGAAAAGATTTTTTCTACATACGGTAGTAAGTAGGTAGAACATCTATTTTTCATTACCCCTCCTTTCATAATCCTGATGAAAAATAGTAAACCAGTCGAGATTTAATCTCGGCTGGTTTTTGTTTATCCTTCTAGATACTCTTTTAGTTCTTGGCCTGAAAGTCCTGCATTGAGAGCAATGAGGAGTTTAAGACGGGCCTTAGGTGCATTTAGTTCTTTGATGAAATAGACACCGGATTCGTGAAGCTGTACACCACCACCAGGATAGGCATAGACAGGTTCAGCAATACCGTTAAAGCAGCGAGAAACCAAGGCAACAGGGATTCCTTGCTTAATGAAAAAGGTTAATTTTTCAGCGACTTCCTGAGGGAGGTTACCTGCTCCAAAAGCCTCAATAATCAAACCATCTAGCTGACTATAATCAAGCATATCTAGTAATTCAGTCTTCATGCCAGCGTAGGCAGGGATAATAGGGACACAGCCGGTGATCTTGTCTAAGTCAAAACGAACACGTGGCTCAGCTGTTTTAAAATATAGAACCTCTTGTTTCATGATAAGTCCAAGGGGGCCGTGGGTTGGAGTTTGGAAGGTGCTGACATTTGTGGTATGAGTCTTGGTAACGTATTTGGCAGCGTGAACTTCATCATTCATAACGACTAAGACGCCCTTACCGTGAGCTTTCTGGTCAGCAGCTACACGTAAAGCTGAAAGATAATTATAGACTCCGTCGCTACCTAGCTCATTTGAACTACGCATGGCACCTGTGAGGACGACTGGGATGTCAGGGATTTCCATAGTGTCTAGGAAATATGCTGTTTCTTCAAGGGTATCGGTCCCGTGGGTAATGACGACTCCATCAAAATCCTTAGAAGAGGTTTTGATTTTTTTATAGAGTCGAAGCATATGTTCTGGTGTCATATGGGGGCTAGGGATATTGAAAAAATCGAGAGCTGTAACTTGGATGCCTTCCAAGGGGACAGTAACATGATTCATAGGATTTTCGTCGTTTGTTACGACTTTACCAGTTCCATCAGCTTGCATAGAAATGGTGCCACCAGTATGCAATACCAATATTTTTTTGTTCATAGATGAGCTTCTTTCCAAATTGTGTTATAATTTATTTTATCATAAAAGGAAAGAATAAGAAGTATGGAAGTAAAAGCTGTTTTTTTTGATATTGATGGTACCCTGGTCAATGACAGCCGAACTGTCCTCAAATCAACAGAGCAGGCTATTCAGAGTCTGAAAGAACAAGGTATTTTTGTCGGTTTGGCCACAGGAAGAGGTCCCTTTTTCGTTCAATCTTTCATGAAAGATTTGGATTTGGATTTTGCAGTTACCTATAATGGCCAGTATATATTTTCAAAGGAAAAGGTTATTTCTGCGACCCCTATTGATAAGTCTAGTCTTCGAGAAATCATTGATTATGCCAAAAAGCATAAAAAGGAAATTGCTCTTGGAACAGAAACAGATATGGTTGGCAGTCATATTATGCGCTTTGGCATGAGCAAATTCTCTCAGTGGAGTAGCCGCTTTGTGCCTAAAGGTTTTGCACGTTATATTAGTCATGGCTTTAACAGGGTTGTTAGTAAAGCTCTTCCACAACAGAAAGACGATCTGTTAGATATTTCGCGAGAGCCCATTTATCAAGTGGTGATGTTGGCTACACCTGAAGAAACTCAGGCTATGGAGGAATATTTCCCAGATTTGAAGTTTACTCGTTCTAGTCCTTATGCGGCAGACATCATCAATGGGGATACCTCAAAGTTGCAGGGTATTGCGCGTGTAGGAAAAGAATATGGCTTTGATATTAACCAAGTGATGGCTTTCGGAGATTCAGACAATGATCTTGAAATGCTGTCGGGAGTAGGAATGTCAATTGCAATGGGAAATGGAACCAGTAAGGTTAAAGAAGTTGCCAAGCATACAACGACCAGCAATAGTCAAGACGGGATTCATAAAGCCTTGGAGCATTTTGGTATTTTAGCAAGTGAGAAAGTCTTTACTAGTAGTGACCATCATTTTAATAAGGTTAAAGAATTTCATGGAGTCATGGATAAGAAGACTCAGGAAGAACCGATCGCATGGACGCCTGAAGGAGCTCGCCATCGGGCAGCCTTTAAACTTGAAGAATTAGTGGAATTTTTGCGTGCTTCAAGTAGTTCAGAAGAAGAGTTTGACGAGGCAGTTGCCCACTTGCACGATGCTCTAGACAAGGCAGCTACTAAGGTTAAGGGGAAGAATCCAGCAGAGATTTCTTTAGTTGGTCAAGTAGATGCCTTGATTGATACACTCTACTTTACTTATGGAAGTTTTGTTTTAATGGGGGTGGACCCAGAGCGCCTTTTTACAATTGTCCATCAAGCCAATATGGGTAAAATTTTCCCTGACGGTAAAGCCCATTTTGATCCAGTAACTCATAAAATTTTAAAGCCGGATGATTGGGAAGAGAAATACGCGCCAGAACCCGCCATTAAAGAAGAATTAGAAAGACAGATAAAAGCCTACGAAAAAAATTGTGCTTCCAAAGAAAAAAACTGAGATCAACTCAGTTTTTTTATGTCTAAAACAAAATGTCTATAAGGTTTTTTCGCTATCACGGACAACGAGCAAGTCAACTTTAGCATGGCGTAGGATATACTCAGATGAAGAACCGACCAATAAACGCTCAAAAGCATTGAGACCTGTTGCTCCAACCATGATTAAGTCAACCTTTTGTTCATCTGGAATTTCTGTTGCTAGTAAAGTTTTAGGATTTCCAAGTTCAACTACAGTAACAACATCACCAACACCAGCCTCACGAGCTTTCTTTTCATAGCCAGCGACTAATTTCTTTGCATCTTCCTGCAGTTCTTCATATACTTCAGCATCAAATGTTGATACACTTTGAAGAGCGCGAGTATCAATAACATGAGCAATGGTTAAGCGAGATTTGTTTCTAAGCGCAACATTGACTCCTTTTTCAAATGCCAATTCTGCTTCACGGGAACCGTCAATTGCAACTAGAATATTTTCATATTTTTGTAACATAAGCCTACCTCCATAAAGATGCTAAGAAAGTTTCAGCAGTTTAGGAACCTGTTGAAAACGATGGTTAAGAAAAACCTGGCTTTCAACTTGAATTCTATTTCATAAAATATGAAGATTGTTTTAAGAGTTCCAATCCTTGCTGAAAATTCTCTTATATTTATATTGTAAACCTTTTCATGAAAGAAGTAAAGCAATTTTCGGTAAGAAGGGGAGAAATTCTCGTTAAAAAATGAAAAGAAATCAAGGCTCAAATAGCTGAACGAAGAGCAAAGAGCTTCCCTTACAGGAATTTATAATCATTTTTTCTATCAATATTTTTGTGATATTTTTTGGATTTTTGAGAAAAATTGAGTTATAATAAGACGATTGATTGAAACGAGGAGTTCAAAATGAAAGAATACAATAAATCTGTCAAACTAGAGCATGTAGCATATGATATTCGTGGCCCAGTTCTCGAAGAAGCTATGCGCATGCGAGCGAATGGTGAACGGATTTTGCGTTTAAATACTGGAAATCCAGCTGAGTTTGGCTTTACTGCTCCAGATGAAGTCATTCATGACTTGATTATCAATGCTCGTAGTAGTGAAGGCTATTCTGATTCTAAGGGATTGTTCTCAGCTCGGAAGGCTATTATGCAATATTGCCAGCTCAAAAATATTCCTAACGTTGGAATTGAAGACATTTACCTAGGAAATGGTGTCAGTGAGCTGATTGTAATGTCTATGCAAGGCCTGCTAGACAATGGAGATGAAGTTCTGGTTCCTATGCCGGATTATCCATTGTGGACAGCAGCAGTGAGCCTAGCTGGCGGAAATGCAGTTCATTATCTTTGTGATGAAGAAGCGGATTGGTATCCAGATATTGATGACATTAAATCAAAAATTACTTCAAACACCAAAGCTATCGTTGTGATTAATCCAAATAACCCAACAGGAGCCCTGTATCCGAAGGAAGTGTTAGAAGACATTGTTGAAGTTGCCCGTCAGAATGATTTGATTATCTTTGCAGACGAGATCTATGACCGTTTGGTTATGGACGGTGAGAAGCACACAGCTATTGCAAGCCTAGCACCCGATTTGTTCTGTGTTAGTATGAATGGTTTGTCAAAATCTCACCGCATTGCTGGTTTCCGGGTTGGCTGGATGGCGTTGTCAGGTCCTAAGAAGCATGTTCAAGGCTATATTGAAGGATTGAATATGTTATCCAATATGCGTCTCTGTTCCAATGTTCTTTCCCAACAGGTGGTTCAAACTTCATTGGGAGGGCATCAGTCTGTAGATGAGTTATTGTTGCCAGGCGGTCGTATCTACGAACAGCGTAACTTCATTTATAAAGCTATCAATGACATCCCGGGTCTTTCTGCAGTCAAGCCAAAGGCAGGTCTATACATTTTTCCTAAGATTGATCGCGAAATGTATGAGATCGATGATGATGAGCAGTTTGTTTTAAATTTCTTAAAACAAGAAAAAATTCTGCTAGTTCATGGCCGTGGCTTCAATTGGAAGGATCCTGATCATTTCCGAATTGTATATTTGCCACGTGTGGATGAATTGGCCCAAGTGCAAGAAAAAATGACTCGTTTCTTGCAACAATACCGGCGCTAATTAAGTTAATAAAAGTGAAAAGAAGAACGAAATGTTCTTCTTTTTTTGTTGTTTAAATGGAATAAGGCTAAATTACTGTATCAGATGGTTTCTAAATTAACTTTTTAAGTTAAATAGTTCTAATTTTAAAATTGTTAAAAAAATGAAATAAATGACATAAAAGCAGATCTAAAAAAATGGGAGTGGAAATTATGTTTGTTTTTATCAAGTTTTCGTATATTTTTTATGTAACATTTTAATGACAAAATTTTCGATTCTCTTGTTTGAAGTCCAAATGAACTGGGTACCTACTTTTCTGTCAAATCTAAAGATGGTAGAATAATTCCATCATTATTTTACTAATGATGAAAAGATTTAAACACAAAGGAGAGTTTTTATGTTTAAAAAAATGCTGAGTGCATTTTCTGTTGGTGCCCTTGCTTTGTCTTTGCTCTTTGCCAAAGAGGCCAAAGCAGATCAAGTGACAGGAGGCAAGCCGGCGCCAGAAGATACGATTGATCAAGGGACAAATACCCAAGCTGTTTCAGCAGTTAATAAGGCTGAAGTTGATGCTGCTAAAGACAGCTTAGATCAAAAGAATGAGCAGGTCAAAGAAGAGGAAGCAGCGGTCAAGGAAGCGGAAAAATCCGTAGAAACTGCCAAAGCGAATGCTGAGCTGGCAAAAGAGGCAGTTAAAACTGCTGAAGAAGGGACTCAAGCATCTTCTGCAACTAAAGAAGCGGCTAGAGAGGCTGTAGCTAATCAAACGGAAGCCGTGAAGGAAGCAGAAAAAGTAGCTCAAGCAAGTCAAACTGAACTGGATAAAAGTCAGAATCAGGCAAACTCTCAAGCTCAAAAAACTCAAGAGGCTAAAGAAGCTCTGAAAAAAGCAGACGAAAAGGTTAGTCAAGCTCAAGCTGATTTGGAACGAACTCAAAAGAGTCAAGAGGGATCGAGTGCAGAAGTTTCTGCAAATCTTGAACAAGCAAAAGCAGATGTAGCCAATAGTCAGGCTGCAGTCAATAAAGCACAGGAGGAAGTGAACAAGGCTGAGCAATCAGATAGTCAGCGTCAAGAAAAAATTGATCAGGCTGTTTCAAATAAAGCTCAGGCAGACTCTGATGCTGAAAAGGCTAAACAAACTTTGGATAAAGCAAGTTCTCAGGAAGCTGAAGCTCAAGCTAAGCTCAGTCAGGCACAGGCAAATTTGGAAGCAGCCCAGGCTACTGAAAATGACAGTCTGAAACCTTCTGTTTCTAACAACAAAAACAGGCTTTACATGACGCCGGAGTATATTGCCGCATTGAAACAGTTGGCTGATCCAAATACACCGCAATCTCAAATCAGTCAGATTGAAGCAACGTTGACAGCAGTTAACGATAGGGCCAAATCTTACAATAACTACATAGCAGATCCGAATGATAGCACTAAAATGTATGATACCAATAATATTCCTTATGAGGTTCGCAGAGAGTTATCGCAGTTTGCTTCAGAATTAATTAACCAATTGCGTGCTCAAATGGGAACGGGTGAAACCTTACTAACTCCATCATCTTTAGAGTTTGCTGACAAGGTTTCCCAAGCATACAGAAATGACAATTGGAACTGGGATTTGATGAATCGCTATCACCATGATACTTGGGGGATAAATCGGGTGGCTCGTGAATATGGATTGGTCACGACCACTTCTGAGCAAGAGCAACAAGGGCTTCAATACTACGAAAATGCCTATATCTGGCGAGCTAATACAGCTCAGATGAGCGTGGCAGATATGAAGCGAGACATCTACTTCTCTCTTGTTGAATTTATGTATAATGGCTATGAATGGGTCCATGCCAAATCAATTTCTGGTCTTAATACAGGAAGCCAGAAAAATTATCTAGGCGTTGATTTTTCGATGGAGAGCGATATCACGGTAGCCCATTTCACTATGGTTTCCGAAGATCAAGTTAAATATGCGACAAAAAATAACTTTGATGCTACACCTTTAACAGCCAGTGGAAATTCTACTTCTAGTGATCCGCAAGCTTTAGCCCAGGCTCAGGCAGCCTATGATCAAGCTAAAAGCGCTCATGATCAAGCGCAAGCAGAAAAAAGTACTGCTCAAACTGCTTATGACCAAACTATAACTGCGGTGCAAGTGGCGCAAAAACAATTAGATGAAGCCAAGCAAGCGCCTCTAGAACTTGCAACTGCCCAAGCCGCCCTAGCTACTGCTAAGCAGGAATTAGAAAAGAATCAAGAAAAATTATCTAAGGCTCAAGAGGCACTGAATCTTGCGAATTCGGATCAGGCAGATAAGGCAGCTGCCCTCTCAAAATATCAAGAGACCTTGTCGGCTGCTCAGGCCGCCCAAGCTGTAGCCAGAGATAGACTAGCTCAAGAAGAAAAAGCATTGGCTCAGGCCAATCAGGCTTTGGAAGAGGCTAGAACAAAGCGTGATGCCACCCAAGCGGCAGTTGCTCAAGCTCAGACCGCTTTGGATCAAGCCCAAAAGAATTTAGCTAACCTGCAGGATGCTCAAACGAATCTGGAACAAGCTCAAGCCAATCTGGCAGCAGCTGAGAAGGATTTAGCTGATAAGACTAGCGATCTAGAAGCTAAACAGCAGACTCTATCAGAGCTGAAAGCTGCTCAGGCCCAAGCAGAGAAAGTTTATAACAGTTTAGCTGCTCAACTCCAAGCTCAAGAGAAACAAAAACGCGATGATCACTATCGAAATATTTTGGATCAGACAGAGAAGCGCTTGAATGGTCCAGTCCAGTCTAATCCAAGTGAGGAAATGCAGACGCAAGAATCTGGTTCAGATCCGCTAGTGAAAACGAAAGAGGAGCCGATCGTTAAAGGAGTTGCTACTCGCAAAGCGGATGCTACTCGCAAAGCGGATGCTAGCAGGGCATCAGCAACGTCATCTGATCCTAGTGAGAATCATTCTATGCAGGACTCTGTAGGCTCTGCAAAATTGCCGAATACAGGAAGCAGGCTTTCTGTCTGGGCGGTAATGAGTGGAATTCTCGCTTTGGTATCTGGTTTTGCTCTGCTGATTTGGAAGCATAAAAAAGAAAGCAAAAATTAGATTTTTTGAAGAAGCTATAGATATAGTGAATAAGATAATAGGCCGGAAGTTAGGATGAGATAAGCTCCTAACTTCCTTTTTTTACAAAAAGAAGCGTTGAAATCCCAATAAATTTAAATCAGGACCTCGCGCTGTTTTCAAAAATATGTTGGTTTTGAAGGAACTAAAATCGTTCGCTGGATAAAATGTAAAGAATTATTATTCAATAGGCAATTTTCAGATAATTATTGAAATTTCTGTCAATTTATGATATAATCAATCGGACTAAATACGAGGTGGCTTATGGCACATTTATTAGAAAAAACAAGAAAAATTACATCTATTTTGAAGCGCTCTGAAGAGCAGCTTCAAGAAGAGTTGCCATACAATGACATTACAAGACAGTTGGCAGAAATTATGGACTGTAATGCTTGTATTGTTAATAGCAAGGGACGTTTGTTGGGTTACTTTATGCGGTACAAAACAAACAATGACCGTGTAGAGGCCTTCTACCAAACTAAAATGTTCCCAGATGATTATATTCGTTCTGCTAATTTAATTTACGATACAGAGGCTAATTTGCCAGTCGAGCATGAATTATCCATCTTTCCGGTTGAGACACAGTCGGATTTTCCAGATGGTTTGACAACCATTGCACCTATTCATGTTTCAGGGATTCGTTTGGGATCTTTGATTATTTGGCGAAATGACGAGAAATTTGATAATGATGATTTGGTCTTAGTAGAAATTTCAAGTACCGTTGTGGGCATTCAGTTATTGAATTTCCAAAGAGAAGAAGATGAAAAGAATATCCGTCGTCGTACAGCAGTGACAATGGCAGTAAACACTTTGTCTTATTCAGAATTACGAGCTGTTTCGGCCATTTTAGGAGAGCTAAATGGGAATGAAGGCCACTTGACAGCTTCTGTCATTGCTGACCGTATTGGAATTACACGGTCTGTTATTGTCAATGCCTTGCGTAAGCTAGAGAGTGCTGGGATCATTGAGAGCCGGTCTTTGGGAATGAAAGGGACCTATCTGAAAGTGCTGATTCCAGATGTTTTTGAGGAAATTAAAAAGAGGGACTACTGATGGCAAAAGCGCTAATTTCCATTGATTATACAGTTGATTTCGTGGCAGACGAGGGAAAGTTGACAGCCGGAGCTCCTGCTCAGGCAATTTCTGAAGCCATTGCACAAGTTACTGAAGAAGCCTTTGAGCGTGGGGATTATATCTTCTTTACTATTGATGCCCACGATGAGAACGATGCCTTTCATCCTGAAAGCAAGCTTTTCCCACCCCACAATATCAAGGGAACTAGTGGTCGAAACTTATATGGACCTTTGGCAGATTTCTATGAGAAACATAAAGGAGATTCACGGGTCTTTTGGATGGATAAGCGCCACTATTCTGCTTTTTCTGGGACGGATTTAGATATTCGCCTGAGAGAAAGACATGTAGATACGGTCATTTTGACAGGAGTCTTGACGGATATTTGCGTCTTGCATACGGCAATAGATGCCTATAATCTTGGTTATCAGATCGAGGTGGTTGAGCCAGCTGTAGCTTCGCTATCAGAGGAAAATCATAAATTTGCCCTCAATCACTTGCAAAATGTACTAGGTTCGACTATAATAGAAACAATTTAAAAGTAAAAGAGAAGCAGAGTAGGTTTGTTAACTTGCACAGAGAGCGCTGGAAGCTGAGAGCAGCGCCAAGAAGACAAAATCCGAAGAACATGTTTCATAATCTTTTGCGTGATAAAGCGCAAACGTTGCTCACGTTACGAGCTTAGAGGCTACCTTCTTAGGTGGCAAATAACAGTGGTACCACGGTTTTCGTCTGTTTCTCAGAGGAAGCTGTGGTTTTTTCTATATCTCTAAGATTTTATTCAAAATAGAAAAAAGTTATATCTAAGGTTTTTCGATTAATCATCAGGGAGATTGATAATTGGATTTCTATAATAGCTTTGTGTACTATGGTATAGGCAATCAAGGATATAGAAAAAGAAATTTTTACGAAATGAGAGTATAAAGAAAGAGGAAGAGATGAAAGAAATTTTTATCGGAAACTATGGTTTAGAGCAAGTTGGACAGACTATGACAGCACAAGGCTGGGTGGCAAATATCCGCAATCACGGTAAGCTGGCCTTTATTGAGTTGCGGGACCGTGAGGGCTTGCTTCAGGTTTTTGTTAGCGGTGAGATTGAAGATTTTGCTAAGCTGGAAGAAATCGGCAAGGAAGATCTTATTGCAGTGACTGGACAAGTTGTTCAGCGTGAAGAGCGTTTTGTTAATAAAGCCATTAAGTCTGGTCAGGTTGAGCTGAGAGCTGAGAAAATTGAAGTTATTGCTAGTAGCAAGACATTACCTTTTGAGCTAGATCAGCATGCTCATACAGGGGAAGACCTGCGTCAGAAATACCGCTACCTGGACTTGCGCCGTGAGAAGATGACACATAACCTTAAAGTTCGTCATCAGGTCACCTCAACTATTCGAGAATATTTGAATGGTTTAGACTTTTTGGAAGTGGAGACGCCTTATCTGACTAAGTCAACTCCTGAAGGTGCTAGAGACTTCTTAGTTCCTAGTCGGATCTTTAAAAATCAATTTTACGCCTTGCCACAGAGCCCGCAGATGCTCAAGCAGTTACTGATGGGAGCTGGCCTTGAGCGCTATTATCAGATTGTTCGATGCTTCCGTGACGAAGACTTGCGAGGCGATCGTCAGCCAGAGTTTACCCAGGTGGATTTGGAGTTGAGTTTTGCCAGCGAGGAAGAAATCCGAGCTCTGGTTGAAGCTATGCTCAAGGCTGTTGTCAAGAAAACTCATGGTTTAGAGTTGACAGAAGCTTTTCCGACTATCAGCTATGAAGAGGCTATGAGTCGTTTCGGCTCTGATAAGCCAGATACACGCTTTGGTTTAGAGCTGAAGAATTTGACGGATTTGTGCCAAGCAAATGAATCGCTTCTTATCAAGAAAGCCTTGGATAACCAAGAGGAAGTGATGGGAATCTGTGTGCCAGATGCGGCTAGTGCTTTTAGCAAAAAGCAACTAAGTCACTACTATCAGGAAATGAAGGAATTTGGTTGTAGCCGTTTTGCCAGCCTCAAGGTTGAAAATGGCCAGTTAGTTGGGGATTTGGCTAGCACCTTTGAAGTTGAAAGTCAGGAGTTACTGACACGTTTTGAGGCCAAGGATGGAGATCTCATCCTGCTAGTCATGGCCAAGAAGCGTCGGGCTCAGGAAGCTTTGGGACATCTGCGTATAGAAGTCGCGAAAGCTTTAGACTTGATTGATCCGAGTCTGCTTCATTTCCTCTGGGTTGTGGATTGGCCGCTGCTGGAGTGGAATGAAGACCAAAACCGCTATCAAGCTATGCACCATCCTTTCACACAGGGAATTTTTGAAGATGGACAGGAGCCAGGTCAATTCCGTAGCCACGCCTATGACATCGTCTTGAATGGCTATGAAATTGGCGGAGGAAGTCTGCGGATTCATGACCGGAAGGCTCAGGAAGCTATGTTTGAGCTATTAGGCATGAGCCGAGAAGACTATGAGCGGGACTTTGGTTTCTTCTTGGAAGCCTTGGAATACGGATTCCCGCCACATGGTGGTTTAGCTCTAGGATTGGATCGTTTAGTTATGATCTTGGCTGGAGAGCAAAATATCCGCCAGGTCATCGCCTTTCCCAAAAATGGTACAGGCTTTGATCCTATGCTGGAAAGTCCGAGTCTGGTTGACTACAGACAGGTCAAAGAATTGCATTTGGAATTGAAGAAATAGAGCCAAATATGGTAAAATGAAATGATGCGAATTCCTGACAGATAGCAGGAATAAGCCCAAGAAAGGAGTTAGTGGATGCTAAACAAATCGGTGTCCTCTAGCTTATCAAAACAAACGTGAGCTAAGCTCTGGAAATAAAGAACTCATCTCAAATTCTTATTTTCAGTCGCTAAAACTCACATATTCTACGAAAGGAATCAGAGATGAAGATTACTCAAGAAGAAGTAAGTCATGTAGCTAAGTTGTCAAAACTGGCTTTCTCACCAGAAGAAACAGCTGAGTTTGCAACGACTTTGTCTAAGATTGTCGACATGGTCGAATTGCTCAATGAAGTAGATACAGAAGGAGTGCCTTTTACTTCCAATGTAGCTGCCAATATCAACTACATGCGAGAAGATGTGGCTCAGCCAGGCTGGAATCGGGAAGAGCTTTTCCAAAATGTGCCTGAAAAAGAGCGGGGGTACATCAAAGTGCCTGCCATCCTAGATGACGGAGGAGATGCCTAATGACTTTTAATCACAAGACTATTGAAGAGTTGCATGATTTGCTGGTCAAGAAAGAAATTTCTGCGGTAGAGTTAACTCAGGCAACTTTGGCGGATATCAAAGAACGTGAAGGAGCTGTAGACAGCTTCATTACTGTCAGCGAAGAGGAGGCTTTGGCTCAGGCTGCGGCTCTAGATGCCAAGGGCATTGATGCTGACAATCTCATGAGCGGAATTCCGCTGGCGGTTAAGGACAATATCTCAACCAAGGGAATTTTGACAACAGCTGCATCAAAAATGCTCTACAACTACAAGCCAATTTTCGATGCGACCAGTGTAGAGAAGCTCTATGGTAAGGATATGATTATCGTTGGGAAGACAAACATGGACGAGTTTGCCATGGGTGGTTCTAGCGAAAACTCCTACTTTAAGACGACTAAGAATGCTTGGGACAGCAGCAAGGTTCCTGGTGGATCATCTGGTGGTTCAGCGACAGCTGTTGCCTCTGGTCAGGTCCGTCTATCACTGGGTTCTGATACTGGTGGTTCTATTCGCCAGCCTGCTTCCTTTAACGGTGTAGTCGGCCTCAAGCCAACTTACGGACGGGTTTCTCGTTTTGGTCTCATTGCTTTTGGTTCTTCTTTAGACCAGATTGGGCCTTTCTCTCAAACGGTTAAGGAAAATGCACAGCTTCTGAATGTTATTTCTGGTAATGATCCTAAGGATTCGACATCATCACAAGAGGCAGTGCCAGACTTTACCAGCAAGATTGGCCAAGACATCAAGGGAATGAAGATTGCCCTGCCTAAGGAATACATGGGTGAGGGAATTGACAGCAAGGTTAAGGAAACGATTTTAGCAGCTGCGAAGCACTTGGAAAGCTTGGGAGCTATCGTTGAAGAAGTTAGCTTGCCTCATAGCAAGTACGGTGTGGCTGTTTACTATATCATTGCTTCCTCTGAAGCCAGCTCTAACCTGCAACGTTTTGACGGTATTCGCTATGGCTACCGCGCGGAAGACATTGAAAATCTAGAAGATGTCTATGTCAAATCTCGCAGCGAAGGCTTTGGTGAAGAAGTGAAACGTCGGATTATGCTGGGTACTTTCAGTTTGTCATCTGGTTACTACGATGCCTACTTCAAGAAAGCTGGTCAGGTTCGGACCTTGATTATGCAGGATTTTGCCAAGGTTTTTGAAAAATATGATTTGATCTTAGGTCCAACTGCACCAACAGTAGCATATGACTTAGGCAGTCAAAACCAAGATCCAGTGGCTATGTATCTGGCTGACCTTTTGACCATTCCAGTCAATCTGGCTGGCCTACCTGGCATTTCAATCCCAGCTGGCTTTGCAGATGGTCTTCCTGTTGGCTTGCAGCTGATTGGTAACCACTTCGATGAAGCGACTATCTATCAAGCAGCCGCAGCATTTGAAGCGACGACTGACTATCACAAACAGCAGCCAGTTATCTTTGGAGGTGAAAAATAATGAACTTTGAAACAGTTATCGGACTGGAAGTCCATGTTGAATTGAAGACCAATTCAAAAATTTTCTCACCAGCTCCAGCTCACTTCGGTGAAGATCCTAATGCCAACACCAATATCATTGACTGGTCCTTCCCGGGTGTTTTACCTGTTATGAACAAGGGTGTCATTGACTATGGTATCAAGGCTGCTCTGGCTTTGAACATGGATATTCACCAGAAGATGCACTTTGACCGCAAGAATTACTTCTATCCGGACAATCCCAAAGCTTATCAAATTTCTCAGTTTGATGAGCCGATTGGCTACAATGGTTGGATTGAGATTGAGCTAGAAGATGGCACGACCAAGAAAATCCGTATCGAGCGGGCTCACTTGGAAGAAGATGCCGGAAAGAATACCCATGGTAGCGATGGCTACTCTTATGTGGACCTCAACCGCCAAGGGGTGCCACTGATTGAGATTGTATCGGAAGCGGATATGCGCAGTCCAGAAGAAGCTTATGCCTATCTGACTGCCCTCAAGGAAATCATCCAGTACACTGGGATCTCTGATGTCAAGATGGAAGAGGGGTCCATGCGGGTCGACGCCAATATTTCTATCCGTCCTTTCGGTCAGGAAGAATTTGGTACCAAGACTGAGCTGAAAAACCTTAACTCCTTCAACTTTGTTCGTAAGGGTCTAGCATTTGAGGAAAAACGCCAGGCTGAAATCCTACGCAGTGGCGGTCAAATCCGTCAGGAAACCCGTCGTTATGACGAAGCAACTGGCGAAACCCTACTCATGCGGGTCAAGGAAGGTTCAGCGGACTACCGTTACTTCCCAGAGCCTGATCTGCCTATCTTTGAGATTGAGGATGCTTGGATTGAGCAAGTGCGCAGCAGTCTGCCAGCCTTTCCAAAAGAACGCCGGGCTAAGTATGTGGGCGATTACGGCCTGTCTGACTACGATGCCAAGCAGTTGACAGCGACCAAGGCTGTGTCAGACTTCTTTGAAGCAGCTGTTGCAGCAGGCGGTGACGCCAAGGCTGTTTCTAACTGGCTCCAAGGAGATGTGGCTCAATACCTCAATGCCGAAGGCAAGACCATATCTGAAATTGAGCTGACTCCTGAAAACCTGACTGAGATGATTGCCCTGATCGCAGACGGAACGATTTCCTCTAAGATTGCTAAGAAGGTCTTTGTTCATCTGGCTAAAAATGGTGGCTCTGCTAAGGAATATGTGCAGAAAGCAGGCTTGATTCAAATCTCAGACCCTGCCCAGCTTCTGCCAATCATCCAAGAAGTATTTGCCAACAACGAAAAAGCTATCAATGACTATAAGGGTGGCAATAAGAATGCGGCTAAGTCCCTGATCGGTCAGCTCATGAAAGCAACCAAGGGCCAAGCCAACCCACAAGTAGCACAAAAACTGCTCAATGAAGAGTTGGAAAAACTATAGAAATAAGTAGAAAACCAGTCGTGAGGCTGGTTTTTTGCTTTTTCTTGAAATATCCGATATGATAGAATAGATAAAAATTAAAGGAGTTAGTTATGTCGGAAATTACAATTACGCGTGATACGGGTATGGTTGGTGTTGCTCAAAAAGTAGCGGTATATCTTAATGGTGAACTTGTACATAAACTTTCAAATAATGAAAGCAAAACTCTGTCATTTGAGGGAGACAGTATTGAGCTACAGGTTGGACAAAGTTTTATGAAGTCTCATAAAATTCAAGTAAAAAATGGCCAAAAGGTACTTGTTAAAGCTTCTGGAATTCGTGTTATGCTTGGAATTCTTGGGACTATCTTAGGCTTACCTTATTTACTTCTTGAAATAGAGGGTTAATATTCCCAAATTGCAGCAGGAGCGGAATTTAACAGTTTCTAAATCATAGAAAAATCAGTCAAAAGTGACTGATTTTTTGTCTCTTCTATGGTTATAACAAATAAAGTGATATGATTAGAAGTATCAAATTTTTAAAATTAAAACTTTTTTCTAAGATTCTGTTAATCATTTGATAAGAAAAATGAAAAAGCTTACAATTGAGCTAATAATTTATAAAGCGAGGTATGTTTATAGCAAAAATGAAAGCTGATCGTTGGGGTATGGCGCTAAAGATGTTCGCATTGAAGAGGTGGATGTACCGGAAGTCAAACCTCATCAGGTCAAGATTGCGGTCAAGTTCACAGGAATCTGTGGTACTGACTTGCATGAATACTTGGATGGACCAAATTTTATTCCGACAGAAACAGAGCATGTCTACTCTGGGCAGAAAGCGCCTGTGACCTTGGGACATGAGTTTGCTGGAGAAATTGTTGAGGTCGGCAGTGCTGTGACACGGGTCAAAGTTGGCGATCGAGTGACAGTTGAGCCTATTTTGGCTAAGCATAATCTTGTCGGTGATTACAATCTGGACCCTAATCTAAACTTTGTCGGTTTGGCGGCAGACGGTGGTTTTGCCAAATACTGTGTTTTGGACGGAGATATTGTTCACAAAGTTCCAGACAGCCTTAGTTTTGAGCAGGCAGCCTTGACAGAACCTGCTGCTGCGGCTGTTTACGCAGTCCGTCAGTCAGCTCTTAAGACGGGCGATACCGCGGTGGTCTTCGGTTTGGGTCCAATCGGGCTCTTGATTGTTGAGGCTTTGCGGGCGGCGGGCGCTTCTAAGATTTATGGTGTTGAGTTATCTCCAGAACGTCAGGCCAAGGCTGAGGAGCTTGGGGCCATCATTGTGCGACCAGAAGAAGGCGAAGACGTGGTAGCTGCTATTCAGCGTTTAACTGGTGGCGGGGCAGATGTGTCTTATGAAGTAACTGGAGTGCCGGTTGTGCTGGGGCAAGCTTTGGCTGCTGTCCACAAGGCTGGAGAATGTATGGTTGTTTCTATTTGGGAGCGAGAAGCCAGCATTAATCCAAATGAATTTGCTATTCAAGAAAAATCACTCAAGGGCATTATCGCCTATCGGCATATATTTCCTAAGGTGCTGGAGCTGATGGAGCAGGGCTACTTCTCTGCGGATAAGCTTGTGACCAAGAAGATTAAGCTGGAGGATATTGTACAAGAAGGATTTATTGAGCTGACTCAGGATAAGGCTCAGATTAAAATTTTGGTATCCCCTGAATAAAATTTTGCTTAACTATGATATGAAAATCAGTCAAAATTGGCTGATTTTTCTTTACGGTTTATGCTATAATAAACGAAGTAATAGGAGAGAGATTTAGGATGTCTAAGACAGTAAGAGGGACCATTTATACACTAGTGGCTGGGACAGCTTGGGGGCTGTCTGGAACGAGTGGCCAATATTTGATGGTGCACGGATTTTCGGCTCTGAGTTTGACCAATTTTCGCTTATTAGTGGCAGGTCTTGCTCTGATGGGGATGGCTTATTTTGCTGATCCCAAGTCATTTGGTCAGATTTGGAAGGACAAGCAATCACTTATCATGATCTTTGTTTTTGCCTTATTTGGTCTTTTTCTTAATCAATATGCCTATTTGGAGGCTATTCATGAGACAAATGCAGGAACAGCAACCGTACTACAATATTTATGTCCTGTGGGGATTTTAGCCTACACCTGTATCAAAGACAAGGTCGCCCCAACAGTTTCTGAAGTATGCTCCATATTTTTAGCGATTGGAGGGACATTCTTGATTGCCACTCATGGTCAGCTCAATCAGCTTTCTATGACCCCAAAAGGCTTACTTATCGGTCTCTTTTCGGCCTTTACTTATTCGCTCTATATCCTTTTGCCCATTGATTTGATTAAGAAATGGGGCAGTATGTTGGTCATTGGAATTGGCATGATTATGGCGGGGATTTTGTTATTTCCTTTTAGTGGTCTCATTCAGCATCAATGGCAGTTTCGCCTGGATATTCTCTTTGCCCTGCTCGGTATTATCGTGATTGGAACGATTTTTGCCTACACCGTCTTCTTGAAAGGGACGAGTTTGGTAGGGCCGGTAAAATCAAGCTTACTGGCTTCAATTGAGCCAATTTCTGCTGTTTTCTTTGCCTTTCTAATTATGCAAGAACATTTTTATGCCTTGGATTTTCTGGGAATGGCTATGATCCTAGCTGCCGTGATGTTGATTTCCTTGAAAGATTTATTTATTCAAAGGAAAAAAGGAATCTTATAAAGATACAAAAAAGACGGAGACATTTGCCTCGGTCTTTTAGTTTGCTGATTTTGCTTTGTTTATTTGGGGACCATTTGCCAGAAGAGATCAATAATATATGTCAGACCATAGGTATAGACTACAAGCGTAAAGGGTTTGCACAGAATGATAATAATCATATAGCGCTTGAAAGTCATCTTGGTCAGAGCAGCTAGCATACAAAGAAAGTCTGCGGGGCTGATTGGCCAAATCATCATAAAGATGAAAAATCGATCAAAACGATTGCCTTCATCAAGCCAGCCGATGTATTTATCGTAAGTTCGCTTGCTGACAACAGATTGAACAAAGGCTGGGCCATAGATTCGAACTAGGTAGAAGATGATGGCGCAACCAATGACAATACCGATGTAGTTATAGATCGTTCCTACGATATGCCCATAGATAAAGACACCAGCAACTGAGGTTAAAGCTCCAGGAATAATTGGGACTACAGTTTGCAGAATTTGTAAAAAAATAAAGAGTGGGGGTCCCCATATGCCTGCTTGTTGGATGAAAGCAGAGAGTGTTTCTTTTGATTGTAAAACTCCGGCTTGATAAGCCCAGATACAAAAGGCGATAGTCCCAACTGCCCCAATAATAGAAGACCAGTTAATAACTTTTTGTAAAAAAGGGGACACAGCCTGTAATTGTCGATTTCTCTCTGACATACTCTCCTCCAATGAAATAAACTAATTCTACTATAGCATGTTTTACGTTTTTTGTAAGCTTTGGGCTGTGAGGGTCCAAAATTCTAAAAGATGATAAAATTATATAAGCAATTGACAATAATCTATAATTGTGCAAAAATTGGAAAGATTACATATATCTAGGTTGAAATTTCAGTATGTCAGGAGGGGCTCTAGTGGAAGAATATTTAAATTTATATCATCAAAAACTGTGGGAGATTGCTTTCAGTAATGTCGAGAAAGTATTTGGCGTTTTTTTTGTAATTTTGCTAGTTCTATCAATTCTTCCTATTTATATTTTTTTTAACTCCTTAGTCAGAAGAAAAAAACTAATTTTAGTTCTTATCTGTATTCCATTTTTAATGTTCATTCTTTGTATAGCTGCCGAGTATGCCTACAGTTATGATAAAATTATGAATCCAGATTCACCATACAACGATTCTTTGATGGTCGCTTTACTAAGGCATGAAACTGTTCTACCGATATTGGAGCATGTAGATGAAATCCCCTTAGATAGTGTCGATGGGAAGCTAAAGAGAGATGATATTTTAGTATTTGCTCTATCTAATCCTACCTATTATGACGCTCTGTTTGCAGATATCGCAAACTCTTTAGCTGGTGAGCAGACGATAGGGAAAGCATTTCTAGTTGCTTTAGTAGGCTATGAAGAGAAAAATGGTGAATGGCAATCTGTTGAT
Organism: Streptococcus sp. SG1; assembly: GCF_030439935.1. Classification (NCBI taxonomy): domain Bacteria; kingdom Bacillati; phylum Bacillota; class Bacilli; order Lactobacillales; family Streptococcaceae; genus Streptococcus; species Streptococcus sp. SG1. Next base: position 158,126 of record NZ_JAQFJC010000001.1, on the reverse strand, counting down.
ATTCGCATTGCCCCGGGTGATGAGGAGAAGGATTTTCAGAAATTTTCTAAGGTGCTTCACATTAAAAAAGATGAAACAGAGGGTGCTACTGGTATTATTTATAAACTTCAAAGCTTTTATGAATTAAAGTTACGAAAAGAAAAAGATAGATACTGGTCTGGCTTATGAGCATGATCTTTGTCCCATTTTAAAATAAAGCTTCCTGTTTGGGGAGCTGTTTTCATTTGCTTGGAAAATCGAAAAGTGAACATCACCTAGCCACTCTAGAAGAAAGAGGACCATGAGTGCCAAAAAGCCCATTTTATGCTATAATAATGAGAATACGAATTTTTGGAGAGAGATGTGGCGATTGAAGATTATATGCCGGACTTTGCGGTTGAGGCAGTTTACGATTTGACAGTAGAGAGTTTGAAAAAACAGGGGATCAAAGCGGTTTTGGTGGATTTGGATAACACCCTGATTGCTTGGAATAATCCTGACGGAACCCCAGAGATGAAGAAGTGGCTCCATGATTTGCGGGACGCGGGTATTCGAATTATCGTAGTGTCCAATAATAACCAAAAACGGGTCAAGCGGGCTGTTGAAAAGTTTGAAATTGACTATGTCTACTGGGCCATGAAACCCTTCACTTGGGGTATTGACCGAGTGCTCAAGCTTTTTCATTTTGAAAAAAAGGAAGTGGTCATGGTGGGCGATCAGCTCATGACGGATATTCGGGCGGCTCATCGGGCTGGGATTCGTTCGATTTTGGTCAAACCACTGGTCGAGCACGACTCTATCAAGACTCAGATCAATCGGGCGCGTGAACGCCGTGTTCTCAAGAAAATCAATGAAAAATACGGTCCAATTCAATACAAAAAAGGAATTTAAGCATGGAAGAACTTCTCTGTATCGGCTGCGGAGCCACTATTCAGACAGAAGATAAGGGCAAGCTAGGCTACACGCCTCAGTCAGCTCTAGAAAAAGGCTTGGAGACAGGCGAACTCTATTGCCAGCGTTGTTTCCGCCTGCGCCATTATAATGAAATCAGCGATGTCCAGCTGACGGATGATGACTTTCTACGGCTTCTGCATGAAGTTGGAGATAGCGATGCTTTGGTCGTAAATGTTGTTGATATTTTTGATTTTAATGGTTCGGTCATTCCTGGACTGCCACGTTTTGTCGCAGGAAATGATGTTCTCTTGGTTGGGAATAAAAAGGACATTCTGCCCAAGTCGGTCAAGGATGGCAAGGTGACCCAATGGCTGACGGAGCGGGCTCACGAAGAAGGTCTGCGTCCAGTCGATGTGGTCCTGACCTCTGCTCAGAACAAGCAGGCAATCAAGGACTTGATTGACAAAATTGAGCACTGCCGTAAGGGGCGTGATGTTTATGTGGTCGGCGTGACCAATGTGGGCAAATCCACTTTGATTAACGCCATTATTCAGGAAATCACAGGCGACAAGGATATTATTACGACTTCTCGCTTCCCAGGTACGACTCTGGATAAAATCGAGATTCCTTTGGCAGATGGCAGTCATATCTATGATACACCGGGTATCATCCATCGTCACCAGATGGCTCACTATCTTTCTGCTAAGAATCTCAAATACGTCAGTCCCAAAAAGGAAATCAAACCCAAAACCTACCAGCTCAATCCTGAGCAAACCCTCTTTTTGGGTGGTTTAGGCCGTTTTGATTTTGTGGCAGGAGACAAGCAAGGCTTCACAGCTTATTTTGATAATGAGCTTAAGCTCCACCGGACCAAGTTGCAAGGTGCAAGCGAATTTTATGAAAAACATGTCGGTAGTCTCTTGGTGCCACCAGTTGGCAAGGAAAAGGAAGAATTTCCAACCTTGGTCAAGCATGAATTTACCATTAAGGACAAGACAGATATCGTCTTCTCAGGTTTGGGCTGGATTCGCGTCAGTGGTCCTGCCCGAGTAGCCGGATGGGCACCAGAAGGTGTGGCGGTTGTCACTCGGAAAGCCATCATTTAATTATTTAAAAAACCAAGGGTGAATAAATCCCCTTAAGATAAGGAAGGAAAAGGCTATGAACAGTGGGGAAAAGCAGGTCCCAACTGTATCAAGCCTTATAGAAGAACATGACACTAACATCAAAACAACGTGCCTTTCTCAACAGTCAGGCACATAGTCTCAAACCTATCATTCAGATTGGGAAAAATGGACTCAATGACCAAATCAAAACCAGCGTCCGTCAAGCACTGGATGCTCGAGAACTGATTAAGGTTACACTTTTGCAGAATACAGATGAGAATATCCACGAGGTCGCTGAGATTCTGGAAGAAGAAATCGGAGTGGATACAGTGCAGAAGATTGGCCGGATCTTGATTCTCTACAAGCAGTCCAGCAAGAAGGAAAATCGCAAACTCTCTGTTAAAGTAAAACAAATTTAAGGAAAAATTTCTGTGGAGATGTCATCCTATGGCTATTGAATTACTTACCCCCTTTACCAAGGTGGAATTAGAACCAGAAGTTAAAGATAAAAAACGCAAGCAGATTGGTATTTTAGGTGGGAATTTCAACCCTGTCCACAATGCTCATTTGGTCGTGGCGGATCAGGTCCGACAACAGTTAGGCTTGGATCAGGTCCTGCTCATGCCAGAGTACGAGCCACCCCATGTGGATAAGAAAGAGACCATTGATGAAAAGCATCGGCTGAAAATGCTGGAGCTGGCTATTGAGGGCATTGAAGGCTTAGGGATTGAAACTATTGAGCTGGAGCGCAAGGGGATTTCCTATACCTATGACACCATGAAGCTCTTGACAGAGCAGCACCCAGATACAGACTATTACTTTATCATCGGTGCAGATATGGTGGATTATCTGCCCAAGTGGTACCGGATTGATGAGCTGGTTGAACTGGTTCAGTTTGTTGGTGTTCAGCGACCGCGCTACAAGGCGGGGACTTCTTACCCTGTTATCTGGGTGGATGTGCCCCTCATGGACATTTCCTCCAGCATGGTGCGGGATTTTCTGGCTCAGGGACGGACTCCTAATTTCCTGCTGCCTCAGCCAGTCTTAGACTATATTGAGAAAGAAGGGCTTTATCTATGACCTATGAAAGCTATATCAGTATGAGTCGTGATGCCTTGCTGGCTAAGATGGAAACAGTCATGCCCGAGAAGCGCCTGCGGCATTGTCTAGGTGTGGAAAAGGCTGCCCGTGAATTAGCGGAGCGCTTCGGTCTTGATGTCGAAAAAGCAGGTCTGGCAGGTCTCCTACACGACTATGCTAAGAAGGTCTCGGACGAGGATTTTCTATCCTTGATTGACAAATACCGGCTGGATCCGGACTTAAAAAACTGGGGCAATAATGTCTGGCATGGCATGGTAGGAATTTACAAGATTCAGGAAGACTTAGGAATCGAAGATGCTGAGATTCTGCGAGCCATCGAGATTCATACAGTGGGTAGTGGCACCATGTCTGAGCTGGACAAGGTGGTCTATGTCGCCGACTATATTGAGCACAACCGGGACTTTCCGGGAGTGGACAAGGCTAGAGAGCTGGCTCAACGATCGCTCAATCAAGCTGTGGCCTATGAAACAGCAAGGACCGTGGAGCATTTGGCTCATAAGGGGTTACCCATCTATCCGCAGACCTTGGAAACCTACAATGCCTTTGTAGGCTATTTAAAGGAAATAGAAGAAAATTAAAGAGGAACTATGAAAGAACAAGAATTATTAGAACTGGTCGTGAAAGCGGCCGATGAGAAGCGTGCAGAAGATATTGTGGCTTTGGACTTGCAAGGCCTGACTACTGTGACAGATTACTTTGTCATCGTTAGCTCGATGAACAGCCGTCAGCTGGATGCGGTCGCTGAAAATATCCGTGAGAAAGCTGCTGAAGCAGGTGTTTCTGCTGGCCATGTTGAGGGAGACGCAGCTGGTGGCTGGGTACTCTTAGACTTAGGAGGCATCGTCGTCCATGTCTTTTCTGAGGAAATGCGGACGCATTACAATTTGGAAAAGTTGTGGCACGAAGCAACTGGTGTGGATGTTGCGGCCCTATTGGAAGAAAAAAATAAGTGATTTTTTGCCTTTAGGCAAGAAAGCAGAATTCGGCTCAGTCAGCCTGCTGGCTGGGCTATTTTTGAAAGGAAAAGTATGGCAACTTATGAAACCTTCGCGTCGGTTTACGATGCGATTATGGATGATTCATTGTATGAGAAGTGGACGGATTTCAGCCTGCGTCATTTTCCCAAGGATAAGAAAAAGCTGCTGGAGCTGGCCTGTGGTACGGGCATTCAGTCTATTTATTTTAAGCAGGCAGGGTTCGAGGTGACGGGGTTGGACCTTAGTCAGGAAATGCTGGATTTGGCAGAGAAGCGTAGCAGAGAAGCCGGTTTGGACATTCCCTTCATACAGGGCAATATGCTGGATTTGAGTGGCGTCGGTCAGTTTGATTTGGTGACTTGTTATTCGGACTCGATTTGCTATATGGAGGACGAAGTGGATGTCGGTCAGGTTTTCACTCAAGTCTACCAGCATCTAAATGAGGGTGGTCGCTTTATCTTTGATGTCCACTCTATTTACCAGATTGATGAGGTTTTTCCAGGCTATTCTTATCATGAAAATGCTGAAACCTTTGCCATGGTCTGGGATTCTTATGCGGACGAACCGCCTCATTCCATCGTGCATGAGTTGACCTTCTTTGTCCAAGATGAGGATGGGCGTTTCACGCGCCATGATGAGGTGCATGAGGAGCGGACCTATGAGATTCTGACCTATGATATCTTGCTGGAGCAGGCTGGTTTTAAGGATATCAATGTCTACGCGGACTTTGAGGACAAGGAGCCAACTGACAAGAGCGCTCGATGGTTCTTTGTGGCGGAGAAATGAGATGACAGTTACCGGTATTATTGCAGAGTTTAATCCTTTTCATAATGGGCACAAATATCTGCTGGAGCAGCCTTCTGGTCTGAAAATTATCGCTATGAGCGGCAATTTTGTTCAACGAGGGGAGCCGGCTATCGTGGACAAGTGGACTCGGGCACAGATGGCTTTAGAAGCTGGAGCGGATCTGGTTCTTGAGTTGCCTTTCTTGGTCAGCGTTCAGGCGGCGGACTTTTTCGCTAAGGGGGCAGTAGACATCTTAGAGAGACTGGGCATCGAACAGCTGACTTTTGGGACCGAGGAAGTGCTGGATTATGAGAGTGTTTCCAAGGTCTATGGTGAAAAGGCAGAGCAGATGGAGGCTTATCTGACTGGTTTGCCTGATTCCTTATCGTATCCCCAGAAGACTCAGGCTATGTGGCAGGAGTTTGCAGGGCTCAATTTCTCAGGCTCTACTCCAAATCATATCTTGGGCTTGGCCTATGCTAAGGCTGTGGCGGGAAAGGGGATAAAATTGTGTCCGATTCAACGTCAGGGGGCTGGCTACCATTCCTTGTCAGCTGATCAGGAATTTGCCTCCGCAACTGCCCTTCGTCAGAATCTGGCTCAGCCAGACTTTCTCAAGAAATTCACTCCAGCCCATCACTTGCTTGAAACGGCTCCCAAGGTGACCTGGTCGGATCTCTTTCCTTATCTCCGTTATCAGATAGTGACCTGTCCGGATTTGACAAGCTTTTATCAGGTCAATCAGGAGTTGGCCGTTAGGATAAGAGAGGCCTTAAAAAGCAGTGAGACCATAGAAGAGCTAGTTGAGCAGGTGGCGACCAAGCGCTATACCAAGGCTCGAATCCGTCGTCTGCTGACCTATATCCTAGTTGGAGCTAGGCAAGAAGAACTTCCGTCTGGAATCCATATTTTAGGTTTTTCAGAACAGGGGCGCCAGCATTTGTCCAAGCTTAAGGGAAAAGTTGAATTGGTCAGCCGTATTGGCAAGGAGCCCTGGGATAGTCTAACCCAGCAGGCTGATAAGGTCTATCAGCTAGGAAATCCTGCACTTAAGGAACAGAACTTTGGACGGGTTCCGGTGATTTTGTTGTAAAGAAAACTTCTATCTAAATTAGAAAGATAGAAGTCAAAGAATATAAAAATAGAAAAAGGAGTCTTCTTTTATGAGAATGAAAAAATCAATCTTACTTTCCCTCTTGGCTATCATTGCCCTTGGCCTAGGTGCCTGCTCAAACTCAAGCAATAATAAGCAGGCCAATGGTCAAGAGAATAGTGCTCAGAAAAAAACTAGTCAAAGTTCTAGTAAAACAAAAGACATAGATAGTCTATTGGAAGAAATCCAGACGGCCAACGAAAAAATGAGCAGTGTTCGTCAAAAAACCAATATAGGTGGCTTGCTGGGAACAACAGATAAAAAGATTCAAAAAGAACAAAATATGACTTCGCAAGTTATCTATAAGACCGAAAAGCAAGAAGTAGAGATGGCAAGCATTACAGTTAAGACTGTGGAGAATGGAGAAGAGAATTTTAAAGAACTCTTGATGCCGGGTGGTGAAAATACTCCATTATATACCCGTTATAATAAAACTGGTGAATGGGATAAAGAGGTCCAAGAAAAAGGAGGAAAGTATATTGTTTATCCAGACTATTTCCAACTCTTAAATGGCTTAAATGAACTAGCACAAGACTTAAAACTAGAAGAGACAGATAACGATTATGTCTTTACTTTGAAAACTCAAGATGCGGATATTTTAGGAGTATATGGGAAAGAGTTTCGGTTTAACTTTTCTCAATTTCCTAAATCCAACTTCAAAAAAGAATTGACCGTAAAGATTGACAAAAAAAGCAAATTCCTCAAAGAATTTAAGATGAATATATCTACCTCTGGTGATCAAGGAACACTTGCTATCAAGAGTGAAACGAGTTACTCAGACTGGAACTTGGTTAAAAAGGAAGATATTCCAACTATCTCTGATGAGAAAAAAGAGCAATAAGCCGGTGAGTTGAGCTTTGTTATTCTATTTCAGTTTTCCAAGGCTAAGTTCAGAAAGAGCAAGTCAATGGGGAATTTTAAGTTTAAGGTTAACAGGTAATGATCTTCTTTTCTGTGAAAGAAAAGATATAAAAGAGAGCAAATTAGACTATTTTTCTTAGTGATTTTTCCTTGTTCCTGTGTTATAATAAGAAAGATTAAAATGTAAACTATTAAAAGGAGAACCTCCAATGGGACGTAAATGGGCCAATATTGTGGCAAAGAAAACGGCCAAAGATGGCGCAAACTCAAAAGTATATGCTAAATTCGGTGTTGAAATCTATGTAGCAGCGAAAAAAGGTGATCCGGATCCAGAAACAAATACAGCTCTGAAATTTGTTATCGACCGAGCTAAGCAAGCACAAGTACCGAAGCACGTTATCGATAAAGCTATCGATAAAGCAAAAGGAAATACAGATGAAACCTTTACAGAAGGTCGTTACGAAGGTTTCGGGCCTAATGGTTCAATGTTAATCGTGGATACTTTGACTTCAAATGTGAACCGCACTGCGGCGAATGTTCGTGCTGCTTTTGGTAAAAACGGTGGGAACATGGGAGCAAGTGGTTCTGTTTCTTACCTTTTTGACAACAAAGGAGTTGTTGTGTTTGCGGGAGATGATGCAGATAGTATCTTTGAATTGCTCTTGGAAGCAGATGTCGATGTAGATGATGTTGAAGCAGAAGAAGGAACAATTACGGTTTATACTGCACCAACGGATCTTCACAAGGCTATCGTAGCTCTGCGTGAGTCTGGCATTGAAGAATTCCAAGTGACAGAGTTAGAAATGATTCCTCAGTCAGAAGTGGTACTCTCTGGTGATGATCTTGCAACTTTTGAAAAATTAGTAGATGTCCTTGAAGACGATGAAGACGTTCAAAAAGTCTACACAAATGTCGAAGGCTTTTAATCTACTGGACCTGCAGTTGGAACTGCAGGTTTTTTTATTATAATCGAAAACTCCAAATGACGTTTACCAGTTAAGGCGATTATGATAAAATAAGGAGAACATATTATTTCAAGGAGACAAGCATGAAAAAAATCTTTCAATATGTAGCCATACTTGTAGCTGGACTGAGCTTGATGGCTTGTGATCTACTTCCTGGCCAAAGTAAGGGTGGGGGCACTCCAGCAGAGCAGAAAGAGGCGAAATCAGGTGCCCTATCAGCTAGCAACAAAGAGATAGAAATGAAAGTAAAGGGCGGCCAGTATATTCTGCCAAGTGATGGAAAAGAAAATTCAAAATATTTAGCCTTGGAATTGGAAATTAAGAATAAATCAGATGAAACAGTTAGAATTTCTCCTTCTGATATTGATATCTATAATCCTAATGGTGAAAAAGTTAAGTTAAGCAGAGTCAGTGATTATAAGCATGGTTTTGAGACAATACAATTCGATAATCTCTCGGCAGGAAAATCTCTTTCTGGTTATTTAGTCTTTGAGGTTGAAACCAACGGTAAGTATGAACTTGAGTATGAGAAAAAGATTTATAACCCAAAACAGAAAATCAAAGGATTTAAATTGACTATTGATCCAGCTAAGTATCCTAATCAGGTGGCAGAAAGTAAGAAACTTGCTTTTGACTATCTCAATACTGTTTTCTTGGGCGGAAAAGCTAAAAGTAAGGATGAGGCTAAATCATCTGGTGGTAAGGAAGATTTTGTTTTGGGAGGCGACCTGTCCCAAAATGAAAGTGACTTCAGGGCAGCGTTTACAGAGGATTTCAAGCGTAAATTACATGATTATCCATTTACTGATGACGAAGTTAATGCTTTTATCGATTCTTATGTAGAAATGAATGCCAAAAGGGCTGAGATTTCTTATAGGGTAACTCAGTACCTACCAAATTCGGTTGTGATCAAGATTAGACCAAAAACGATCAGTCTAAGTAGAACGATTTTAAACCATCGTAAAGCGTTTTATGAAAAACATCGTTCAGAATATGCCAATCTGACCGAAATTAATAAGGCAATTGACAAGAATTATGCTGACGTGATGACGGCTGGTTTAGATTCTCATCCTCTTCTTACAACTGAATCTGAATACCAGTTGACATTTGTTAAGACAGATGGGAAATGGGTTGTAGAACCAGATTATACTTATGATTCCATTGTTGTCGCTTTTGAAGGCGATATATCATAAAAAGTAAAAGAAGAGAGCCTGATTCATCCATCAGGTCTCTCTTTTTTGTTTCTTCCTTAAGCTTTGTGCTATACTGGAGAATAGATAAGTTAGAGGAAAAGGAGCCTGCTATGAAGAAATTTTATGACAAACTAATACAAACCCGCCATTATCTCCATCGTCATCCAGAACTGTCTGGTCAGGAATATCAAACAACGGATTTTTTAAAAAAATATCTGGAAGACCTTGAGATTAGAATATTAGATTCTAATCTGAAAACAGGTCTAATTGCTGAAATCGGCTCCGGACAGCCTATAATTGCCCTGAGAGCTGATATAGATGCACTGCCCATTTTTGAACAGACTAATCTGCCTTATGCCAGTCAAAATCCAGGTGTCATGCATGCCTGTGGACATGATTTTCATCAGACAAGTCTCTTAGGGGCAGCTGAACTGCTCAAGGCTATGGAGGAAGATTTGCAAGGGACAATCCGTCTTATTTTTCAACCTGCTGAAGAGACTTCTTGCGGAGCTTTGGAAGTTATAGAGACAGGCTATTTAGATGATGTGAAAGCTATTGTTGGTTTTCACAATATGCCTCAGCTAAAAGCAAATCAGTTAGCTTTAAAGCCAGGGGCTATGATGGCTGGAGTAGAGAAATTCAAGGTAGAAGTGGAAGGGATTAGTAGCCATGCTGCACGGCCGGATCTGGGTGTTGATACAGTCATAACCTTGACTAGTATGGTCCAAGCCTTGCAAGTTTTGGTGGCCAGAACGGTCTCCCCTTTTGAAGCCAATGTTCTTTCTATTACCCATATCGAGGCAGGAACTACCTGGAATGTTCTGCCCCAAAATGGTTTTTTTGAAGGCACCATTCGATCCTTTAGCCCAAACTCTCAAAAAAAATTAAAAGAAGACTTTATTAAAATTGTTGAAAATACAGCAGAAAACTTTGGTGCACGAGTTTCTATTACTTGGGATCAAACACCACCTGTGACTTATAATGATCCGGATTTGACCGAACTCTTATTTGAAAATTCTAAAACATTTGCTGAGGTGGTGGAGGCCAGGCCTTCCACAGCTGGAGAAGACTTTGCTTTTTATCAGGAGAAGATTCCAGGAGTTTTTGCCTTTATTGGTTCAAATGGAGCAGATGCTGCACCAGATCTCCACCATGACACTATGACTATTGATGACGAAGCTTTTAAAGTATCTGTTCCATATTATGTCGAAAGCGCCCTCTGCTTATTAAGATGCTATAAATAACAACTATATCCCTATATAAAAAAATGAAACTAGGCAAATCTCCTTCCTTTTGTTAAGATAGAACAGTGGCAAGGAGATTTTATTGTGCCTTTATTGTGTGCCTGCAATAAATAAAATTTATACCCTTGATAAAAAATATATACTAGGCAAGCTTAGGGATATTTGTTATTATAGGACATAGTTTATAAATGAATAGGAGAATATCTGTGAAAAAATTAGTTAAATATTCTGCCCTTCTTGCTCTTACTTTTGCAGCAGTCGGAACCTTAGCTGCTTGCTCAGCTTCAAATAGCAAGTCTGAATCAGGTAAATCAGATGAGAAGAAGGTAACAGTTGAAATTGCAACCGTTGGAACAACCCGACCTTTCTCATATGATGATGAAGATGGAAAATTAACAGGTTATGAAATTGAAGTGCTTAGAGAGGTCTTTAAGGGATCAGACAAGTATGAAATCAATTTCAATAAAACTAAATGGACTTCTGTCTTTGCTGGTTTGGATAGCGATCGCTTCCAAATTGGTGCCAACAATATTAGTTATTCAAAAGAACGTGCTGGTAAATATCTTTATGGAAACCCATATGCTAAAAACCCAACTGTTTTAGTAGTTCGTAAGGGAACAGATATTAAATCTTTAGATGATATTGGTGGTAAATCTACGGAAGTGGTACAAGGAACTTCTACAGCGAAACAGCTGGAAGATTACAACAAAGAGCATCCTAAAAAGGAGACGAAAATTAACTACACGGACGGAACGATTCAACAAATCCTAGTGAATCTGAATGAGGGTCGTGCAGATTACAAGATTTTTGAACGTATTTCTGTTGATACCATTATCAAAGAGCAAAATTTGGAAAATTTAGAAGTCATTGAACTTCCTAGCGATCAACAGCCATATGTTTATCCTTTATTTGCTCAGGGACAAGAAGAATTAAAAACTTTTGTAGACAAACGTATTAAGAAGCTATACGAAGATGGTACTCTTGAAGAACTTTCTCAAAAATACTTCGGTGGCAGTTACCTTCCAGAGGCAAAAGATATTAAATAATTAAAAAGACTTAAACAATAAGGAGATAAGAATATGAAATTAGCAAAATGGTTTGGAGCTGCTGCAGTTGCGGTTGCAGTCCTTGGTTTGGCAGCTTGTGGAGCTTCTAATAAAGAAGCAGGAAATGGCAAAGATAAAACAGTAACCATTAAAATTGGTACAATGACCATTGACAACGATGAGCAACAACGTTGGGATCTCATTCAAAAGAAACTTGAAAAAGAAAATGTGAAACTTGAATTTACTCAATTTACAGAATACCCACAAGTAAATAAGGCCGTGGCAGATGGTGAGCTTGATGTCAATGCTTTCCAACACTACTACTACCTTAACAACTGGAATAAGGAAAATAATCAGGATCTAGTTGCGATTGCGGATACTTACATCGCACCAATCCGTCTCTACTCAGGTACAAAAGACGGTAAAAACAAGTATAAAAAAGTTAACGAACTTCCAGACGGAGCAGAAATCGCTGTACCAAATGATGCGACTAACGAAAGCCGCGCATTGAACTTGCTTCAAGCTGCTGGCTTAATTAAATTGGACAAATCTGGTAACGAGCTTGCAACAGTTGCAAACATTAAAGAAAATCCAAAGAAATTGAAAATTACAGAATTGGATGCTAGTCAAACCGCTCGCTCACTGACTTCTGTAGACGCTGCTGTTGTAAACAACACTTTTGTAAACGAAGCAAAATTAGACTATAAAAAAGCTTTGTTTATCGAACCAAAAGATAAAAATTCTAAACAATGGTACAACATCATTGCAGCTAAGAAAGATTGGGAAAAATCTGACAAGGCTGATGCAATTAAGAAGTTGATTGCAGCCTACCATTCTGACGATGTTAAAGAGTTAACAGAAAAAACTTCAGATGGCTTGCTTGAGCCAGTTTGGTAAGAAGTAAAAGACAGTAGGCACAAGTCTTAATGGATTTATCAAGCATGCAAGACTGAACGTGTTTAATAAAACTCAGTTGGGATGACCAGCTGAGTTTTATCGCCTTATTTATGGGAGGAATTATGGCTTTTTTCAGTGAAAAAGAGCAGTTACAAAAATTTGAAGAGGATGAACTCGCGCAGGCTTATTTTGAGGTTTTACGGGAGTTGATTGCTAAAAAATCTATTTTTGCTCAGCAGATAGGCTTGAAAGAAGTAGCAGATTATTTGAGAGAAGTTTTTGAAGAGGCTGGTGCAGAAGTGACTGTTGATGCAAGTTACAGAGCTCCTTTTGTCATTGCTCGTTTTAAGAGTTCAAATCCTAAAGCTAAAAGTATTATTTTTTACAATCACTATGATACAGTACCTGCAGATAGTGATCAACCTTGGACAGAAGATCCTTTTACCTTGTCTGTCCGAGATGGGGTCATGTATGGTCGAGGAGTTGATGATGACAAGGGGCATATCGTAGCTCGCCTGACAGCCTTGCAGAAGTATCGGGAAGGTAAGAAGGATTTACCTGTAAATGTTACTTTTATCATAGAGGGAGCGGAAGAGTCTGCTTCGACTGACTTGGATCGGTATTTGGAAAAACACAAGGAAGAATTGTCTGGTGCTGATCTCCTCATCTGGGAACAGGGGAGCCGGAATGCACTAGGACAGCTAGAAATCACAGGCGGAAATAAGGGCATTGTAACCTTTGATGCCAAGGTGAAAAGCGCTGATGTAGATATACATTCGAGTTTTGGTGGCGTAATTGATTCAAGTAGCTGGTATCTTTTAAATGCGCTAGCTAGCTTGCGAGGAGCTGACGGTCGCATCTTGGTAGAAGGCATCTATGAACAAATTGTCGAGCCAAACGAACGAGAACTAGCCCTGGTTGAGGAGTTTGCACGACGTAACCCAGAAGAGCTAAAGCAAATTTATGGTTTAGAATTGCCTCTGCTTGAGGAGGAAGGGCATAAGTTCCTACGACGCTATTTTTTTGAACCAGCTATCAATATTGAGGGATTATCCTCAGGTTATCAAGGTCAGGGAGTCAAGACGATCCTGCCTTCAGAAGCTAAGGCCAAGCTTGAGGTGCGACTTGTACCTGGTTTAGAACCACAAGATGTGCTTGATAAGATTCGAAAACAACTGATCAAGAACGGTTATCCTAAGGTAGAGCTTATTTATACTTTGGGAGAAATGAGCTACAGAAGCGACATGAGTGCTCCGTCTGTTCTTAGTGTTATTGAGTTGGCCAAGAAATATTACAGCGAAGGAGTAGCAGTGCTGCCTACTTCTGCCGGGACTGGACCTATGTTTACTGTTTATGATGCTTTAAAGGCACCAATGATGGCCTTTGGCTTGGGCCATGCTAACAGTCGGGACCATGGTGGAGATGAGAATGTTCGCCTAGCCGATTACTACACCCATATAGAATTAGTAAAGGAGTTGATTGCAAGCTATGAGTAAAGAGATTATTACATTAGATCGGATTGATGTGACCTTCCAACAGAAGAAACGTCAAATCCAAGCTGTAAAAGATGTGAGTATCCGCATTAACCAAGGAGATATCTATGGAATTGTTGGCTATTCTGGAGCTGGGAAATCTACTCTGGTTCGGGTGATTAACCTTTTACAGGTACCGACTGGAGGAACTATTACCGTTGACAATGATGTCATTTTCAAGGACAAAAGAGTTCAACTTTCTGCAACTCAGTTACGACAAAAGCGTCAGGATATTGGGATGATCTTCCAACACTTCAATCTAATGAGTCAGTTGACAGCTGAAGAAAATGTTGCTTTCGCCTTGAAGCATTCAGGACTGTCTAAGGAAGAGAAAAAAGAGAAGGTGAAGAAGTTGCTAGATTTGGTAGGCTTGGCAGATCGAGCTGAGAACTATCCTTCACAGCTGTCAGGTGGACAAAAGCAGCGTGTAGCGATTGCTCGTGCCTTAGCTAATGATCCAAAAATCTTGATTTCAGATGAAGCAACATCAGCTCTAGATCCTAAGACGACCAAGCAAATCTTGGCTCTTTTGCAAGACTTGAACCAAAAATTAGGTTTAACGATTGTGCTTATTACTCACGAGATGCAAATCATTAAGGATATTGCTAACAGAGTAGCAGTAATGCAGGATGGACAATTGATTGAAGAAGGGTCTGTTCTCGATATTTTCTCTAATCCTAATCAGGATTTGACTAGAGACTTCATTACAACAGCAACAGGAATTAATGAAGCCATGGTTAAAATCGAAAAGCAAGAAATTGTGCAGAATCTGGCTCCGAATAGTATCTTGGTGCAGTTGGAGTACGCGGGTACAGCAACAGATGAGCCTTTGTTGAATCAAATTTACAAAAAATATCAAGTTACTGCCAATATCTTATATGGGAATATAGAAATTTTGGACCATACACCTGTTGGTGCTTTGGTAGTTGTCTTGTCTGGCGAATCAGAAAATCTTACTGCGGCTAAGACGGCTATTAGTGAAGCAGGCGTTCGTTTGACTGTTCTAAAGGGAGGTGCATAAGATGCTGAAATTAATCGAAACTTATTTGCCAAATGTATATAGGATGGGCTGGACTGGTCAAGCAGGCTGGGGAACAGCAATTTATACGACCCTTTATATGACAGTAATCTCTTTCTTGATTGGTGGTTTCTTTGGCTTGATAACTGGACTTTTTCTTGTATTAACCAAGCCAGGTGGGGTTCTGGAAAATAAGGTGGCTTTCTGGATTTTGGATAAAGTGACTTCTGTCTTCCGTGCGATTCCTTTTATCATTTTGTTGGCTGTCCTATCACCTTTTTCTCACTTGATTGTTGGGACAGGAATTGGACCAAACGCTGCTATTGTGCCACTTTCATTTGCCGTTTATGCCTTTTTTGCCCGTCAAGTTCAGGTTGTTTTATCTGAGTTGGATGGTGGAGTGATTGAAGCAGCCCAGGCTAGTGGTGCAACTTTATGGGATATTATTGGTGTCTATCTTATTGAAGGTCTACCAGATTTAATCCGTGTAACGACAGTCACTTTGATTTCTTTGATTGGTGAAACTGCTATGGCGGGTGCAGTCGGTGCAGGTGGTATCGGTAATGTAGCGATTGCTTATGGTTTTAACCGGTATAATAATGACGTTACCATTCTTGCGACGGTTGTCATTGTAGCTATCATCTTTACGATTCAGTTTGCAGGAGACTTTTTGACTAAAAAATTAAGTCACAAATAGAAGTTAATTTGCTAGCCATTTTGGCTAGCTTGTTCTTTGATTAAATATTCTGAAAATTTAATTTACATTCGACTTTGTGAATGTTATAATAAGGAGAAAAAACCTACGGAAAGGGAAAGCTATGGCTCAAGAAGAGGAAAAGATCTCAAGAAGCAGGAAGAAACAGCTGTTAGCTCGCTTGAAAGAGCAAATTCAACCAAAGAAGGG
The DNA here is from genome assembly GCF_030439935.1 of Streptococcus sp. SG1. Taxonomy (NCBI): domain Bacteria; kingdom Bacillati; phylum Bacillota; class Bacilli; order Lactobacillales; family Streptococcaceae; genus Streptococcus; species Streptococcus sp. SG1. Next base: position 142,470 of record NZ_JAQFJC010000001.1, on the reverse strand, counting down.
CTTGATTTATCTGGCTGCTTTTTTATCATGGATTCAATTTTTAACGAGAATCACGAGTTTTGCTTTGATTGCTCAAGCATTGGCAGAGTTTTACGAAGGAAAACAAGTTGACTTATATTCCCTTTTTCTTTATTTGCTAGCCTTAAACGGTTTAGGATTTGGAATTGCTCTATTTGCCAAACAGTTTCAAGGCTTGGCTTCCCAGTTTGCACGAAACAAGCTAAAGAGAGAATTTTTTCAGGCTTTTGTTGCTAAAGACGGTGAGTTTCAGGATAGTCGTACTGCAGCGGATGTTCTGACAGTTGCTACTCAGGGGATTGATAGCTTGGATACCTACTATTCTTATTATCTCCCCTTAAATCTACGAACCTATTTTAACTGTTTAACCGTTCTTATCTTAGTCTTCTGGCTCTTTCCCTTGGGTGGTTTAATTTTTATATTATCCTTGCCTTTCATTCCTGTGTCTATCATCCTGATGCAGAAGCGATCGCGTAGGATAATGAATCGCTATTGGGGCTCTTATATGGATGTGGGCAACCTTTTTCTGGATGATTTAAAGGGACTGAATACATTGTATTCTTATCAGGCTGATGAGAAATACGAGCAGGAGTTTGCAGAACAGGCCGAAGAATTTCGCGATGCCACTATGGAACTCCTAGGTTTTCAACTACAATCAGTGGGATATATGGATGCTGTTATGTATCTGGGAATCGATCTGTCAGGTTTTTTTGCCCTTTCCTGGCTGTCTGCTGGACAATTGTCCTTGTTTAGCATGATTTATTTTATCTTAATTGCGACAGAATTTTTCACACCGATTCGAGAAGCAGGCTACGGTATGCACTTGGTCATGATGAATACAAAGATGGCTGATCGGATTTTTAGTTTTTTGGATTCAGTCCAAGAGACTAAAGTAAAAACAAAACAAGATTTAGCACCATTTCAGCACTTGAGTGTGCAGGATTTGTCCTTCTCCTATGGGGACAAAAAGATTTTGGATAGGGTCTCTTTTAAGGTAGAAGTAGGCCAAGTATTTGCTATTGCTGGGGAAAGTGGACATGGTAAGACGACTTTGGGCAAGATTCTACTAGGAAAATTGCAACCCGAGCAAGGTCAGATATTCTTTGGACAAACCTCCTCTAAAAATTTGACACAATCTGCTCTCTATAAAGAGATAATGTATGTGTCGTCAAACAGCTTTCTTTTGAATACCAGTATTTTAGAGAATTTGCAGTTGGCAAGGGATTGGAGTCGGGAGGAAATTCAGCAATGGCTGACCGAGAAGAAGCTTTTATCTTTTATTGAAAATTTACCTGAGGGTCTAGATACCCTTGTTGGTGAAGATGGCAACCAGCTGTCACCAGGTCAAAGACAGCAAGTGATTTGTGCCCGGGCAATTTTTGCTCAAAAATCGCTCTATATCTTTGATGAAATTACTTCTAGCGTTGATAAGGAGAATGAAGCTCTTCTTTATGAGCAGCTAAATGCGCTTGCAAAAGAAGCCCTTGTCATCGAGATTACTCATAAAATGAAGCGCGTAGCAGAGGCTGACCAAGTTCTTTTTATGAGTAAAGAGGGAACGGTTTTGGCTAGTCCGACCCAGCTTTACTGGGAAAATCAGGACTACAGAACTTTAGTGGATAGACAAAGAGAACTGGAGGAGAGAATTCATGGAAGCTAAAAGAACTTATCCAAGCGAGCAACTCCTTTTCAGGCTATTTCAGATCATGAAGCATCTATTACCTGCTCTAGGATTAGCTGTTATTTTTGCAGTTTCAGGCTTTACAGTTTCAGTCGCGATTCCTGTTTTATTGGTAAATCAAGGATTTTTGGCTGTAGGAGGGCAAGCTCCGACTCTAGGTTTTCTGTTTCTTCTTTTAGCTTTGGCCATTGGTCGAGGACTCTTCCGCTATGGAGAGCATTATTTTGGTCATTATGTGGCTTTTCATTCCCTAGCGGATCTGCGAAAGCTTGTCTTTGCTAAACTACGACGTCTTGCACCTGCTAAGTTAGACCGACAAGATAGTGGGAGCTTATTAAAAATGATCGGGGAGGATATTGAAGCAATTGAAGTCTTTTTTGCCCATACAGTTGCACCAGTTTGTACAGGGATTATCTCTGTTTTCATTATGTGGGTCTTTCTCTCTAGGATATCCCCAGCTCTCGGTTTTTTGGCTTTGCTGACTTACCTGCTTTTAGCTGTGGTCTTGCCTCAAAATTTTGCTCGACATTTACAAAAACTCTTATCAAAACAAGCGAATGATCGGACAAGATACATTTCTTATTTCTTGGAGAGCCTGAAGGCAATACATGATTTGTCCCAGCTCGGACAAACTTCAAAACGTTTTGCTTGTTTAGAACAAAAAAGCCAAGGTTTAAATAGCATAGAAAGGCAGGTTGCTCAGAAGCAATTTTTTGAACAAGCTCTAACCTTTTTAGTGGTGGGCTTATCTGTTATGGGATTTGCCATCTTGTCTCTCTTCCAACTTAATCAAGGTGATATTGATCTGACTCAAGCAGGCCTAGCTCTAGTAGCTTTTACAAGCTCTTTTGCTCCATTTCTGGAATTAGGGCGATTACCTCTAGGTTTTAAAAGAGCAATGAATGCCAGTCGGCAGGTCTTTTCGCTCTTGGATGAGCCAGAGGCAGATAGCAGTGGTTTGAAGACTGATGTCAGGATCGAATCAGTTGATGTTAATCATTTAAACTTTGATTATGAAGGACGAGTGCAAGGACTTTTTCAAGGTTTGTCAGCACGATTTGAGAAAGGCAGAATAATTGGTATTGTAGGTGGAAGTGGAACAGGAAAATCTACTCTCATGAAAATTATCATGCGTTGGTATGATCCTAAGGCAGGACAGGTTTTGCTGTCTGGACAGGATCATCAAACCTTCCATCGCCAGCATTTACAAGCCTCCTTCGCCTATGTTCCTCAAGTTGCTCAGCTTTTCCATAAAAGTCTTCGGGAAAATCTAGTCTTGGGCCGAACTGATATCAGTGATGAGGCGATCTGGACCTTGGCAGCTAAATGTCGCCTCAAGGAACGTTTGGAGCGCTTGCCAGAGGGGCTAGATACTGTAATTGATGGAGAAACAACTTTTTCTGCTGGTGAAGCCCAACGTTTGGAGCTGATGCGAGCCCTGCTCAAGGAGGCAGATTGTTATATTTTTGATGAACCCACCAGCAATTTCGATTCACTGAATGAAGCAACCTTCCTATCTATTGTCAAAGAAGAATGCCGTGGCATGGTCTTTCTCATCTCCCATCGCTTGTCAACGGTTGCTTTTGCAGATGAGGTTTATGAATTAAATCATTCTCAAGTAAGGAGGATAAAAGGATGAGAAAAGGACTACAAGTAAAAGACCTTGTGATGACAGGTGCTTTTGCAGCCCTCTATTTTCTATGCGTCGGTTTAGGCGTCCTGGTTGGTCTGATTTTCGACCGGTCAGGGAATATGTTCTATGCCCCAGCTGGAGCAGCAATCTTTGGTGGGACGGTTTACATGCTTCTACAAAGCAAGATCAAAAAATTCGGAGCCATTAGTCTCTTGGGAATCGTGATGGGAGGATTTTTCTTCTTATCTGGCCATTTCTTTGTGGCCTTCTTGCCAGGCTTTATTTTTGGCTTTCTAGCTGATTTGTTAGCCAAACAAGGAAATTATCAAAATAAATGGCTAAGTTTAGCGTCATTTGTCCTTTTCTCCTTTGCCAATTCAGGCCCGATTATTATGATGTGGCTGGCTCGGGAGACTTATGTTCAAAGCTTGCTAGCGCGTGGTAAAACTCAAGAGTATATTGACCGGGTTATGGTTCCTGTGAATCCACAAGTGGTTCTTGGTTTTGTAATTATGGTTGTTATTGCCGCTATTATAGGAGGACTATTTGGTCAATATTTGGTCAAGAAGCACTTTATAAAGTCAGGGATGGTCTCATGAAATTAGATGTACGAAGCAAGGTCCTTTTGGTTTTATTTGCCAATCTGGCCTTTCTTTTTAGAGTATCTGGCTGGCTTGAACTGATGATTGTTTCAGGCTTGGCGATGCTCTTATACTTTGCTGGAAAAGGTAAAATCGCCTTATATAGTTTATTGGCCTTTGTCCTTTTTTGGACTCTAGATGCTTATCTAACTGATTTCTTTTCTTTTCAACTGATACGAAATTTCGTAACTCTGCTCACGGCTGGACGTTTTATGCTTCCTTCTTTTATGGCTGGGAGTTTGCTTTTGACAACTGCGACAGCCTACGACCTGGTTCATGGTCTCAGAAAATGGCATCTACCGGAATCTTTTCTTTTAACCTTAGGAGTAATGATGCGATTTTTGCCAGCTATACCAGCAGATGCGAAAACGATTCATAGAAGTTTACGTCTTCGAGGGATTTTCCTTAGAAAAAGGGATTTTATCTTTCGTCCAGTGACCTACTTTGAGTATCTCCTGGTACCGCTACTCATGTCACTCATGCGAACGGTTCAAGCGTTGACCATAGCTAGCCTTACCAAAGGGATAGCACTAGGAAAAAGACCGACAGAAACTTTTTCATCAACCTTTAATTTAGCAGATTGGAGTACCTGTGCATGGATGTTTATCATGACCTTGTGGATGATAAGAGGCTGATTACTGCGACCGGTTTTCGTTATACTTATGAAAATAGCAGAGCTAGTAGCTTGCTGGTTGAAGATTTACAAATCTCATCAGGCCAGTTGGTCGTCTTATGTGGCAAGAGTGGGAGTGGCAAATCAACCTTCTTAAGATTAATCAATGGCTTAATTCCAGATTACTATGAGGGAAAATTAGAAGGTCAATTAGAAATAGCCAATCACTTAGCAGGAAAACAGACGGTTGAAGAATGTTCTAAACAAGTTGCTTCAGTTTTTCAGAATCCCTCTAGTCAGTTTTTTCATAAATACGTTAAGCATGAATTGGTTTTGCCTGGTGAAAATCATGGTCAATCAGCAGCAGGAATTTTGAATAAATTAGAAAAATTAACTGCTGACTTTGCTTTAGAAGACTATCTTGAACGTGATCTTTCTACTTTATCAGGTGGAGAAAAGCAGAGAATTGCCCTTTTAACGGCCCTGATGCAGGATACAGATATCTTGGTTTTAGATGAACCGACAGCTAATTTGGACAGGTCAGGGATTGAGCAAGTAGCTAGTTATCTTTCTATCTTAAAACAAGAAGGGAAAACGATTCTTATAGCGGAGCATCGCTTGGATTATTTAAAGGACTTGGCTGACCGCTATCTTTATTTTGATCAAGGTGCTCTTAAAAGAGATTATTCAAAAAAGGAGTTTGATAGCTTAACGGAAACAGAACGACATGATTTAGGGCTTCGAAGTCAGGATCTATCTAGCTCTATTTCTAAACTTGAGGCAAAGAAGCAAATTGCTCCTTCACCACTGACGGGGGATTTGACCATAAAAAATCTTTGCTTACAGTCAGGGGACCAGGAATTGAGTTTTCTTGAAGAAGCTAACTTCAAGTCAGGAGTGATTACAGCCCTTGTGGGTCCTAATGGGAAAGGTAAATCGACTCTAGCTTTTTATCTGGCTGGTTTATTAGACGATGAAGATGCAGATTTTTATTTAAATAGACATGCTTTGTCAGCTCATGAACGTCTGAAAGACACTGCTTTTGTTCTGCAAGAGGTTGCTCTTCAGCTCTTTTCAGATAGTGTCCAAAAGGAGTTGACCTTGGGTTTGAAAAAAGCTGCCGATGCATCAAATATCTTAGAAAACTTAGGATTAAAAGGTTTAGAAGATAGGCATCCAATGACTCTATCAGGCGGAGAGATGCAACGGCTAGTCATAGCAAGTCAAGTCCTTACTAAAAAAAGAGTGTTTATTTTTGACGAACCTAGTTCAGGTTTAGATTACCAGCAAATGTTACAAGTGGCTGACTTACTGAAGGCATTAAAAGAGCAGGGAAAAATTATTCTGCTCATTTCTCATGATGAAGAATTACTTGAGAAAACAGCTGATTACTTTTTTACCTTAAATTAATTACTCGCTATACAAAAAAACTATAGCTTTTACAGTTGTTTATCTAGATTTCCCCTCCTATTTTTGGTATGATTGAAGAACAGTAATGTAGCTTCTGGCTTTGCTATTTTTCTGTTTCTAGAGTTGATTAGACTGGTAGGATAGTAGATAAATAAGTTAAAGTACAGGACTATAAGAGGGAGAATACATGAACAATTTACTTGTATTGCAATCGGATTTTGGTCTTGTGGATGGTGCGGTATCTACGATGATTGGTGTGGCTCTGGAGGAGTCTGCTACATTAAAGATTCACCATTTAACACACGACATTACGCCTTATAATATTTTTGAAGGTAGCTATCGTCTTTTTCAAACGGTCAACTACTGGCCAGAAGGGACAACCTTTGTTTCAGTGGTCGATCCGGGTGTCGGCTCTAAGCGGAAGAGCGTAGTTGCAAAAACAGCGCAAAACCAATACATCGTCACTCCAGACAATGGAACCTTGTCTTTCATTAAGAAACACGTTGGTATTGTGGCTATTCGGGAAATTTCTGAAGTCGAAAATCGTCGAAAGAATACCGAACATTCCTATACCTTCCATGGTCGTGATGTCTATGCCTACACAGGAGCTAAATTGGCTAGTGGCCACATCACTTTTGAAGAAGTAGGACCAGAATTAAGCGTGGATGACATTGTCGAGATTCCAGTTGTGGAGACTACTTTTGGCGAAGGTTCTGTCAGCGGAGCTATCGATATTTTAGACGTTCGGTTTGGATCTCTTTGGACTTCTATTACTCGCGAAGAGTTCCAAGAGTTAGAACCTCAGTTTGGAGAACGCTTTGAGGTAACGATCTATAATAACGATATGTTGGTTTACCAAAATCAAGTGACTTATGGGAAGTCCTTTGCGGATGTTCGCATCGGTCAGCCGATTATTTATATCAATTCGCTCTATCGGGTTGGTCTAGCAATCAACCAAGGTTCTTTTGCAAAAGCCTATAATGTTGGTGTTGGTGCCCAGTGGCATATTGAAATCAAGCGTATTGAAAATTAGTGATTTGTAAAGAGGAGATAAACATGAAAAAAATATTTGATACAACTTTTACGATTAAAGAAGTCGTGGCAACTGGTATTGGTGCAGCACTCTTCGTTGTGATTGGGATGGTCAGCATTCCAACGCCTGTTCCAAACACTAGCATTCAGTTGCAATATGCTGTCCAAGCTTTGTTTGGCGTTGTTTTTGGTCCAATCGTTGGTTTCTTAACAGGATTTATTGGCCATGCCCTAAAAGACTCCATCCAATCTGGAAACCCTTGGTGGACTTGGATCTTGGCTAGTGGTTTGTTTGGACTTGTAGTCGGATTACTTAAGAACTACCTCCGTGTGGCTCAGGGAGTATTTGAATCAAGAGATATTATTACATTTAATGTTGTTCAGTTTGTGGCTAATGCCTTGGTATGGGTAGTCATCGCTCCACTTGGGGATATCTTGATCTATAATGAACCAAGTAATAAGGTCTTTGCTCAAGGTGTTGTCGCAACTGTTGCCAATGGTCTGACTGTTGCAGTTGCCGGAACCTTACTTTTAATTGCCTATGCACGTACTCAGACAAAGAGTGGCAGCCTTAAAAAAGATTAAATCATGCGATAAGAATAAAAAGATCGAGAGATATCTCGATCTTTTTCTGTTAAAAATAAAATACTTTTTGCAATTTATATATTGCATTTTAAAAAATATATTGTATAATAGACTTATAAAAATGAAGGGAGAACCGATATGAAAAACATCAAAAATATTTATTCACCACTTATTTGGCTTGTTTTGGGTGTAATTTTTTTGGTTATAGGACTGAACAATCAAAATCATACTTTTCTTATTTTTGCTGGCTGTGATATTGCAATTGGTTGTGCACTTTTAAGCATAGCAACTAAGAAGAAAAATGATAAGGACGATGATCATGGCAAAAAATCTTAAGCTAAAGATGGCGCGAGTGGAGCATGATATGACTCAGGGCGACTTAGCAGATGCTATCGGAGTGACCCGCCAGACCATTGGCTTGATTGAGGCGGGTAAGTACAATCCCAGTCTCAGTTTATGCATAGCGATTTGCAAATGTCTCAATAAAACGCTGGATCAGTTGTTTTGGGAGTAAAAATGTCCGGGGGACATTTTTAGCCCGAGCCGAAAAACGCGGAAGCGAGGGAATGTCCGGGGGACATTTTTAACCTAAGCCTAAAAATGTGAAAGAAATGACCAGCAATAGTTGAAGAGCAATTTTCATACAAATGTTGAATAAGATGAAATTTTAAGTAAAAGAGGAAAACGCATATGAAATCTAAAAATAGACAAGAGATCTTTAAAGATGAGCGTACGGTACAGATTGAACATAAAATAGGAAATGAACTCGCTTTTTTAGCTATCATTCTATTACTTTTATCTATTTTTGTGAAACTCCTTTATTGGAGATTAGATTGGCAAGCTTATTTACCTGAAATTATCATTATTTTTACTTTAGAAATTTATGCTGGTGTACGCAGTTGGCAACTTGGCCTAGATATTAGGCGTAGTGATACAACTGGTAGTAGTAGAAGATTCAGAAGTCGTCTGGCTACAGGAATATTCCTAGCAGCTTCCTTCTTGCTTGTTCAAAATCTGAATGAAGACTCGAAAGAAAAACCATCATTTAGTCAGAATCCTGTTTTGCAATTTATTTTTATTTTAGTTTTGATAGTTGCCTTTTCTAGTATACTTGATCAACTGGTCAATTATTTTTATCGGAAGAGACAGATAAAATTAGAGCAAGAATTAGAAAATGATGAGAATTAGAATTAATGAATTTTTAATTTATAAATAAGAAAGTGAGTAAAAAAATGAAGAAGCAGCCTGTTTTAAAAGATGAACGAATAGAGAAATTGGACGGAAAAGTTGCAGGAGAATTAGTGTTAGGAATGTTTTTCTTCTTAGCTATATCTGTGTTTTTCAAAGTCTATATTCTCCGTCTAAGCTTGCTAGCTTATCTGCCAGAAGGGACTCTCCTTATCCTAGTAGGTCTCTATGCTTTGCTTCGTCGCTTAAGCCTAGGCATTGATGTTCGTGATATGGTGAGAGAGGAAAAATGGCCAGAACGTGTTGGTAGTGGAATTATTTTTGCTTTAATTCTTGTGGCTATTGATTTCTTTGGACAGCGAGAAAGTATGGCTAGCATGCTGAGTATGTTGTATCTGCTTAAGATGTTTTTTGCAATGGTTCTTTTTATATTTGGAAGCTTGACCATGGACAAGATTAGTCTTTTCCTAAACGGCAAACGTCAGGCAAAGTTGGATCAGGAATTGGAGGATGAAGAATGACTTGCTGGAAAAGATTGATGTGGGGTGGTTGTGCCTTCTTAGCCTTAGCCTTGTATGTGCTACCTATGGTATTTCAGCAGAAAGCAGAAACTTATCAAATTTCAAAACAGTGGACTATTGGCATAGGTATTTTGCTAATCTTCCTCGCTTTACTGGTCTTTATCGTGGTAGCAAAGAAGATTGGAATCTTATCTCAGTCTGGGAAAGTCTTTCAAAAAGGAGACGGGAAACGAATTTCTCTTAGCATCTTAGGCATGTTCCTTATATCTATCCTTGGAACTGCTTTATTACGGTGGCTAAATGGAGAAGTTACAACGGCTAATCAGGCGTCTTTGATAGAGGAGTTTAAAAGAGGAAATGGGATTTTGTTACCCATCATGCTTGGAGTTTTAGCACCTATTGTTGAAGAAATTATCTTCCGTGGAATCCTCCCACTAAAAATCTTTAAAGGCTATGAGGGATGGGGCTATATCGTAGGCGGACTCCTCTTTGCGCTTTTTCACGGGCCAACCAATATCGTGTCTTTTGTGATTTATGCTGTTTCTTCTGTGATTTTGACATTGCTGGCCTATCGAACTCGTCGCTTGGAAGTCAGTATTGCAGTTCACATGATTAATAATGGACTTCCTGCCATTATCATGTTGTTAATTGGTATTTTTGGAATGGAAGTACAGGAGCTTAAAATGAAGATATAACTAATTCATCGTCAAATTTTAGATGAACGTGAAGAGCAACTTGTCAATAAGGCTGGCATGGAGGCTTTTATTCTTTTGTTGTATGGTGCATTAGCCTTATATGCTGGTTCTGTAGCTATGAATGCTGGAGCCATTCACTATCAACCATTCTTGATCCTGATTGCGATTGCAGGTCTATATTTTCTCTGTCGAGCTCAATATCTAGGAGCTAATTATTACAACAGTTTCAGTCTGACTATCTGGGGTGTGCTACTTGCGACAGGATTTCTGACCCTCTTGATTGCTTGTCAGAATTTCCAACTGAATCATGCTATTTATCATAATAGTGTTTTTCACCCCATGTTTCTTTTGGCCATTTTGGTTACATTTTGCATTCATCTTCCCTTGATACTAGTGGCCAATATTTTCTTAGAGGCTATAAGCAAGAGTCAAAAGAAGCGTTTTGAACGCTATTTGAACCAACTTGAGGAAGAGTGAAGTATTTAGCGATTCAGATCTGCTATTTTCCAAACAAATTTTTTGCCCAGTTTTTTCAATCAGGTTATAATAAATAGATGAATTAAAAATTCAGAAAATTTTATAGAGAAAAGAGAGTTGAAATCTTATGGCAAAAGATATTCGCGTCCTACTTTACTACAAATATGTTCCGATTGAGAATGCTGAGAAATTTGCAGCTGACCACCTGGCCTTCTGTAAATCTATCGGTCTGAAAGGCCGTATCTTGGTGGCAGATGAGGGAATCAACGGAACGGTTTCTGGTGACTATGAAACCACTCAAAAATACATGGATTATGTGCATTCCTTGCCGGGAATGGAAGACCTTTGGTTCAAGATTGACGAAGAAAATGAGCAAGCCTTCAAAAAAATGTTTGTTCGCTACAAGAAAGAAATCGTGCACTTGGGCTTGGAAGACAATGATTTTGATAATGACATCAACCCTCTGGAGACGACAGGAGCTTACTTGTCACCTAAGGAATTTAAGGAAGCCCTCTTGGACGAAGACACTGTTGTTCTAGACACTCGTAACGACTATGAGTACGATCTGGGTCACTTCCGCGGAGCCATCCGTCCAGACATTCGCAACTTTCGTGAGTTGCCACAATGGGTCCGTGATAACAAAGAGAAGTTCATGGACAAGCGCGTGGTTGTTTACTGTACCGGTGGTGTTCGTTGTGAGAAATTCTCAGGCTGGATGGTCCGTGAAGGATACAAGGATGTCGGTCAGCTTCATGGCGGTATCGCGACTTACGGCAAGGATCCAGAAGTTCAAGGTGAGCTTTGGGACGGCAAGATGTATGTCTTTGATGAGCGTATCTCGGTTGATATCAACCATGTCAATCCAGTTGTGATTGGGAAAGACTGGTTTGACGGTACTCCTTGCGAGCGCTATGTCAACTGTGGCAATCCAGAGTGTAACCGTCGCATCCTGACTTCAGAAGAAAATGAAGACAAGTACCTCCGTGGCTGTTCTCACGAATGTCGCGTTCACCCTCGTAACCGCTATGTGGCTGAAAACGGCTTGAGCCAGGCAGAAGTGGTGGAGCGTTTGGCTGCGATTGGGGAAAGCTTGGAAACATTGGTAGCTCAGTAATAAGGAGAGATCCTAATGGAAAAATTTTGTGTTTATGGGAAATTAATGGCCCAAGAAGAAAAGGTGCAGGAACTTACTGCTTACATGCAAGAAGTTGTCAAAGAAATGCAAAATCTTGACACTTGTTTCTGCTATATCTTAGGTGAGAAGGCAGATGAACCCAACAGCATCTATATTTACGAAGTTTGGGAGAGCGAGCAAGCTCACAATGACAGTCTGACCTTGGAAGTTTTTCAAAATCTCATTGCAAAAGCTAGACCCATTATTGCAGGCATGGAAAATTTGCATAAGCTGACTATTTTTGATGGTAAGGCAAGTTTCTAAATTCCTAAGAAAAACTAAAAACTTTAGACGATTCAAACGTCTAAAGTTTTTTTATCATTTATCTACAGGTAAAAGTCTTGTTGGACAGAGATTTTGGAAAGCAGACTATTTCCGCCGATTCTTGGGGCATCTCGCGGATTATCACTTGATTTCTGGTTTTCTTTCCACAGTTCTGATTTTTTGTCCTTTCTTTTTGATGTGATATAATGAGCTTAATAAATGGGAAAGGAGCAAGTCTATGTCTAAAGCTATCATGGAAGAAGTGGCAACTTATCTGCGTCAGCATGCAGATGAAGAGCTGAGTCTGACTGATTTGTCTCAGTATTTCCATTATAGTCCTTCCCATCTATCCAGAACTTTCAAGAAAAAGATGGGCTTTTCTATCAAGCAATATGTGGAAGCTCTTAAGATGGAAAAAGGGATTCAGGAGATTGTAGAGGGCCGGCAAAATGTGACCGAGACCTCTATGGAAGCTGGTTATGATAGTCTAGGCAGTTTTTCTAATACTTTTAAGCGGCATACTGGACTTTCGCCTAAAAAATACTATCAAGAATCAACCAAGGCTTATGATTTTATGGTCAAACAGCTAGATGAGAAGGGAGCTTTGTTACATCAGGATCCCGACTGTAAAAGTGGCAATCGCTTGACCGTGGCGCTATCTTATCCTGAGGGCTATGAACCACGCATTAGCTGTGTCGGGCTTTTTAAAACCCGCATACCTAAAGAAGAGCCGGTTATCGGAGTAGCACTGAGTCAGGAGAGGCGGTTTACTTTTGAAAATGTACCGGATGGTCACTACTATCTTTTGGCCTGTGAATTGCTGGAGGATTTACGCCTGTCTAAAAACTATGTCTTGAAGCATAACTTTCGCTGGGGGAGCGATGAGCCTCTCACTTTTTCAGGCGATAACATCTATCAAGAGGAAATCAGCATGCGCAGGCCCTTGCCCAGCGATCCACCTATTACAGTTAATCTTCCAGTTTTAATCATGCGTTCCCTAGCCAAACAAGCGCAATTGAGAATAAGAAAATTTTTATCCTAATTGATAAACTGATGATAGAGATTTATTCTCAGTTATAAACAATTGGAGGAACAATAATGAAATTAGACGTGTTTTTAAGTTTTGATGGTCAGGCAGAAGAAGCTTTTCGTTTTTATGCGGACATTTTTCAGACTGAGATAAAGGGACTTGTACGAGCAAGTGAGATGATGGATCCAGCAAACCTTTCTGCAGAAAAACGAGATAAGATTGCCTGGATTGCTTTAGATACGGAAAACTTGACCCTGAATGGTGAGGATGTAGGTGTTTTTAATGACCTGTCTATTCCTAGCAATCATCAGCCCAATCAATGGTTGGTTATGAGCCCAGACAGTAGAGAAGAAGCCGATGAGCTCTTTGCTAAGCTTGCTGAAGGTGGGCAAATTCTCTATCCTTTAGAGGAACAAGCTTTCGCAGAGTTTTATGGCCGCTTGATTGACCGTTTTGGTATCGGCTGGGATGTGATGAAATGAGGTAGAAGGATGGCTTATAGTGAATCCTTAGCCCAGCAAGTCCGTGCCATTTTAGCTACTGAACTTCCTCCTCATGTTTTTGAAGAAGAGGTAGAAGAGAAGAAGATGTTTGGTGGTTTGGCTTTTATGGTCCGTGGTAAGATGACCGTTACTGTGAGTTCGAGAAGTCAAGAGCTTGTCATGGTGCGCATCGGTAAGGAACTGGAAAAGCAGGTTCTACCTAAAAATGGTGCTAGTGTGACGTTAATGAAGGGGAGGCTTTATCATGGCTATATTGATTTAGATGGCGAAGGACAAAAGGAACTGTCTTACTGGATCAAGCTAGCTTTGGCCTACAATCAGGAGTTGACCCTATCGTCTGAAGATTAATAGTAAAATAATAAAGAAGAGAGTCTAACTAAACTTTGATTTAACTGGTCTATCTTTTTAAGTACAAATTTTTATATGCTTTTGTGCTATATACCCCGTTAATCGAGAGTCTAGAAGATTATTAGACTTGCTAGTATAAAAAATGAGTTTTACCTTACTATGACTTACTCAGAATAAGCAAAAACTATCCCAATCTCATGATTTTAGGTATAATAGTAGCCAGAGGTGATCTTATGGGAATTCTAATATTTCTATTTCTTTTAGCTTTGATCTTTTTATTCTATTTTGTCGGTTTCATTATCAAGTTGATTCTAGGGATCGTTTTCTTTGTTACTGGTTTGGTGGTACTTTTATTCCTATTGGGTCGTTATCGAAAGTAGAGTAAGTGACTGCTATGAACCAATGGAAAATGAGAGGAGATCAATGTTAAAAATAGAGCAACCAATTACGATTATTTCATTTCTTTTTGATGATTTTGAGACCCTAGATTTGATGGGACCGGTAGAGTTTTTAGCTGCTTTACCCAATGTAGAGATGAACTATGTCTCCCTTACTGGTGGTCTGATTTCTAGTCGGCAAGGTTTTCAAATCATGACGGATAATTTTGAAAGCATACCTCCCAATTCTCTTCTCTTATTGCCTGGTGGCCAAGGTGTCAGAAAGATGGTGGAGGATAAGATTTTCCTATCTTCGCTAGAAAGGGCTGTTCAGCAAGCTGAGTTGGTTTTAAGTATTTGTACAGGAGCAGCTCTTTTAGCTCAGATTGGTCAACTCAAGGGGCGTAAAGCCACTAGCAATAAGCTTGCCTTGTCTTGGGTTGCTTCACATGATAGAGAAGTCCTTTGGCAAGAGCAAGCACGCTGGGTCGTAGATGGGAAGTTCTACACTTCGTCAGGTGTCTCGGCCGGTATGGATATGTCCCTGGGCTTTGTAGCTGATTTTTGGGGTCAGGACTTGGCAGAAGAATTGGCTAAAAAAGCAGAATACGTGTGGCAAAACAAGGCTGACCAAGACCCCTTTTCTAGTAAATAAAGAGCAATCTGAGGAGATCGGATTGTTTTTTTAGTGATTGTGTAATTTGTACCGCTATGTCAAAATGAAGAATTAAAAATGGAAAAGCTTGTTTCAGATTCTAATTTTCCCCATAGCAATTTATGCTATAATATAGTTAAAATATGATAGGGGCATTATTTTATGAGTATAACATTTTCCATTTCGAATAAACGAGGTCTTCTAGGATTTCAAAAAGTTTTAAAAATCAGCGAATTACTTGGATTGGTCGACGGGCTTGAATCCCACCCGGCTCAGAAGGATTCTTTGACTCTTGGCTTGGATAAGCTTCCTTTGTTGAAGTGTTGGGCTCCTGCTAAGTCTGGTCGTTACATTGACTTAGAATATGACAAAACTCATAAAACTTATAATGTGAGGATTTTGATACCTTCAACACTTGCTGATTGGGAGTATGCCTTAACTTTGGTTTCTAAGCTATCAGCTTATCTGGGCACTAGTATTCATGATGAGCATGGCAGGGAATATAGTAGCTCAAGTGTATTAGCTTTCCCATATCAAGAAGATATACTCTTAGGCTTGGAGAACTTTCTAAAGTTAGGATATCCCTTAGTGTATCAAGATGGGGTTCGCAGGAGAATTGCTCTGAGCCCTCAGATGGTGGAAGGATTCCTAAAAGAGGATAATCCTGCCCAGAGTTATAGTGATTTCTTTACACTTAGACAGTACCTCGACGCTTACGATGCGCAAAGTAAATTTTATGGGAATGAGCAGAATCAACAAATTTTAGGAGTATATACTCTAACTGCTGGTGTTGACACGATTCTACCCTTTGAACTTAGTCTAGCTCCGGAAGATGTAGAGTATATCGATGAGTCAAAATTAAGCTGGTGTTGCAATCTTGTGGGATGTGATGATACGGATCCAGATAATGTTGAAAAGTTCTTCTTTTATAAGAGAATTTCTTATTCAGATTTTTTGGACAGGCTCCCTAAGGATATGGCTCAAGTATTTGATGGTGAGAAAATCTATGTTCCTGCTATGACTTTTGCCCAAATGAAGGATCTTTTTGACAGCTGTCCTGAGTTTGTGTAAGAGAGACTTGGTCGTTTTACTTGATTCATTTTGCAAAGCCTTGTGAAAGATGCTCTATATTTTCTCTCTAACAGTTAACTTGTCAAAGTAAGAAAAGCAATCTGAGGAGTTCAGATTGCTTTTTGAGTTTATTGGAGATTACTTTTGTTAAGTTAGAGAGAAATGTTAAAGGTTATCCGACCTTTCTTGTAAGAAGCCCAGATCCTCCCTTTGAAGAGGCTGGTTAGATGTTGGGCCATGGAGAGACCAATGCCATAGCCAGAAACGGCTTGGTTATTGTGGGAAGTTTCGGCTCGGTAAAAGCGGTCAAAGAAACGTTTGTAATCAATCTTTGTTCCAGCAGCATAGTCATTTGAAATTTCAATGCGAACTTTGCGCCTAAAGGATCGACGATTGTTGTAGGCCTTAATCATAATCGTTCCCTTCTCATCGCAATACTTACGAGCATTATCCAAGAGAATGCTGATTAATTCGTAGCCTTCATCTTCTGACATCATGGCTTTTAGATCTGTCTGGATATCAAGTTCTAGATGTTTGTCTTCCTGCTGGATAAGAGATGAATGGTCTTTCCCAACTTTTTCAATCAGTTCTGAGAGATTGACGCTGGTTAGCTTGAGATTTTCGTGTTCTTCCATCCGAGACAGCCTGATCAAGCGGGCAATTAGTTTGTTTAATCTTTCCGTTTGAGCCTTGGTACTTTCTGTCCATTCGTTTTCACCTGTCATCATCTCTTGCAGTTCAGTGTTGGCTGCGATAATGGCTAAAGGCGTTTTGAGTTCATGACCAGCATTGGTAATGAAAATACGTTGTTTTTCGTAGCTTTTTATATAAGGACGAATTACAATGCCAGAGACCAAGGCGATAATGAGCGTTAGGAAAAAGAGGCTCGTAAGAGCAATCCAGGTAGAAAATTGAGCTAAAATACTCCGTTCACGATTGTAGTTGGTCGTTTCTAAAAAGGCAACTAGGCGTTTTTGGCCTTTGCTACTAATTTGGTAGGAGAAGTAGCGATTGTTGGCTTGCATTTGGCCATATTTACCACCTGTTTTTAAGGCCTTTTTAGCCATCTGATAAATAGTATTTTCACTGAGTGATTGGATATTGCCCAGGTTGATTCTGGTAGCCTGCTTTGTTTGGATAGCCGAGAAATATTGGAAATTGTAAATAATACCTTCTTGTATGTTTTTATCGGTCAAATCTTGCTTAATTTCTTCTGTCATGGGTAATTGGCCGTCATTATCTGTCAGCACAGACAAGACGGTTTGGATATTGCTCTCCGTTTGAGCGTAGACAGCAGAGTTAATCAAGAGCCAAAACATTCCCAAGATTAAGGCGACAACCAGAGTGGCAAGTCCGATAAAACGAAGCTGGAGCTTACGAAACATGATCCTTACCTGCCTTTTCAGTAAGTTGGAATGGACCTGCTTCATCACCAAGGATTTCTAAATTAGAATGGACACTTTTCAATTTTTGCCGAAGGTAGGATACATAAATAAAAGCAAGCTCTTGATCTGCTTCTTCATCTGACCAGACTCGTTCAAGGATTTGCTTACGGCTTAGTTCTTTATCTGAGTTCTGCATGAAGTATTGAAGAAGTTTGAGCTCTTTTCCGGCTAAGCGGATACTATTGGAAGCACGAAGTTCCTGTTCGTCCAGATGAAGCTCGGTGTTGCCAATCTGGAGCTGGACGGGACTATAATTATCTGCTCGACGAGCCATTGAGCGGAGGCGAGCCAAGAGTTCTTTAAGAGAAAAGGGCTTGGTCAGATAGTCATCAGCCCCAGCATCTAGTCCATTCACTCGGTCATCGACCTCAGCCATGGCAGTCAGCATAATGACATGGGTGGTATTACCAGTTGCTCTGATTTCTTTGATCGCCTCTAATCCAGTCATGATGGGCATCATAATATCAAGAATAATAACATTGTAGGTGTTTTGATTAGCAAGGCTTAAGGCCTCTTGGCCATTAAAGACACTATCAACTTGATAGCCGTCATGCTCAAGAGCAGCTAGGATAACACGGTTGAGTTGGGCTTCATCTTCAGCTAATAAAATTCTCATCACTTAGTCCTCTCTTTCGTTAGATTCTTGAATGAGATTGCGAATCGTCTGCATGGTCAAGTCGCAGGAAGCGAGTTCATCGGCACAGCGTTTTAGTTCCCGCTCGATCCGTTCTGGATTTTTGATCTCGTGCTTGTATTTCATCTGGTGCTCAAGGCTGGCCCAGGAGTCCATAGCAATGGTTCGTAGTTGGACCTCAATAAAGTACTTGCCAGGAGTCTTTCCATAGCAGTCAGGGTAGGGGGTCTCTACTTCTAAAATGAGGTGGTAGGAGCGGTAGCCATTAGGTTTGACTTGATTGATGTAGTCTTTTTCCTTGAAGATATGAATGCCAGGCATTTGACGGATAAAGTCAATAATTTGGTAAATGTCATCCACAAATCCTGTAATAATACGAATGCCGATAGCATCCCGAATCTGTTTGAGAGCCGATTCAGCAGACAAAGGTAGATTTTTTCGTTGGCATTTTTCTACCATGCTGTCAGAGGTCTTAATACGGGCGTGAAAATGTTCATAGAGTTTGAAAGAAGTTGTTTTTTTGTGCTCTAATGCGGCTGTTTTGATTTTTTGAGTAAAGTCCTCTAGGATAAGAGGCAGGTACTGCTCGTAAGCTTCATAAATACTCGTCATGATTCTCTCTCTTTGCTAGCTTTAGTCTTTCTATTATACCACGAAAGACAGGTAAACATATCAGGCTTTAGCAGGAAGTGATTTACTTTAAGTTTTGTGAAAGGAAAGATTCGTCTTTTGCTCTGTTAATGGATGAATTTAATTGATAAAGCTGAAGGATCCAAGCTTTTTATGATACAATAGAAAGAACAAATGCGAAAGTGAAAGGAGTAGGCGTGATATTAGAAGAATTTGACCAAAATCCCAAGGCCATTATCAATCCTGAAGATTTGATTGAGCCTATTCCTGATTTTCCTTCAGTAGCAGTTTCCTGCTTTGCTAGAGAAACTTTCAAAAGACTCTTGGAAAATTTTAATCATGAGCTTATCACAACAACGAGTATGGCCAATATAGAGATTCCGATATACAGAGTTTTTGTGGCTGATCAGGAACTAGCTTTTTTTAATGCTCCGGTTGGGGCCTCAGCCTGTGTTGCCATTCTAGAAGATCTCATTGCTTTTGGAATGAAAAAGCTAGTCCTCTTTGGCACCTGTGGCGTGCTGGACGAGGATATTAGTGAGACTTCCATCATTGTGCCAACAGCTGCCATACGAGATGAGGGGACTAGTTATCATTACCAAGCAGCATCTGATGAAATTGTGGTGAATGATGGTCTACAGGATTTTCTGCTAGAATTTTTAGATGAACGTGGCATTTCCCATAGTCGGGGCAAGGTTTGGACCACAGATGGTATTTACCGAGAGACAGCAGAGAAACTCTTAAGGAGAAAAGAAGCAGGAGCTATTTGCGTCGATATGGAATGTTCTGCTGTTGCTGCTCTGGCAGCCTTTCGTTCTATAACTGTCTGCCAATTTTTCTATGCTGCTGACCATTTGTCAGAGGAAAAATGGGATATGAGAAATCTGTCCAATCATGCCGACTTGGATGAAAAAGATAAGATAGCAAATCTGGCGGTTCAAATCGCCCTAGCTTTATAATGAGAATACAATGAAACAACCTATAATTCAGTTTGAAAATTTCACTTTTCAATATCAGGCCCAGCTGGAGCCGACCTTAAAAGAGATTAATCTGACCATTTATGAAGGCGAAAAGGTCTTAATTGTCGGTCCTTCCGGGTCAGGAAAGTCAACTCTGGGCCAGTGTCTAAACGGTATCATTCCTAATATCTATAAAGGCCAAGCTAGCGGTCACTTAAAGGTTCAGGGACAGGATGCCTTTGCGTCTAGCATTTATGACAAGTCCAATTTAGTCAGTACAGTTCTACAAGATACAGATGGTCAGTTTATTGGTCTCAGTGTGGCCGAAGACTTGGCTTTTGCTTTGGAAAACGACATGGTTGAATTACCTGTCATGAAAGAAAAAGTTCAGCATTGGGCGGAAAAATTAGACTTGGTGAACTTACTTCAGCATCGGCCTCAGGATTTGTCTGGCGGTCAAAAGCAACGGGTCAGCCTGGCAGGTGTCTTAATTGATGAGAGTCCCATTTTGCTTTTTGATGAACCGTTAGCCAATCTAGATCCGAAATCTGGCCAGGATGCAATTGATTTGATTGATCAGATTCACAAGGAAGCTGGAACGACCACCATTATTATCGAGCATCGTTTAGAGGATGTCCTTTATTGCTCAGTAGACCGCTTGGTCTTGGTCAATGATGGTCGGATTCTCTTTGATGATCACCCCGATCTTTTGCTGAAGACAACTTTACTGGCTGAAAATGGGATACGAGAGCCCCTCTATCTGACTACCTTGCGCCAGTTAGGTCTCGATATAGCTGAGATGGATCATTTGTCTGATCTGGGCAGTCTAGAGTTACCAGCTTTGCCATTTTCAAAAGAGGCTGTTGTAGAGGCGACTCAAGAAAGGGATTCTAACCTATTTTCTATTGAGAATATCAGCTTTTCTTATGGCAAGCGACCTGTTTTGCAGGATATTTCTCTTGAGATTTCTAAGGGAGAACGGATTGCTATTGTCGGCAAGAACGGGGCCGGTAAGTCCACTCTAGCTAAGGCTTTCTGCCAATTTATCCAGACAGAGGGCAACTACAGCTGGCAGGGCAAGGATATCAAGGGTGATTCTATTAAGGAGCGAGCGGAACGGATAGGCTATGTGCTACAAAATCCTAATCAGATGATTTCAGAAACCATGATTTTTGATGAAGTGGCCCTAGGTCTTCGCTTGCGAGGCCTCCCTGAGGAGGAGATCGAAGAGCGAGTCTTGGCAGTTTTGAAGACTTGTGGTCTGTATGAATTTAGGAAATGGCCTGTTTCAGCCTTGTCTTTCGGTCAGAAGAAGCGGGTGACCATAGCATCTATCTTGGTCTTAGGGCCAGAAGTCATCCTGTTAGATGAGCCAACGGCGGGCCAAGATCAGCGCAATTATACGGAAATTATGAACTTCTTGGATGAGCTGAATCAAAAGGGTCATACGATTATCATGATTACCCATGACATGCAACTGATGTTGGATTATTCTGACCGTGCGATTGTAATAGTGGATGGTCAGGTTTTGGCGGACAAATCACCTGCCCAAGTACTGACTGATAAAGATTTGATTGCGGCTGCGAATCTGAAGGAAACCTCCATTTTTACTCTGGCTAAAAAGTTGGGAGTTGACCCTCTAGCCTTGACAGAGTTTTATATGAAAGAGAAGGGAGCAAGCCATGTTTCAAGATAAGAAAATCATTGGTTATCATGCTGGAACTGGCTTTGTTCATAGTCTGTCAGGTGCCAGTAAATTATTATTTTTCATCCTTGTGTCTGTAGCAGCCATGATTAGCTATGATACGCGACTTTTGCTAGTGATCGCTATCCTATCTCTGTCACTTTTTCGTTTGTCAGGAATTCGTCTGCGAGATGTTAGCTTTGTCTTGGTTTTTGCAGGAGTCTTTGCCATCCTCAATATACTGATGGTTTATCTCTTTGCGCCCCAGTACGGTCAAGATATTTATGGGAGCAGTACGGTTCTGCTGGATGGTCTTGGTATCTATAATGTTTCCTTGCAGGAATTGTTTTATCTTTTCAATCTATGTTTGAAGTACCTCTGTACCATTCCTTTGGCAGTTATTTTTCTAATGACAACACATCCCAGTCAATTTGCTTCCAGTCTCAATCAGATTGGTATTCCTTATAAAATCGCCTATTCTGTCAGCCTTACCCTCCGCTATATTCCAGATTTACAAGAAGAGTTTTATCTGATTAAGATGTCACAAGAGGCGCGTGGTTTAGAATTGTCAAGCAAGGCCAAATTGAGCCAGCGGATTAAGGGAAATTTACAAATTATTATTCCTCTGATTTTCAGCTCTTTAGAACGAATCGAAACGATTGCGACAGCCATGGAACTCCGCCGTTTTGGAAAAAATAAAAAGAGAACCTGGTATAGCTACCAAGCCTTTACCAAGTTAGACATCCTTGTTATTACTTTGTCTCTAGCTTTTTTGTTGATTAGTTTAGGTTTATTCTTTGTCAACCATGGACGATTTTATAATCCTTGGAGATAGAAAATGGAGAACAGAAGGTATGGGGAAAAAGGGACTTAAAGAAGAATACAGGTTACAGATTCAGTTTGTTTTGGTCATTTATCTGATTTGCTTTATACTACGGATTGCAGAATACCTGATTTTGAGGACAGATCAGACATTCTGGGGAGAATCATTTGCCCACAAGCTTCTGGGGCTAATGCTACTGATTCCGGCTTTGCATTTCTATGGTTTGAATTCAAAACAGATCGGCTTTGAGACAAAAGGTTTGTTCCCTTATGCTAGTTTGGGTCTAGTCTGGGGGAGTCTGTTTTTTGCCTTAGCTTATCTGATAGAACTAGCTTTGTTGCTGAGTCAAGGCAATCTTTTAGGACTTGATTTCTATGTATCTGCTTATTCAGTTAGTGGTAATATCGGTCAACAAAGGGGCTTTCTTTTTCTGTTGATCTGTCTGGTAGGCAATCTCATTAATGTCCTCATGGAAGAAGGAATCTTCCGTGGACTTTTTCAAAAAGTTTTTGAAAGAAAATACAGCTTTTTGAAAGCAGCCTTTTTTTCCAATCTTCTTTTTGGCTTCTGGCATATTATGGGTCCATTCAGAAGTTTTCTTGATGGGGAAATGAGCTTGACAGGCTTCTGGATTAATAGTTTGATTTTAATTCTCACCAGTTTTCTGATTGGCTTTCAGTTTGCTCTTATGACCAAGATGACAGGTAGCCTTTATATGGGGATGGCCGTTCATTTTGTTAATAACACGGTGGTTAATCTGCTTCACGTTCTGTCAAAAGGCGGAGTGGATCAGCTATTGAGTCTTAGAATCACCGTGGCTCAGACCTTGTCATTTTTGGTGCTTTTGATCGTCTATCAAATACGAAAGCGATCGCGTAACGAAGTTCTTTAGTACATCGGATTTTTTTCAACTGATCTCAACGAGGCATTTAAAAAGCAGGCAATTTCTGAATTGCTTGCTTTTCTTCTTATAATGGTCTTTTGTTTGGCATGCCGGCTTTGCGGGGGTATTTATTGGGTGTTTCTTTCTTCTTTTCTACCACTGTGATAAAGCGGGGATCGCCGTTTGGTAGGGCATAGCTGAGGTTGTCTTGGACCTTGCTAAAGAGTAAGTTGAGGGCATTTTTTGCTTCGTCCAGTTCCTCCGGAGCATTGGAAGCCTTGAGTGCCAGCAATTTCCCGCCAACTTTCAGGTAGGGAATGGTCAGTTCAGACAGGACTTGCATGCGAGCGACTGCACGGGCAGTGACCAGGTCAAATTGAGCTCGAAAGGCCTTATCCTGAGCAAAGTCTTCTGCACGACCGTGGTAGAAGTGAACCTTGTCCAGCCCGATCTCTTCTGCCAGCAGTTTGAGGAAGTTGATTCGTTTATTGAGCGAGTCAATGATAGTCACATCCAGCTGAGGGCAGATGATTTTCATAGGGAGACTTGGAAAGCCAGCACCGGCTCCGATATCCAGCAGCTTAAGCTCTTGATTATCAATCAGGCCTTGCAAAACGGGGGCAATTGAATCATAGAAATGCTTGAGATAGACTTCATTTTTCTCTGTGATAGCTGTCAAATTGATTTTTTCATTCCATTCGACCAAGAGTTCAAAATAACGCTCAAACTGGTCTTTTTGGCGGTCGGTCAGCTCGATTCCCTGCTGGTTCAATAGCTGGTAAAATTCTTGCGGTGTCATAGTTTCATCCTTGTTTATCAGTATTCATCCTATTATATCATAAAAAGGAGACCCCCGTTCAAGAGGGAATCTTTTATATCATTCCGAATTAATCTTAGAAACATATTCGAGCTCCTTTATTGCGGGTTGATGGTAGAGAAAGAGAGCGCTAATACTGATACAAAATCCTGCAAGAATGAGAAGAAGTCCATAACCTCGGCCACTTCCTATTCCGATGATGGAGCCGATCCAGGTGGTCAATGCTCCTTTTGGTAAGAGGAGTGGTTTAAAGAAACTATCGGCCACCCAGCCCATACTAGCATAGGCGATGACGTAGCCGAACTGAGAGATGATTCCGATTGTGCCCCAGGCTTTCCCTTGTTCACTCTTATCTATATTTAAGCGAATCAAATAATCAATAGTCGTATTCGCAAAAGGAAGAGACATAAACAGTAAGAAGCCAAAAAAGCAAATCCAGACTAGGTTTTCTTTACTGCCCATACCTGCCATAAAAATTCCCAATAAACCTAATGACAGACTAAGAATCAAATGAAAATGCCTTTTAATGGAAAAGATTCCTAAGATAAGTCCGCCAAGGAGCATACCGCTACTGGAAATGGCCATAGTCCAACCGACTTCCTGACTAGAGGCAAAGCCCAGGATCATAGGAGAAAGCAAAATCTCAACAGTGCCTAGAAAGAAAGAGAATGCTGTTCCCAGCAAAACAAGGAGCCAGATTCCTCTTTTTTCATGGATGATCTGAAAGCCTCGTATAAATTCACTCCAGAAAGGATGAGGTGTAGACTTTCTCGGACTTTTGATGTGACGGCGAGCGATCAGGCTACAAATAACAGTCACAAAAATAGTTGAAAAATCAATTAAGAGGATCTGACCGATTGTCCCCTGAGCTAAGATCAGTCCAGCGAGACTAGGGGAAATGAGATAACGAGCAATGCCGTTGATCTGTAACAGACCGGTTGCCTTGGAAATCTGATCCTCCGGAACCAGGTCGGAAATGGTGGCTCGAAAAGCTGGGTTCACTAAAGCGGAGAATACAGAACTGATTGCAGCACCAAGACAAATCTGAGGTATGGAAGGTTGATGAACCTGTAAACTAAAATAAATCCAGAGAACTCCCAGACCTGATAGACCATCACCCAGAGCCATTAGAAGACGACGGTCATAACGATCGGCTAGAATCCCTGCAAGTGGAGTCATTAAGAGACCAGGTAAAAAAGCACAAAGGGTGACTAGGGCAGAAGAGGCAGCTTGACCAGTCAGCTGGTAGATGTAAATTCCTAGTGCAAAAGAGGTCATACCTGTTCCGATTTCCGAAATAAAAGTTCCTAGCCATATCAGGAGATAGATTTTAAAGCCACTATGTTTCATAAGGAGCCTCCTTTAGTGGATTAATTGTGCCAAAGAAGCAAAATACCCTTCTTTTGTTTGAAAAATTTTCTCTAATAGGTAGATGAAAGCTTGAATTTTATGATTTTTTTCTGCTTGGTCTAATGTCTGGAAGGAGCTGTTAAAAATCTGCAAGGAGTAAGTTAGCATCATCTCGATAGTCTCGTAAGGATAAGTCGTTTGCATCTCGCCTGTTTGAAAGCCTTCTTGAAAAAGGGGATAGAGGATTTCAGGAACCTTGCTCAATAAGATTTGATTGGTTTTTTCGTGAAGAAGTGCGTTTTGGGGCGCGTGTAAGTGGTCTAAAAGTTCTTGGCCATCTTTTTGCATATTCAATGAAGCTAGAGCACCCATTAATCTTTCAAGTATTGGAAGTTGTTTTTGCTCCACCCAAATGCGCACTTGCTCAAAAGATCGCTCAATCCAACGTTCAATGATGGCATCCATTATTTCTTCTTTTGAGGTAAAGTAATAATAGAGGGTTCCTTTTGCAATCTGGGTTGCATCTAGAATCTGAGCGATAGAAGTTTGGTCAAATCCTTGTTCCACAAACATTTTTTCTGCGGTATCTAAGATAAATTCCTTTTTATTTGCCATGAGAAGCTCCTGAAGTTTATCAACCGACCGTCGGTCGATTGTTTTCTATCTACAGAATACTCTTTTTGTAAAAGATTGTCAATAATTTAGCCACTTCTTCAAAATTTTGATATAATGACTACAACAGTAGATTTTCTGTTTATTTATATCTCTTAGGGATGGGGACTTACAGTGGCTATTCCATTCCTACAATGTTTTTAAAAAGGAGACTTCTTATGTCATTTATTATTACTATTGCAGTTGTTGTCGTTATAGTCTTGTTTGTGATTTCTGTTTATAATTCTCTTGTTCGGGCACGGATGCAGACACAAGAAGCATGGAGTCAGATCGATGTTCAACTTAAGCGTCGGAATGACTTGCTTCCTAACTTGATTGAAACTGTTAAAGGTTATGGGAAATATGAACAAGCTACTTTAGAAAAAGTGACTCAGTTGCGTGCTCAAGTTGCGTCTGCTTCTTCACCTGCTGATGCGATGAAGGCCAGCGATGCCTTGACTCGTCAGATTTCAGGAATTTTTGCTGTTGCGGAAAGTTATCCTGATTTGAAGGCAAATGAGAATTACTTGAAGTTGCAAGAAGAATTGACAAACACTGAAAATAAGATTTCTTACTCACGCCAGCTTTATAACTCTGTTGCTGGTAACTATAATGTGAAGTTGCAAGCTTTCCCAAGTAATGTTATTGCAGGAATGTTTGCCTTTAGACCTGCTGATTTCTTGTCTACTCCTGAAGAAGAAAAAGCTGTGCCTAAAGTTGATTTTGGTAGCAATGGTTTAGGTGAGTAATATGTTATTTGAACAAATTGCTGCAAATAAAAGGCGAACCTGGTTTCTCTTGGTCGCCTTCTTTGCTCTTTTAGCTCTTATCGGAGCAGCTGCGGGCTATCTTTGGATGAATTCTCCTTTGGGTGGGATGATTATTGCTTTCATTATTGGACTTATTTATGCGGTCACGATGATTTTTCAATCTACTGAGGTAGTCATGTCCATGAATGGTGCTCGCCAAGTGTCTGAGCAAGAAGCACCTGAACTTTATCATATTGTTCAAGATATGGCGATGGTAGCTCAGGTTCCAATGCCTAGGGTTTATATTGTGGAAGATGATTCTCCCAACGCTTTTGCGACAGGTTCTAATCCTGAAAATGCTGCTGTCGCAGCGACTACAGGTCTTTTAAGACTGATGAATCGCGAGGAATTAGAAGGTGTCATAGGGCATGAAGTTAGCCATATTCGCAACTATGATATTCGTATTTCAACTATTGCAGTCGCCCTAGCTAGTGCTATTACTATGATTTCTAGTATTGCTGGTCGGATGATGTGGTATGGTGGAGGACGAAGAAGGAATGACCGTGATGATGATAGTGGTCTTGGTCTTTTAATGTTAGTCTTTTCATTAATTGCGATTATATTAGCCCCTTTGGCAGCTACCTTGGTTCAGTTGGCCATTTCCCGTCAACGTGAATTTTTAGCAGATGCTTCAAGTGTTGAGTTGACTAGAAATCCTCAAGGAATGATTAGGGCCCTGCAAAAATTAGATAATAGTGAGCCCATGCATCGACATGTGGATGATGCTAGTGCAGCCTTGTATATTAGCGATCCGAAGAAAAAAGGTGGCCTGCAAAAGCTTTTCTTCACTCACCCACCAATCTCTGAGCGGGTAGAAAGATTAAGAAAAATGTAAAAAAACTGGGATTTTTCTCAGTTTTTTATTTTGGCAATGTTTCAAAGATGGGGAGGAGTTATTTGTTGATTGTATGGTCAGTGTTACAGACAGAAATACTTGTCGTAACAAAAAAGGATGAGATTTGCTTATGAACGGTGTAGGTGTTAAATACCGAGTATGTACAGTTCTTTCCTTTGACCAAGGAAGATAAAAAGATCCGATATCTCTTATTTGGCGGAGTTAAGCAGTAAGTCTTTCAAAACATCGTATTTTCTGATGTTTTAGTATCGAATTTAATAGGATGGAATCACTGAGAAATCTTTTGTTGCCAGCTCTTAACATAACTGTAAAATAGGACTAGTATATTAAAAATAGAATTTTATTACATATATGCAAGTGAGGTATGCTTATCGTAAAGTCGTCGGGAAAAATTTTAAAAATCATTAGAGAATCAAAGAATATGTCCCTCAAAGAAGTGGCGGCAGGTGATATTTCTGTTGCCCAGCTGTCTCGATATGAACGAGGTATTAGTAGCCTTACAGTTGATTCTTTTTATAGTTGCCTCAGGAACATGTCGGTCTCTTTGGCTGAATTTCAGTATGTTTATCATAATTATAGGGAAGCTGATGATGTTGTATTGTCTCAAAAACTTTCTGAGGCTCAACGTGAGAATAATATCGTCAAATTAGAAAGTATTTTAGCTAATTCTGAAGCCATGGCTCAAGAATTTCCAGAAAAAAAGAACTACAAGTTAAATACCATTGTAATCAGGGCTGCCTTAACGGCCTGTAATACAGACTATCAAGTCAGTAAGGAAGACATTAAGTTTTTGACAGATTACCTCTTTTCTGTTGAAGAATGGGGCCGCTATGAGCTTTGGCTCTTTACCAACAGTGTAAATCTATTGACCTTGGAAACTCTGGAAACCTTTGCCAGTGAAATGATTAACCGCACTCAATTTTACAATAATCTGCCGGAGAATCGTCGACGGATTATTAAGATGCTACTTAATGTTGTGAGTGCATGTATAGAGAATAATCATTTACAAGTAGCTATGAAATTTCTCAATTATATTGATAATACAAAAATTCCTGAGACAGATCTTTATGACCGGGTGCTGATCAAATATCATAAGGCTCTTTATTCTTATAAGGTTGGTAACCCTCATGCTCGGAATGATATTGAACAATGTTTGTCAACTTTTGAATATTTAGATTCTTTTGGTGTTGCTCAAAAACTCAAAGAACAATTTGAGCGAATTCAGCTAACAGTAGTTGCAGATCTGCAAATAGAATAGAACCTCCTCTGAAAAAGATTAAAATAAGGGTAAAACTTTATACTATTTTCAGAAGGAGGTTTTATGATGGAGAAAAAAGTTCATTATAAAATGCATAAGGTTAAGAAGAACTGGGTAGCGATTGCTGTTACTTCCCTGGCCCTTCTTGTGGCTCCAAAGGCCTTAGGGCTTGAATCAGATGTGATCTATGCGGATGATGCTAATCAAGTGGCCGATGTAAAAGAACAGTCCGCTGTTCAGAGCAAGGACTCGGAGCAAACTACTTCAGACAAAGCAACGGACTCTTCGCAACTGGAAGTAAAAGAACATGCTTCTTCTAGCAAAGAAACCTATCAAGCTAGTGCGGCAACCAATCCAACAGCTAACGAACAGACGACGCAACAGGATAAAGAAGTTGAAACTTCAAAAACTGACTCCAGACATGAATTGACTCAGAAAACGAGTGATGACTCTTCTGAAAAGAGTGGCTCCTCCCAGGAGCCTAAAGTAGCTGATCAGGCTGAGTCAACTGACAAAGCTCAAGATGCATTACAGGCTAAACAAGATAGTAGAGCCAATGATCAAGAAGAAACTACCGAAAATGTAGCAAAAGCTACCGTTTCTGACAAGATTATAGCGACTCCAAAGAAAGGGCGTTTGCCAGAACCAGCCCAAAGAAAAGAATCAATAACCGAAAAAATGCTGGCTGCTCAAGCACAAGCGGCGCCGGTAAATACTGAGCATGATGACGATGTGTTAGCTCATATCAAGACGATTGATGGTAAGAAATACTATGTTCAGGATGATGGCTCAGTTAAGAAAAACTTTGCTGTTGAGCTAAACGGAAAAATTCTTTATTTTGGTGCAGAAACCGGGGCTTTGGTTGATTCAAATGAATATCAGTTCCAGCAAGGAACCAGCAGTCTCAATAATGAGTTCACCCAAAAGAATGCTTTTTATGGTACAACTGACAAGGATATTGAGACTGTAGATGGCTATTTGACAGCTGATAGTTGGTATCGTCCAAAGTTCATCTTAAAAGATGGAAAAACATGGACGGCCTCGACAGAAACAGACTTGCGTCCTCTTTTAATGGCTTGGTGGCCTGACAAGCGGACTCAGATTAATTACCTCAACTATATGAATCAAGAAAATCTGGGAATCGGCGCTTTTGAAAGCAAGACCGAGCAAGTTCTTTTAACAAATGCTGTTCAGCAGGTACAGCGAAAAATCGAAGAAAGAATTAGTAAAGAAGGCGACACAAAATGGTTGAGAACGCTGATGAGTGCCTTTGTCAAAACTCAGCCAAATTGGAATATTAAGACAGAATCTGAAACAACTGGGACGAACAAGGACCATCTGCAAGGTGGGGCTCTACTCTATACAAATAGTGATAAGACATCTCATGCCAATTCTAGATATCGTCTGCTTAACCGCACACCAACCAGCCAGACCGGTACGCCTAAATACTTCATCGACAAGTCAAATGGTGGTTATGAATTCCTATTAGCCAATGATTTTGATAACTCTAATCCAGCTGTTCAAGCTGAGCAACTTAACTGGCTCCACTATATGATGAACTTTGGAAGCATCGTAGCCAATGATCCAACTGCTAACTTTGACGGAGTTCGTGTTGATGCGGTGGACAATGTCAACGCAGATTTGCTCCAAATCGCATCTGACTACTTCAAGTCTCGCTACAAGGTGGGAGAAAGTGAAGAAGAAGCCATCAAGCATTTGTCTATCTTGGAAGCTTGGTCTGATAACGATCCTGACTACAACAAAGATACTAAAGGCGCTCAACTAGCAATTGATAACAAGCTACGCTTGTCCTTGCTTTATTCGTTCATGCGTAAGCTTTCTATCCGTAGTGGAGTAGAGCCAACGATTACGAATAGTCTGAATGATCGTTCTACTGAAAAGAAAAATGGCGAGCGGATGGCAAACTATATCTTTGTTCGGGCTCATGATAGTGAAGTACAAACCGTTATTGCCGACATCATCCGGGAAAATATCAATCCAAATACGGATGGTTTGACCTTTACCATGGATGAGCTCAAGCAAGCCTTCAAGATCTACAACGAAGATATGCGCAAGGCGGACAAGAAGTATACGCAGTTCAATATCCCAACTGCCCATGCTCTCATGCTCTCCAATAAAGACTCTATCACTCGGGTCTACTATGGCGACCTCTATACTGATGACGGCCAATACATGGAGAAAAAATCTCCATACCATGACGCTATTGATGCCTTGTTGCGTGCTCGGATTAAGTATGTAGCTGGTGGCCAGGATATGAAAGTCACCTATATGGGTGTGCCTCGCGAGGCTGATAAATGGTCATATAACGGTATCTTGACTTCTGTTCGCTACGGTACTGGTGCTAATGAGGCTACGGATGAAGGTACAGCAGAAACCCGTACCCAAGGGATGGCAGTTATTGCTTCTAATAACCCGAACCTTAAACTGAACGAATGGGATAAATTGCAAGTCAATATGGGAGCAGCCCATAAGAATCAATACTATCGCCCTGTGCTCCTGACGACCAAAGATGGCATTTCCCGCTATCTAACTGACGAAGAAGTACCCCAATCGCTCTGGAAGAAGACAGATGCAAATGGTATTTTGACCTTTGATATGAATGATATCGCTGGCTATAGCAATGTCCAAGTTTCTGGTTACCTGGCTGTTTGGGTACCAGTTGGTGCTAAAGAGAATCAGGATGCGCGCGTAACAGCCAGCAAGAAGAAAAATGCCAGCGGTCAGGTTTACGAATCTAGTCCTGCTCTTGATTCTCAGTTGATTTATGAAGGCTTCTCTAACTTCCAAGACTTTGCAACCCGCGATGACCAATATACCAATAAAGTCATTGCTAAAAATGTCAACCTCTTCAAGGAATGGGGAGTAACTTCATTTGAGCTACCACCTCAGTATGTATCTAGCCAAGACGGTACTTTCTTAGATTCTATCATTCAGAATGGTTATGCCTTTGAAGACCGCTACGATATGGCGATGAGCAAGAATAATAAATATGGTTCTCTAAAAGATTTGCTCAATGCTCTTCGTGCTCTCCACAGTGTCAATATCCAAGCCATTGCGGACTGGGTGCCAGACCAAATCTACAACCTGCCAGGTAAGGAAGTGGTAACAGCAACTCGTGTCAACAACTACGGAACCTACCGTGAAGGCGCAGAAATCAAAGAAAAACTTTATGTGGCTAATAGTAAGACCAATGGGACCGACTACCAAGGCAAGTATGGTGGAGCCTTCTTGGATGAGCTTAAAGCTAAATACCCAGAAATCTTTGAACGAGTACAAATTTCCAACGGCCAAAAGATGACAACGGACGAGAAGATTACCAAGTGGTCGGCTAAGTACTTCAATGGTACCAATATCTTAGGTCGTGGAGCTTACTATGTTCTTAAAGACTGGGGAAGCAAAGAATACCTGTCTAACAAGAATGGAGAGACAGCATTACCTAAACAGCTGGTCAATAAAGAAGCTTCCACAGGATTTGTAAAAGACACAAATGGCTTTAAGTTCTATTCAACTAGTGGTAATCAAGCTAAAGACACTTTTATCCAGGATGAAAATGGCAATTGGTATTACTTTGATAATCAAGGATATCTAGTAACAGGAGCTCGTGAGATTGATGGCAAGCAGCTTTACTTCATGAAGAATGGGGTTCAGTTGCGCGATGCTTTACAAGAAGATGAAAATGGCAATCAGTACTACTATGATAGGACTGGTGCCAAGGTTCTCAACCGTTACTACACTTCTGATGGCCAAAACTGGCGTTATTTTGACGACAAGGGTGTTATGGCTCGAGGTCTCGTCAAGATAGGAGATGGACAGCAATACTTTGACCAAAATGGTTATCAAGTCAAGGGCAAGGTTGTGCGTGCTAAGGATGGCAAACTTCGTTACTTTGACAAGGATTCAGGAAATGCTGTTATCAATCGTTTTGCTCAGGGTGATAACCCAAGTGATTGGTACTATTTCGGGGTAGACGGAGTCGCTCTAACAGGCCTTCAAAAGATTGGTCAGCAAACTCTTTATTTCGACCAAGATGGCAAGCAAGTCAAGGGTCAGGTAGTGACACTAGCAGACAAGAGCATTCGTTACTTTGATGCTAACTCAGGAGAAATGGCCGTCAACAAATTTGCAGAAGGCGCTAAAAATGAATGGTATTACTTTGATCAAGACGGCAAAGCTGTAACGGGTCTTAAGACAATCAACAATCAAGTTCTCTACTTCGGTCAAGATGGTAAGCAAATCAAGGGTCAAGTAGTGACGTTAGCAGACAAGAGCATTCGTTACTTTGATGCCAATTCAGGAGAGATGGCCGTCAACAAATTTGCGGAAGGTGCTAAAAATGAATGGTATTACTTTGACCAAGACGGCAAAGCTGTAACTGGTCTCCAAACGATCAACAAGCAGGTTCTCTACTTCGGTCAAGATGGCAAGCAAGTCAAGGGTCAAGTAGTGACTTTGGCTGATAAATCCATCCGTTACTTTGATGCCAACTCAGGAGAGATGGCCGTCAATAAATTTGCAGAAGGCGCTA
Source organism: Streptococcus sp. SG1 (assembly GCF_030439935.1). Taxonomy (NCBI): domain Bacteria; kingdom Bacillati; phylum Bacillota; class Bacilli; order Lactobacillales; family Streptococcaceae; genus Streptococcus; species Streptococcus sp. SG1. The sequence goes on along the minus strand of NZ_JAQFJC010000001.1, from coordinate 109,209 downwards.
AAAATGAATGGTATTACTTTGATCAAGACGGCAAAGCTGTAACGGGTCTTAAGACAATCAACAATCAAGTTCTCTACTTCGGCCAAGATGGCAAGCAGGTCAAGGGCCAAGTTGTCTATGTTGATGGTGCTGAACGATACTTTGATCCGAAGTCAGGTGATATGGTTCGAAACAAATGGATTCGTCTAGAAGACGGAACCTGGATGTACTTTGACCGAAATGGTAGAGGCAGACGCTTTGGCAGAAACTAATCAAGAAAGAGCATAAGCTAAATGACACTTGATCTTTTAGCTTTCCATGACTCAAAAAAACGATAACTCCTTATTTGGAAGTTGTCGTTTTTTACTGTCTAAAATAAGACTGCTTTTAACTCAAAGTCAATAGAATTGCATTCATCGGATTTATTTTATCTCATTCTTTTTTTCAATAGATAGGAGCAGAGCGATCACGCCGATAAAGCTGAAGATTAGCCAGCTAGCATTCATATTCCAAAGAGCTAGACTTGAGAAAATCATAGTTCCCAGAGGAACGGAGAAGGAAAAGAGCAAACTTAGAAAGCTGGAAGTCTGAGCGAGAACATCGGAAGGTAGCTTACTTAGCAAGAGGGTGTTGATTTTGGGATTGATCTTGCCGGAAGCATAAGCAAGAAAAAATCCAAAAGTAATACCGACGAAAACGGGCAGATGTAAGAAGTTGCTGATAGCAAGCAGAATCATCATAACAGCGGCCCAGATGATGAGCTGATTTAGTGATAGACGGCTGAAGTAATCGTTGGGAGTCAGACTCGCGATGATCATGGCTAGGACAAGCGTCGTCTGAAGAATCAAGAGTGACTGGCTAAAAGATAGATGAAAGATGGGGTTGTCTAGCAAATAGAGATTATAAAGTGCTATAAGCGAACCTCCCATAGCGTTAATGACCAAGATTTGAGCCAGCAACTTGAGAAAGCTGTTAGATCCCTCCTGCTCAAAGATGAGTTTGGAAGATGTATACATTTTTTTTAGTTCTTCCTTGAGAGGAGGTTTATTCTCAGAAATGGTTACCGGATCATGGGTCAATCGACGTCGGACTAGATAGAGGGTAGTAGAGGAGAGAAGGAAGGTCAAAGAATTGACTAGAGCTACTAGGAAAAAGTTTTGTTGGCTGATTGCTAAGAGCCAAACTCCTAAAGCCTGACCGGCTAGACTACAAAGAAAACTGATAAGCTGGGTAAAGGAGAAGGCCTCCATTAGATCTTGCTCGGGAATGTTCTTTTTCAAAATTGGCATTTGCAGACCACTTCGATAGTCGCTGATAATATCAGAAAGAATATTCATGAAGCAGACCACTGAAAAGGCTAGATATGAGCTAGAGCGAGTCATAAAGGCGACAAGAACAAATAGCAGGGCTTGCACATAACCGAAATGAATCAGCCAGCGAGCTTTATGGATGGTTTTATCTGCTTTGATGCCGACGAAAATAGTAAAGAAGGTCGGAACCAGGACAATAAAATTAGCAACAGCAATAGCAAACTTGGGGTTTGGCATGCTAGACGCAAATACAACAAAAACAATATTGAAAATAGAAGCTCCCAGGGTGTTGAAGATTCGGGAGAGGCTAATAAAAGAAAATAATTTATTCCGTAAAGCAAGTTTCATAAAAATCTCCTTTAGTAATGAATGGTTTGAAAGATTTTTCAAAAATAGTCAATAACTACAAGGCCTTGATAGTTTTGATTATAGCAGGAAAAGTCTTGATTTCAATAGCTTTTCCGCAAGTGGTCAAGCCTCCTAGGTAAGTGGTCAGGTTCTAAAAGTGACTTGCGAGAGCTCTTTCTAGTTTCAGTATAAAATAAAAGATTTAAGAAGCAGAAAATGTTGCATATATTCAACGAATTTGATGGAAGTTGTTGAAATTAGTAAGCTAGAGATCGTCTAATATCAAAAAATCTCCACTTTCTAACTCAAAATCGGCGAGTTTAAAAGTGGAGGTTTGTTTTATTTGCTATATTTTTGAAAAGCAGCTTCGAGAGCTTCTTGGTAGTAATCAGCGCTATGTTGACAGTTCAAGATTTGGAAAATATCGACTGCTTGCTTCATTTGAGCGAATCCTTCTTTCTTTTGTCCTTTCAAACAAGCTAATTCTCCCTGAGCAAAGAGATAGACAATTCGAAAGTAAGTCTCATTTTCTTCATAAAAGTGTCGCTCAATGACTTGTTGGAAATAGTCTGCATGGGTGATATCTTCCTGACTGATGGCTAGAAGATAACCATTCAGAAAAGTGGTATGCAAGGTGTTGCGATTATTGGTAAATAAGGCTGTGAAATCATTTCTAGAGAGGATTTCTTTGGTGTATTGGGAAAACAAGTCTAGAGATAAAACCGGAGTGCAGATAGAAAAAAGCTTCAGTTCATAGCGACCCCAAATATCAACTGAAAAGAGGTAATCATGGAGGAAATCTAGCTCGTCTGGGCTGGCCTTTTCGGACTCCTTGAGGGCGCAGAGATAGGCCTTTACAATCAGGCGTTCAACCCAATCATTAGCATCCTTGCTTTTTTGAGTGATTTTTTCTTTTTCCAGATAAAGTTCTTCTAATAATTCAAGCTGATTGGTTTGCAGCAGGTCTTGAATTTGACTTTGGAGTTCCTTGTGAGAATGATGATCCTGGATGCCAGCTGCAACTGTAAATTCTTCTGTTTCTGTGTGAATGGCGCTGAGGGCGCTGAAAAGTTTCTGACCTGATAGCTCGCTCTGCCCATTTTCAAAACGGGAAAGCATGGACTTTGAGAATTCTCCACCAGTAGCTTCAGATAAAGAGATGTGCCTTGCCTCTCGAAAAAACCTAAAAACTTGTCCTAGTTGTGCCATTGCTTTTCCTCCTTACAATTTATTATAACAAAATAATTTTTAATAACATCGGAGCGCCTAAACATGATATAATAAAAGAAAAAACAAAGAGGAACTTATGTTAAATATACAAGAAATTCGCAAGAATCCAGATGGTTTGGCTTTTGAAAAGAAGCTAGACTTGGCTGAAGAATTAAAAGAACGAAATGCTGAGATTTTAGACGTTCAGGATATTGTTGCTAGTGGGAGAGCCCAGTATGAGGATGGACTCTATTTCTTAGATTATGAACTTTCTTATACTATTACTTTGGCTTCTAGTCGCAGTATGGAACCCGTAGAGAGGAAAGAGTCTTATCTGGTTAATGAAATTTTCATGGAAGATGGACAAGTCGCTTCGCAGGAAATGATTGATCAGGATCTGGTGCTTCCCATTGAAAATGGTGAGATTAATGTTGCAGAGAGTGTAGCGGACAATATCCTTTTGAATATTCCTCTAAAAGTATTGACAGCTGCTGAAGAGGCTGGTTCAGACTTGCCAACAGGAAGAGATTGGCAGGTAATGACAGAGGAAGATTATCAGAAGTACCAAGCGGATAAAAAAGAAGAGAATAGTCCATTTGCAGGTTTACAAGGCCTTTTTGATGAATGAGGAATAAATTTTTCTAGAAAAAAATTGGAATTAAAGAATAATTTGGTATACTAAGATAATAAAATAAATTGGACAAGCTTTCTTGTCGAAAAAGGAGTTATTATGGATACATTTTTCTTTCCAACTTGGCTAATCCTCGGTGCAATTACTTTAGTTATTGTACTTGTTCTTTTGGCTAAGGGATATGTCAATGCTCGCCCTAACGAAGTAGTCGTCATCACAGGGCTTCGTAAACAACGCCATTTACGAGGTAAAGCTGGATTTATGATTCCTTTTGTTGAACAGCGCTCTTATCTGGATATTGAGCAATTCTCAACAGATGTTCGTACATCTGAGGCGGTGCCAACTCTAGACTTCATTAATGTGCGAGCTGATGCAGCTGTGAAGCTGAAAATCGGAACGACTGACGAAATGATTGCCCGTGCGGCAGAAAACTTCCTTAATTGGAATACAACTGACATTTCTAACTCTGTTCAAGATGTCTTGGAAGGAAATCTTCGGGAAGTAATTGGCCAGATGGAATTACGCAAGATGGTCAATGACCGTCAGGAATTTGCCTCAAAGGTGCAGGACAACGTAGCTCCTGATTTGGCAAAAATGGGCTTGGAAGTCATCGCCTTTACCGTTCAGTCTTTCTCTGACGAGGGTGGCGTGATTGATAACCTCGGTATTGAAAATGTCGAAACCATCAAAAAAGATGCCTTAATTGCAAAGGCCAAAGCGGAACGTGAGCGCAAGGAAGTAGAAGCTGAGCAAGACAAATTGGCTAACGACAAGCGGGTAGCAGCTGACTTGGAAATTGCTCAAAAGCAAAATGAGTTGAAACTGAAGCAAGCAGCTCTCAAGCAGGAAGCGGACATTGCGCAAGCTAAGGCTGATGCAGCTAAAGGGATCGAGGCAGAAATTCAACGTCGTGAGCAAGAGCGCGTGGCTGCTGAAGCTAATATCATGAAGCAAGAGAAAGAAGCTGAAGTCAAGGAACGTGAAGTTAAGGTTCGTGAGCAAGAACTCGATGCTAACATCCGCAAACAGGCTGAGGCAGAAAAATACTCTCGTCAACAAGCAGCGGAAGCACAATTGATTGAGCGTCAACGTCAAGCTGAAGCAGAACTTTTTGAAACTCAAAAAGAAGCAGAAGCTCGCAAGGCTCAAGCCGAGGCTGAAAAATTTGCACAATTGCAAGAAGCTGAAGCCATTGAAGCCAAAGGACGTGCTGAAGCTGAGGCTATTCGTCTTAAGCTAGAAGCAGAGGCTCAAGGTTTGGATAAAAAAGCAGAAGCTATGAAGAAGATGCAGGAAGCTGCCATTACTGAGATGATTGTAGACAAACTGCCAGAAATTGCCCGTGCTGTAGCAGAGCCGCTTACTAAAGTGGACAAAATCACCATGTATGGTGAAGGCAATGCTTCTAAGATGGTTGGTGATATCATGCAGAGTATTGACCAAGTATCGCAAGGTGCAGGCTTCGATATCCGCCAACTCCTAGCAGGCGCTCTTGGTGTTAATATGACTGTCAATAAGCTTAAACAAGATGAACAGCCAGTGATTGAAGCTAAAGAAATTACGACTGATGACAAGAAATAAAAAATGATTAGGATGAGGCTCGCCTTCATCCTATTTTTACCCAGGGGATTTTCTTCTTCGAACATTTCAAGATAAATTCTTTATTTTATAGCTTAAACATGATAAAATAAAACAAACTAACTATAGGAGAAAAAAATGACTAAAGCAAATTTTGGTGTTGTTGGTATGGCCGTTATGGGTCGTAACCTTGCTCTCAATATTGAATCTCGTGGCTATACAGTAGCCATCTACAATCGTTCAGCAAACAAAACAGAAGATGTAATTGCTTGCCATCCAGAAAAGAACTTTGTGCCAAGCTATGACGTTGAAAGCTTTGTAAATTCAATCGAAAAACCTCGTCGTATCATGCTGATGGTTCAAGCTGGACCTGGTACAGATGCAACCATCCAAGCCCTTCTTCCACACTTGGATAAAGGCGATATCTTAATTGACGGAGGAAACACTTTCTATAAAGATACTATCCGTCGTAACGAAGAGTTAGCAAACTCAGGCATCAACTTTATCGGTACAGGTGTCTCTGGTGGTGAAAAAGGTGCCCTCGAAGGTCCTTCTATCATGCCTGGTGGACAAAAAGAAGCTTATGAATTGGTAGCAGATGTTCTCGAAGAAATCTCTGCTAAAGCACCAGAAGATGGCAAACCATGTGTGACTTACATCGGTCCTGATGGAGCGGGTCACTATGTGAAAATGGTCCACAACGGTATCGAGTATGGTGATATGCAATTAATCGCAGAAAGCTATGACCTCATGCAACATTTGCTCGGACTTTCTGCAGAAGACATGGCTGAAATCTTCACTGAGTGGAACAAGGGCGAGCTTGATAGCTACTTGATCGAAATCACAGCTGATATCTTGAGCCGTAAAGACGATGAAGGCCAAGAAGGACCAATCGTAGACTATATCCTTGATGCTGCAGGTAACAAGGGAACTGGTAAATGGACTAGCCAATCAGCACTTGACTTAGGCGTGCCATTGTCACTCATTACTGAGTCTGTGTTTGCCCGCTATATTTCAGCTTACAAAGAAGAACGTGTACACGCCAGCAAAGTACTTCCAAAACCAGCTGCTTTCAAATTTGAAGGAGATAAAGCTGAGTTGATCGAAAAGATCCGTCAAGCTCTTTATTTCTCAAAAATCATCTCATATGCACAAGGTTTTGCTCAATTGCGCGTAGCTTCACGTGAAAACAATTGGAACCTACCATTTGCGGATATTGCTTCAATCTGGCGTGATGGCTGTATCATCCGTTCTCGTTTCTTGCAAAAGATTACAGATGCTTACAACCGTGATGCTGACTTAGCTAACTTGCTTTTGGATGAATACTTCCTTGATGTAACAGCTAAATATCAACAATCTGTGCGTGATATCGTAGCTCTTGCTGTTCAAGCAGGTGTTCCAGTGCCAACTTTCTCAGCAGCCATTACTTACTTTGATAGCTATCGTTCAGCAGATCTACCTGCTAACTTGATCCAAGCACAACGTGACTACTTTGGAGCACACACATATCAACGTAAAGACAAAGAAGGTACCTTCCACTATTCTTGGTACGACGAAAAATAGGACGACAGGTCGATGGCGAAGCGGATTTTATTAGTTGAAAATGAAAAGAATCTAGCACGATTTATCATGCTGGAATTACAAAAGGAAAGTTATCAAGTAGACCTAGCGGAAACAGGGCAAGAGGGACTAGCTCTAGCAAAGGAAAACGATTATGATTTACTTTTACTAAATAATCAGTTTGCTGATGGAACAGCCTTTGCCTTTGCTCAACAATTAAGTTTATTAAAACCAGCTGCAGTAATCATTGTAATGGTGAGCCGAGAGGAGATTGCGGATTCGGCTGAAGAGATTCAGCAGTTTGCAGTTTCTTATATGGTAAAACCCTTTATTATTAGTGATCTGGTTGATAAAATATCTGCTATTTTTCGTGGACGAGATTTTATTGATCAGAAATGTAGCCAGTTAAAAGTTCCTACTGCTTATCGAAATCTGCGGGTTGATTTGAAAAATCATACGGTTTATCGAGGGGAAGAAATTATTGCTTTGACGAGACGAGAGTATGATTTACTAGTGACTCTAATGAGCAGTAATAAGGTGATGAGCCGTGAGCAACTGTTAGATCGAGTGTGGAAGTATGAAAGTGCATCTGAGACTAATATAGTGGATGTATATATTCGTTACCTCCGTAGTAAAATCGATCTTCCAGGACAAGAAAGTTATATTAAAACCGTTCGTGGAATTGGTTATTCCATGCAGGGGTGATCTATGATAAAACTCTAATTCTTTGAGAATTGGAGTTTTTTAATATGATTTTTAGTAGAAATTAGACTAATTCACGCAATCGTTTGCTTAAAATTTATAGACTGGGTTTACTTGTTGAAAGACAAAAAAGAAGTCATAATCTATATTATTATGTTGACTATAGACCTCGCGCAGCCTGGTAAATCAGCTTTTTTTGCGAGTAGATGAAAATTAGGGTAAAAAAAGTGATAATAAAAGAGGAAATAATAAAATTTAAAATTTTTTTATGAAAACCCTTTACAAAATTAAAAAAAGTGATAAAATAGTAGTGTGCAATGCAAACGATTTCATATAGAAGTTTGTAAAAAAGAAGGAGGTCTGGATGATGAAAAATTCATTCAAGAACATTTTTAGCTTTGAATTTTGGCAGAAATTCGGTAAAGCTTTAATGGTGGTCGTTGCGGTTATGCCCGCAGCTGGTCTAATGATTAGTATTGGTAAGTCGCTTCCAATGATTAATCCTAATTTTGGTGTGTTGGTAACGACAGGTGGCGTTTTAGAGCAAATTGGTTGGGGTGTTATTGGGAACCTCCACGTTCTATTTGCTCTTGCAATTGGGGGAAGCTGGGCTAAAGAGCGTGCCGGTGGTGCCTTTGCTGCAGGTTTATCTTTTATCCTGATTAACCGTATCACTGGTGTGATGTTTGGTGTTACTAGTGACCTGCTAAAAAAACCAGATGCAACTGTTCACACTCTTTTAGGTGGAACAATTAAAGTTTCTGATTATTTTATCAGCGTTTTAGAATCGCCTGCCCTAAACATGGGTGTATTTGTCGGAATTATCGCTGGTTTTGTTGGAGCAACTGCTTACAACAAATACTATAACTTCCGTAAATTGCCAGATGCACTTTCATTCTTTAACGGGAAACGTTTTGTTCCGTTTGTTGTAATTCTGCGTTCTGCGATTGTTGCGATTGTACTTTCATTTGTATGGCCAGTTATCCAAACTGGAATCAATAACTTTGGTATTTGGATCGCCAACTCACAAGATACCGCGCCGGTTTTTGCGCCATTCTTGTATGGTACTTTGGAACGTCTCTTGCTTCCATTTGGATTGCACCATATGTTGACAATCCCAATGAACTATACTGCTCTTGGTGGAACATATGAGGTGTTAACTGGTGCTGCAAAAGGTACACAAGTATTCGGACAAGACCCACTTTGGCTTGCTTGGGTAACTGACCTTGTTAACCTTAAAGGTTCAAATATGGCAAGCTACAATCAATTGCTTGAAGCATACCATCCAGCCCGCTTTAAAGTTGGACAAATGATTGGTTCATTTGGTATTTTGATTGGGGTAGCTGCAGCTATCTACCGCAATGTAGATGCTGACAAGAAGCACAAATATAAAGGTATGATGATTGCGACTGCATTGGCAACCTTCTTGACAGGGGTTACTGAGCCAATCGAGTACATGTTCATGTTTGTTGCGACTCCGCTTTACTTGATCTACTCACTTGTTCAAGGTGCTGCTTTTGCAATGGCAGACATCGTTAACCTTCGTGTACACTCATTCGGTTCTATCGAATTCTTAACTCGTACACCATTGGCAATCAATGCTGGTTTGGGAATGGATATCATTAACTTTATTTGGGTAACAATCCTCTTTGGTGTAGCAATGTACTTCATTGCAAACTTCATGATTAAGAAATTCAACTACGCAACTCCAGGACGTAACGGTAACTATGAAACTGCAGATGGATCAGATGAAGCTTCTTCAGCAGAAGCTGGCAGTGGCAAGGTTGCAGAAGCATCTCAAGCAGTCAATGTTATCAATTTGCTAGGTGGTCGTGCTAATATCGTTGACGTAGATGCATGTATGACTCGTCTTCGTGTGACTGTCAAGGATGCTGAAAAAGTTGGAACTGAAGAGCAATGGAAAGCTGAAGGCGCTATGGGCTTGGTTATGAAAGGTCAAGGTGTTCAGGCTATCTATGGACCAAAAGCTGACGTTCTTAAATCTGATATTCAAGACTTGCTGGATTCTGGTGAAGTGATTCCTGAAACTCTTCCTAGCCAAAAAGCAGAATCAGCAGCTACTGAAGTTGCCTACAAAGGTGTAACAGAAGAAGTAGAAACTGTTGCAGATGGTCAAGTCATTGCAATTGATGATGTTAAAGATCCAGTATTCTCACAAAAGATGATGGGTGATGGATTTGCTGTTGAGCCAGCAAATGGTAAGATTTACTCACCTGTTTCAGGTACTGTAACAAGCGTATTTCCTACGAAACATGCTTTAGGTCTTTTGACAGAAAATGGTTTAGAAGTGTTGGTTCACATCGGCTTAGACACTGTCAGCTTAGAAGGTAAACCATTTGAAGTTCATGTTTCAGAAGGTCAAAAGGTTGCTGCAGGTGATTTACTTGTGACAGCTGATTTGGAAGCTATCAAGGCAGCTGGTCGTGAAACTTCAACAGTTGTTGTCTTCACAAACGCGGCAGCTATCAAGTCTGTGACTGTAGAAAAACTTGGTCAAGCATCTGCTAAGACAGTTGTTGCCAAGGTTGAATTGTAAAATAGAAAAGAGAAATCATGGCGAAATTCCTGACATTAAATACTCATAGTTGGATGGAAGAAGAGCAAGAAACTAAGCTGAATCAGCTTGCAGAACGCATTCTTCAAGAAAAATATGATGTCATTTGCCTGCAGGAAGTCAATCAATTAATGGAGTCTGAACAGGTTGTTCAGGCTCCTTTCTATAAGGCGGTGGAAGGAACGATTGTGATTCATCAAGATCACTTTGCCCTTTGCCTAGTAGAAAAATTGGCAAAAGCAGGACTGGACTATCATTGGTCCTGGGCCTACAATCATATCGGGTTTGACATTTACAATGAAGGTGTGGCAATCTTGTCCAGAAAACCGATAGCTCCTAGAGAAGTTTTGGTCTCAGAAGTGAATGATCCTAGTGATTACCATACGCGTAAGGTATTGTTAGCGGAGACTGAGGTAGAGGGTCAATTGATGACTATCGCCTCTTGTCATCTATCTTGGTGGGACAAGGGCTTCCAAGGGGAATGGTCAAAGCTTGAAGAAGAGCTTGTCAAGGTCAAAACTCCTCTGGTCCTCATGGGTGACTTTAATAATCCTGTCGATTACGAAGGCTATCAACATATCTTAAAGAGCCCCCTCAAATTGCAGGATAGTCATAAGGTTGCTCAAAAGATTAGTGGTAGGGCAACAGTTGAAGGCGCCATTGCTGGCTGGGATGGCAACCAAGACGCTCTGAAGATTGATTATATCTTTACCAGCCAAGGTATCCAAATTGAAAGCTCTGCTGTGGTCTTTGACGGAAAGGAAACCCCCGTTGTCAGTGACCATTTTGGTATAGAAGTAGAGGCAAAATTTTAGAAAAAAATAGTTCCAAGTTAAATGAACTGTACTAGCGAGGTTAGCTTAAAAGCCTAACTTTCGAGTTTCAGTTCAACTTGGAACTTTTTTATATAAGAGAATATCTTCTTGGGAGAAATTATCAAATGTTTTTAAATTACTATTAGTCAAAAATTCTACCTCCTACTCGCAATGGGCTTCCTTGCATCATGGTATCGAAAATAATTTGTCCATCTTTAATTTCAAACATGACTTGCCACGTCGATCCCTCTATGTTATTGAAGCCCCCTCCAACGATTATAACTTCCCCCCCACCTTGAGGTGTTCCATTCCCTATCTGGTCCCATTGTGTTTGATCCCAATCAATCTGAACCGATTTTATCTTTGGATTTTGAGATTTCACAAACTCTTTAATTTCTTCTTCATGCTTCTTCAAATAAGCCAACTGCTTTTCTTTGGTGCTTTGATAATTTTGTTGATCAATTCCGCCGAATAAATCTTTATTTTGAACTGCCACAATTGTTCCTCCTATGATAAGAGTTGATGCGATTGCAAGGATGAGCATTTTTCTTTTTTTCATTATTTTTTCCTATACAGAGATAATTTTCTAGCATTATAACATAAGTGAATTCTTTTTTTAAATATAAAATGTAGGAGAAATACTTTTAATTCTTCTGCGTACTAATTTAGATTTGCCTTACTTTTGTTATGGGCAAAATTATGGTAAAATAGAGTATTAAGATTTGAGGAGGAAATCGTATGCGTTGTCCAAAATGTGGCGGAAGCAAATCCAGTGTTATCGATAGCCGTCAAGCTGAGGATGGAAATACTATTCGTCGCCGTCGTGAATGTGAAGATTGCCAGCATCGATTTACAACTTATGAACGGGTAGAAGAAAGAACCCTGGTCGTTGTCAAAAAGGACGGGACACGTGAGCAATTTTCTCGGGATAAGATTTTTAATGGTATTATTCGCTCTGCTCAAAAACGGCCAGTATCTAGTGATGAGATAGAAGCTTTGGTCAATCGCATTGAGCAGAAAGTACGAAGTAGCAGTGAAAATGAAATTAGCAGTGACTTTATCGGTAATCTTGTTATGGATGAACTAGCTGAATTGGATGAGATTACCTATGTTCGCTTCGCCAGTGTTTATCGTAGCTTTAAAGATGTTGGTGAATTAGAAAGTCTGCTCCAGCAAATTACTAAGGGTGTAAAAAAGAAGAGAGAAGAATAGATGAGGCCAAACGATCAGTTTTCTTATATGAAAAACAATCTGGTTAGTCAAGATACAAACAATCTGATCCGTCTTTATTTGCCGATTATTGGTCGAGAAGCAGTCAGTCTCTATCTGTACTGTCTGGCTTTTTGGGACAACGGTCGTCAGGCCTATACCTTTGGCCATATTTTGAATCATCTGAATATGGGAATGGAAGTCTTGAAGACGAGCTTTGAACGCTTAAGTGCCATGAACTTGCTAGAACTCTATCAAGGAGAGTCGACTTATCAGATCAAACTATTTAGTTTGCTTTCGGCGGATGAATTTTTCCAGCATCACGTTTACAAACGACTTTTAGAAAAGAAAATTGGTGAAACGGCTGTTGAAGATTTAATGGAAGGTCAGCCTCAGGGTCAGCCTTTGGCTAGGAAATTATCGACAGTCTTTGATGTGGAAGATGAAGTTGGGGTGGTTAAGAAGAAGCAGTCAGACTTTGATCTGACTAACTTTAAGCGAAGAATGGCTCAGGAAAATTTACGTTTTGCTGATGAAAAAGAAGATTTACTAGATTTGTTTGCTATTGCAGAGCAACAAAATTGGACCTGGTATGAAACCTATGTCTTGGCTAGAGAAACCGCGATTTCACATGTTATTTCTGTCAAGCGTATGAAGCAAAAATTGGCTCAAAAACGTGTCGATGAGAAATTTACTCAGGATGAACAAATCATAATCCGCGCTGCCAAGAGTAAGGTGCCAATGCTTTTCTTAGCAGAGCTTAAAAAAAAGCGTCAGGCGACGATTACCCAATCAGAAAGACAGCTTTTATTGGATTTGGCTAAGATAGGCCTTTTAGATGAGGTCATCAATATTGTCTTGCTTCTGACTTTAAATAAGGTTGATTCAGCCAATCTAAATGAGAAGTACGCTCTAAAAGTCGCCAATGATTTTGCCTATCAAAAGGTGACTAGTGCTGAGGAAGCTGTTCTGAAAATCCGCGAGCGCAACCAACAAAGTCAGAGTAGACCAGTTAAATCTAGCCAGAAAGTTGCTAAAAGCAATGTTCCTGAATGGAGCCAGCCAGATTATAAAAATGAAACAAGTGCAGAGAAGCAGGCCGAGCTTGAAGAGCACAAACGCCGTCTGCTTGCTAAATTAGAACAAGGAGGTGACTAAATGGAAAAAATTGGAGAGACCCTTTCACATAAAAATCCTGCCCGCCAATTCAACTATGAGGAGTTAGTCCGTCAAATCGTAGAAGATCCTGATGTGGCGGCTTTTATCCAGCAGGAGAAACTTAGTCAGTCTGAAATTTCCCGAAGCATCTCGAAGTTCAATCAGTACATCAGTGAACGAAATCGATTTCTATTGGGGGATGAAGCCTATATTGCTAAAGGCTATAAGCCGATTTTGATTAAAAATGCAGGCTATGCGGATGTTTCCTATGAAGAGACAGCTGAGCTGGTCGAGCAGCAAAAGAATGAAGCAATTAAGAGTAGGCTTAACCTGATCAATTTGCCTAGCAGCCTCAAGGAAGCTAGTCTGGCACAGGTAGATCTCGATGATGTTGGTCGCTACAAGGCTTTTGAACTGTTGACCAACTTTGTTGCTGAGTTTCCTCATTATCAGAAGGCTGTTTATCTTTACGGAGATTTTGGGGTCGGCAAGAGCTACATGATGGCTGCTCTGGCGCATGATTTGTCAGAAAAACGCAGTGTTTCAACGACTTTGCTACACTATCCGAGCTTTGTTTTGGATGTTAAGAATGCTATCAGTTCTGGCTTGGTCAAGGAGAAGATTGACCAAGTCAAGACAGCTCAAGTGCTGATTTTGGATGATATTGGTGCAGAGCAATCCAGTCCTTGGATGAGGGATGAGATTTTGCAGGTCATTCTCCAGCACCGCATGCAGGAAAATCTGCCAACTTTCTTTACTTCTAACTTTAGTTTTGCGGATTTGGAGCGACATTTTGCCAGCTCTAAGAATGGCGACGAGACTTGGCAGGCCAAGCGAGTTATGGAGCGGATTAAGTTTCTGGCTCAGGAGGTACGCCTAGAAGGAGAGAATCGCCGATGAATGAAACGATTAACTTAATGAAAGCTCACACGTCTGTTCGCCGCTTTACGGAGGAGCAGATTTCGGATAAGGAATTACGTGCTATCATTGATGCTGGGCGAGCAGCGTCCAGCTGGAAGAATTTCCAGTCCTATTCTATCATTGTGGTGCGAAGCAAAGAGAAAAAAGAAGCCCTTTTTGATTTGGTCCCCCAAGAAGCCATTCGGCAGTCTTCGGCCTTTTTGCTTTTTGTTGGCGACCTCAATCGAGCTCAAAAGGGCGTTCAATTGCACACGGAAGATTTTTACCCTGAGGGGACGGAGAATCTCTTGATTAGCTCAGTAGATGCTGCTTTAGTGGGTCAAAATACTCTCTTAGCAGCTGAAAGTTTAGGTTATGGCGGAGTAATCATTGGACTGGTTCGTTATGCTGCCAGTCAAATAGCGGAGCTTTTTAAGTTACCAGACTACACTTACCCGGTTTTTGGGATTGCTCTGGGGACTCCCAACCAGAACCATGCAGTTAAGCCACGTTTGCCTTATGAAGCAGTGGTCTTTGAGGAAGAATATCGTGAACAGGATGATTCCATTATTCAAGCCTATGACCGCGTTCAGACTGAATATGCCGGCGAGCGAGCTAAGGAAACTTGGAGTCAGCGCCTAGCTGCTCAATTTGGTCAGGAGCCAAATCAGGCTATTGATCAACTATTCAAAGAAAAGAAATTAGAAAAATAGGACGGAGTTTGGCTCTGTCCTAAAGAATGAAAGAGGAAAAACATGGCCTTACCAACTATTGCCATTGTCGGCCGTCCCAATGTCGGCAAGTCAACGCTTTTCAATCGGATTGCCGGTGAGCGGATTTCCATTGTGGAAGATGTCGAAGGGGTGACCCGCGACCGAATCTATGCGACAGCAGACTGGCTTAACCGCAAGTTTAGTATTATTGACACGGGCGGAATCGACGATGTTGACGCGCCTTTTATGGAGCAAATCAAACACCAGGCTGAGATCGCCATGGACGAAGCAGATGTCATCGTTTTTGTCGTATCTGGCAAGGAAGGTATTACAGATGCAGACGAGTATGTGGCTCGCATGCTTTACAAGACCAATAAGCCGATTATTTTAGCGGTCAACAAGGTGGACAACCCCGAAATGCGCAATGAGATTTTTGATTTCTATGCGCTGGGCTTGGGCGATCCATTCCCAGTTTCCTCAGTCCACGGGATTGGTACAGGGGATGTTCTTGACGCAATCGTTGAAAATCTGCCAAATGAAGAAGTCGCTGAAAATCCTGATATGATTAAGTTTAGTCTGATTGGCCGTCCTAATGTCGGCAAGTCTAGCTTGATCAATGCTATCTTGGGTGAGGAGCGTGTTATTGCCAGTCCTGTTGCTGGTACGACGCGTGACGCTATTGATACGGTCTTTACAGACAGTGAAGGTCAGGAGTTTACCATGATCGATACGGCTGGTATGCGCAAGTCAGGTAAGGTCTATGAAAACACAGAGAAATACTCTGTCATGCGGGCTATGCGGGCGATTGACCGGTCGGATGTTGTTCTGATGGTACTCAATGCTGAAGAAGGAATTCGTGAGTACGACAAGAGAATCGCTGGCTTCGCCCATGAAGCAGGAAAAGGAATAATCATCGTTGTCAATAAGTGGGACACACTGGAAAAAGACAATCATACCATGAAAGACTGGGAAGAGAATATTCGTGACCAGTTCCAGTACCTATCTTATGCGCCAATTATCTTTGTTTCTGCCCTGACCAAGCAGCGTCTCCATAAGCTGCCGGATATGATTAAGCAAATCAGTCAGAGTCAGAATACCCGTATCCCGTCAGCGGTGCTTAATGATGTCATCATGGATGCCATTGCGATTAATCCGACGCCGACTGACAAGGGCAAACGTCTCAAGATTTTCTATGCGACTCAAGTAGCAACCAAACCGCCAACCTTTGTCATTTTTGTCAATGAAGAAGAGCTCATGCACTTTTCTTACCTGCGTTTCTTGGAAAATCAAATCCGCAAGGCCTTTGTCTTTGAAGGAACTCCGATTCACTTGATTGCAAGGAAGCGGAAGTAGGAGTTGGAATTCTAGCGATTCCTATTTTCACTGTGAGGAGACAGAAAATGTCATATTTTGAATTTTTTGCAATAATTTTTTTGTCTCTAATCCTGCTTTTAGTTTGGGTATTAAGGAGATATCTAGAGAATAATATAGTTTTTTGGACGCTTGCAACTATTTATTTACTGGCCTTCTTTCTTCTGCTTGGGCAACTTTTTTTCGGTGGAATTGAAGTACAAGAGCTAGGATACTATTTTAATGAAAGTTATTATAGTTTTCATGAGAAATCTATTCTATTTTTGTTTATGTTATGGTCTTTGTTTAAGATTATTCTAGTGGTATCGCTGTATGGTATAATAGGTTTCTTCTTAGTGAAAAATTCGTCCCAAAGCACAGCGGATTAAGCAAGAGCAAGCGTCTCAAGATTTTCTATGCGACCCAAGTAGCGACAAAACCTCCGACCTTTGTCATTTTTATCAATGAAGAAGAGCTTATGCACTTCTCTTACCCACGTTTCTTGGAAAATCAAATCCGCAAGGCCTTTGTCTTTGAAGGCCCCCCGATTCACTTAATTGTAAGGAAGAGAAAGTAGGGGCAGAGCTCCTTTGGTTTTATGGTTCATAGCTTTCTTAGATGAAAATCAATTTTGATCCTTACATTTTTTGGGGGTTGCCTGAGTATCAAAGACAGGTTTTGCTGACTAAGCTAGGAAGGTACTCGAGGAATAGTATTTTGAATAGAGTCTTTGGATCTCGCAACTATTTATCAAGATTTGGACCATCAAATAAGCAAAAATAAGAATCAAGAATCGGTTTGATTATTAAACTGTTTAGAACAAAAGAAGTAAGCAAAATGGCTTACTTTTTTCTTTGTCTGAAAACTATGGTATAATGGAGAGATAAACATAAGGTGGTAAGTATGGCGAAATTAATTCCAGGGAAAATTCGAACCGAGGGAATAAGCTTTTATGAAAAAGGTCAAATCAGCATTAGTGAAGTCAAAAATCGGATTATCTATAGTCGAGTTTCAGACTATAATTTGAGATACAGTTTGGCTGATGATGCTGTATTCTGTTCCTGTGAATTTTTCCAGAAAAAACAGTATTGCGCCCATTTAGCTGGACTAGAGTATTTCCTAAAAAATGACGCAGAAGGCAAGGAAGTATTGGCTAAGTTGGAGTTGGAGGAAACGAGTCAGCAAGAGACACAAGGAAAGGTTTCATTTGGGAGTCTCTTTTTAGATAAGATTTTACCCCTGGATCAAGAAAATGCTAAGTATCAATTATCAGCAGTTGGTCAAGAAGATGCTTATACAGGCGAGTTTTTGTGGACTCTGCGTCTCAGTCGTTTACCAGATGAGAAATCTTATGTGGTAAGGGATATTCGCGCTTTTTTACAGACTATTCAAAAAGAAGCTCCTTACCAGATTGGTAAAAGCTACTTTGAACCCCTTCGTTTTGAAGAATTTGACAGACCTAGTCAAGACCTATTAATGTTCTTACGGGGATTCTTGACGACTAAGGATGATTCTATGATTTTTCAAAATGCTGGCCGACATATAGCCTTTCCTGCTTCTTTGCTCGAAGAGGGAGTGACACGCTTGATGGAGTTAAACAGTTTCCATTTGGCATATAGTGTTTTTGATTTCCAGCAGGTCTTTTTCCAAGATCTACATGAAGATGCGGGCATTTTCTCCTTTGAACTAGAGGAGTCTGCTGATTACTTAGAACTTGTGATTTCTGAGCAGTACTATAAACTTTTATACAATGGTGAATTCCTATTTTATGGAGATACCTTCTTTCAACTCAGCCATCAGCAACAACGTATACTGGCTGCCCTGAGAGATTTGCCTATAGATTCAGATAGGAGAAAACGTCTGCAATTTGATAGTTCTGATCAAGGCAAGCTGGCTACTAGTCTGTTAGAATTCAAGAAAATGGGTAGTTTATCAGCACCTAAAGAACTCATGATTCATGAGTTTCAGCCTCGTTTTTCTTTTGATCTGCTGGCTTCTGGTGAGATTGAAGCTAAGCTTGTCTTTGCCTACGAATCTCTAACTGTAGCTAGTCAAGAAGAACTAGATAACCTTCCTTTTGCCAGCGATTTTAGAATGGAACAAAAGGTGTTTCAAACTTTACTACAGGCAGGATTTGAAGCAGACTTTGAAAGTCGTAGACTTGCTTTATTGCCTCAGGATGTCTATACTTTCTTTACTCATACCATGGAAAAGTTCCGCTCCTTAGGAAGAGTAGAGATCAGCCCTAGTTTATTAGCCCTTTATCAGGTAGAAAAACCGAAGATCGCTATTGAAACAAAAGGAAGCCTGTTGGAAATTGGTTTTGATTTTGCCAATATTGACCCAGCGGAAGTGGACGACGCCTTATCTGCCCTATTTGAATCTCGTGATTATTTTGTCAGTCAATCAGGCAAGGTATTGGTTTTTGATGAAGAGACTAAAAAAGTAAGTCAAACCTTGCAAAAATTAAGGGCCAAAAAGTTAAAGGGGGGTCAGATAAGGACTAGTCGTTTAGCTGCCCTTCAGCTGACAGATATCCTAGAAGATCAAGAAAATGTTTCTTTCTCAGAGGGATTTCGGAAGTTAGCTTATGATCTGAGACACCCAGAAGAATTTCAACTACCATCCTTACAGGTTGAAGCCGAATTGAGAGACTATCAAGAGCTGGGAGTAAAATGGCTCAGCATGCTTAATCATTATGGCTTTGGAGGGATACTAGCTGATGACATGGGGCTTGGGAAGACCTTGCAAACTATTGCCTTTTTGACGGCAGTGTTAAAAGAGTCTCAAAATGCTTTGATTTTAGCACCGTCAAGCCTGGTTTACAACTGGCAGGATGAATTTGGCAAGTTTGCTCCACATTTGGATATAGCAGTTGTCTATGGGCCCAAGCCTCTTCGGGATAATCTAATAGCTGAAAAACATCAGGTGATGATTACCAGTTATGCCTCTTTTCGTCAGGATGTAGAAGAATATGGCTGTCTGAGCTTTGATTATCTGATTTTAGACGAAGCACAGGTCATGAAAAACGATCGAACAAAGATTGCTCAGTATTTACGAAATTTTGAGGTAAAAAATACTTTTGCCTTATCTGGGACGCCAATTGAGAACCATATGGGCGAATTGTGGTCTATTTTTCAAATTGTTCTCCCTGGTTTATTACCTGCTAAAAAGGAATTTTTAAAAATGCCAGTAGATCTGGTGGCACGTTATGTTCAACCCTTTATCATGCGCCGTAAGAAAGAAGATGTTCTTCAAGAGTTGCCTGATCTGACAGAAGTTGTTTATCGAAACGACTTACAGGATAGTCAAAAGGCGATTTACCTGGCACAACTGCAGCAAATGCAGGAACGCGTGCGTTCTGCAACGGACGAAGAACTGAACCGAGATAAGATAGAGATTCTATCTGGTCTCATGCGCCTGCGTCAAATCTGCGACACCCCAGCTCTCTTTTTAGAGGATTATCAGGGTGATAGCGGAAAACTGGATAGTTTGAGAGAGCTTTTAGAACAAATTCACTCTAGCAATCATCGGGTATTGATTTTTTCTCAATTTAGAGGTATGTTAGATCTGATTGAGCAGGAACTACAAAGTCTTGAAATGGAATCATTTAAAATAACCGGTTCTACTCCGGCTAAGGATCGTCAAGAAATGACAACCGCTTTTAATGATGGTCAAAAGGATGCATTTCTAATTTCCTTGAAAGCTGGTGGTGTAGGTCTCAATCTGACAGGTGCTGATACCGTTATTCTAGTCGATCTTTGGTGGAATCCAGCTGTTGAAGCCCAAGCGATTGGGCGAGCGCATCGAATGGGGCAGGAGAGAAATGTGGAAGTTTACCGCCTGATTACCCGTGGAACTATAGAAGAAAAAATTCAAGAGTTGCAGGAAAGTAAGAAAAATTTAATTTCTACTATTTTGGATGGAACGGAATCACGCTCAAGTCTGACGCTAGCAGATATCCGAGAAATCCTAGGAATTTCAATAGAATAGTTTTCAAATCGACCAGAATAGTTTATAATGAAGTGTTGAAAGGAAAAAAGCATGACAAATACCAAGTTTCCTCTAATCTCTGACAACGAAGCAATTTTTTCAGAAGTTCCTCAAATGGATCTCTATGATGAATTTGACTTTATTAGTAATATCAAAGGTGACTATCAGGAGAAGACTTTTGCTGATTCTTCTTCGTCGAGTAAAACGGTAGCTCAGCCTATTTCATCTTCACAGTCAGAAAAACGAAAACAAGTAATTGCCGACAAGGTGAATCAATCCATCTCGCCTAAAGTTCAAGAAAAAAGTTATGCCGAGGTGGCAAGAGAAGAGGCTAGAGCTGATTTGAAAAAGAAACGCTCTGCTTCCTACTTGACCAGTGATGCCGTTTCAAAAAAACATCGTAGCAAAATTGGCTTTTCTGCGCGGAAGTCTACAACGACAAAAGCTCAGCCAACTGCCTTTTTCCAAAAAGAAAACCCAGGTGAATTTGCAAAGTACGGTCAGCACTTGAAGCAAGAAGACTATATTGTGGCTGATTTGTCTGCAGAGCCAGTTGTCCAAGTCGAAGCACCAAAGACTGAAAAGAAAAACAACTATGATTTTTTGAAGACTAGCCAAGTCTACAATAAAAAAGAGTTGCGCGATAAAAAAGAAAATAAAGTTGCGGCTGAATTGAATTTGACACGCTTTGATCAAGCTTAGTAGCAATAGACCTTAATATCTATCTAGAAGATTACTAGCTAAATTTTTAACTAGAGCATATGCTTTCTAGTTTCTTCGTTTTGCCTTTAAGAGGCATTCGAATTATTCGAAGTTTGGGGGTAGGACTCCCTCAACAGGAAAGGAAAGAATCATACTCATGACAAAAATCTATCATTTTATCGGAATTAAGGGCTCAGGTATGAGTGCCTTGGCTTTGATGTTGCACCAAATGGGCCACAAGGTTCAGGGGAGTGATGTGGACAAATACTATTTCACTCAAAGAGGACTTGAGCAGGCAGGGATAAAAATTCTGCCTTTTGACGCAAAGAACATTCAGGCTGATTATGAAATCATTGCTGGCAATGCCTTTCGTCCAGATAATAATGTAGAAATTGCTTATGCAAATGAGCACGGAATTAGCTATAAACGTTACCACGAATTTTTGGGTAGTTTTATGCGTGATTTTGTCAGTTTTGGTGTGGCCGGAGCCCATGGGAAGACTTCTACAACAGGAATTCTCTCTCATGTCTTATCCAACATTACCGACACGAGTTATTTGATCGGAGATGGAACAGGTCGCGGTTCAGCAGGTGCTAAGTACTTTGTTTTTGAGTCTGATGAGTATGAGCGCCACTTCATGCCTTACCATCCAGAATACTCTATTATTACGAATATTGACTTTGACCATCCTGACTACTTTACTAGTCTAGAAGATGTCTTTAATGCTTTTAATGATTATGCCAAGCAAATTACTAAGGGGCTTTTCATTTATGGAGAGGACGAGCAATTACGTCGTATCACGTCAGAAGCACCAATCTATTATTATGGCTTTGAAAAGGAAAACGATTTTGTTGCCCATGATTTGCTACGTTCAACAACGGGCTCTACTTTTAAAGTTTCATACCGTGGTCAAGAGTTAGGTGAATTCCACATCCCGACTTTCGGACGTCATAATATTATGAACGCGACAGCTGTTATTGGACTCTTGTATGTATCAGGATTTGACTTGAACTTGGTCAGAGAACACCTGAAAACATTTGCTGGTGTAAAACGTCGCTTCACTGAAAAGGTTGTTAACGGTACTGTTATTATTGATGATTTTGCTCATCATCCAACTGAAATTATTGCGACTTTAGATGCAGCTCGTCAGAAATATCCAAGCAAGGAAATCGTAGCGATCTTCCAACCGCACACCTTCACTCGCACTATTGCCCTTTTAGATGACTTTGCTGACGCTTTGAATCAAGCGGATGCCGTTTATTTAGCTCAAATCTATGGTTCAGCTCGTGAGGTGGATCATGGAGATGTCAAAGTCGAAGACCTAGCTGAAAAAATTGTTAAACGTGTCCAAGTTGTAAGTGTAGATAATGTATCTCCACTTTTAGACCATGACAATGCTGTCTATGTCTTTATGGGAGCTGGAGATATCCAGACCTATGAATATTCATTTGAACGTCTCTTGTCTAATTTGACTAGCAATGTTCAATAAGAAGGAGTCGTCATGGAATCACCAATGCGAATTCGACAAGTCAAGTTGCTTGATTTGGAGGAAATAGTTCGGATTGAGCAAGCCAATTTCTTGGGAGAAGAAGCTACTAGCCCTGAGAAACTAAAAGAACAAATTGAAAAGATTCCAAATACTTTTTTAATCGCTGATTTGAATGGAGAAATCGCTGGCTACATCATTGGGTCAGCGGTTTCTTCACATCACCAGTCAGCAGATTGCCTAGTAAAGGGAATGAGAAATTTAGACAAATCTAACTTCATATTTCTTCAGAGACTTTCGATTAATCCAGATTTTAAGGGTCAGGGAGTTGGTACTCTCTTGCTTGCGGCTATGAAGGAAGTAGTAGTTGATCTTCAAAACCAAGGAATCTATCTGGCTTGTAAGGATCATTTGCTTTCCTATTTTGTAATGAATGGTT
The DNA here is from genome assembly GCF_030439935.1 of Streptococcus sp. SG1. Classification (NCBI taxonomy): domain Bacteria; kingdom Bacillati; phylum Bacillota; class Bacilli; order Lactobacillales; family Streptococcaceae; genus Streptococcus; species Streptococcus sp. SG1. Next base: position 86,552 of record NZ_JAQFJC010000001.1, on the reverse strand, counting down.
TTTCTGATTCAGGAATTTTTGAGACTACTTATGGAGACGAACCACACATTGAGATGATTTGGGAGAATCCCTATTTTAAGGAGTAAATCATGAAGATAAGACTTGCCGATTTAACTGATTTACCTGCCATTTACAAGATTGAATGTGAAAATTTTAGTCCTGAAGAGGCTATGAGTCAGGAATTGTTGGCTAGGCACATCGAACTTTTACCCGAAACTTTCCTTGTTGCTGAGAAAGATAATCAGATTTTAGGCTTTCTTGAAGGTCCAGTGAGACCGGAACGATACCTCTTGGATATCTCCTTTACAATGGAGATTGAAGATTTCAGCCATCAAGCAGGGGGGTATATTTCAATAACCAGTCTTTCGGTTTCCAAAGAAGCTCAGAGCATGGGGGTTGGTCGTAGGCTTCTGGAAGCAATGAAAGAAATCGCCATTTCAAATGGACGTGATGGTATCAATCTGACCTGTCATGATTATTTAACGGCCTATTATGAAAGGCATGGCTTTAGGAATCATGGACTATCTAAGTCAACTTATGCTGATGAAGTTTGGTATGATATGGTCTGGGAAGTTCCTTCTAAGGACTAATTAATTTAATATATTATGAAAGAAATCCTTATCTTATTGCATTTATCAAAGTTTTAAGATATAATGTTAAGGATTATGAAGAAGGAGGTCAAATTTTTGACTGAAAATTCACAAGATAACGAAAAAAAATTGAGCTTTAAAGAGCAGATTTTAAAAGAGTTTGCTAATTCTCAAAAAAATGAAGTATCTTCCCAGGAAGAAGGTCCTTCTCTATCTGAACAAGTAGATAAAGCATTAGCGGAAGAAAGAACCAAAGAGGATCCTTCTCTATCTGAACTACTGCAGAAGGGGGATGCTTCCCTAGCTGAGGTTCTAGGAAAAGATTCTCTATCAACTGATTCAGCAAGTGAAAGTCAAGCTGAGACAACGGTTTCGCAAAAATCAGAAAGTTATTTGGATGAGCCTGAATCCGTTAAAGTTCCAGTGAAGGTTTCCTATAAAAACCAATCAAAGGAACCAAACGTGTCAAAAGAAGAGCCATTGGCGAAGACTGCGACATATAGAAGAGATGATCTGACATCTAAGGAAACCTTGTCTCGTTCTGCAAAAGAAAGACAAGCTAATAAGAAAAAACGTCAAAACAATGTAGCTAAAAAAATTGTATGGACGATTATTGCCCTCTTATTGGTTACTTTGGCAGTGACAGGTGTCTTTGTATACAGCTATATTGATTCCGCCTTGAAGCCAGTCAATGCTAATGATACTGAATATGTAACTCTTGAGATTCCTGCCGGATCAAGTGCTAAGGAAATTGGTTCGATTTTGGAGAAGAAAGGACTGATTAAGAGCGGTCAAGTCTTCAATTACTACAGTAAGTTTAAGAGCTATGCTAACTTCCAATCTGGCTACTATAATCTTCAAAAGAGTATGGATCTAGACACCATTGCGAAAGCTTTGCAAAAAGGTGGGACTGATACTCCTCAGCCACCAACTCTTGGCAAGGTAGTTGTCCCAGAAGGATATACTTTGAATCAAATAGCTGAAGCGGTTGAGAAAAGTGGTAATAAAAAGGTATCCATTAGTGCGAAGGATTTTCTATCCAAAGTGCAGGATGAAAGCTTTATTAGCAAAATGGTGGCCAAATATCCTAAATTATTGAGCGGACTTCCGACCAAGGATAGTGGGGTCAAATACCGTTTGGAAGGCTATCTCTTCCCAGCAACCTATAATTACACGAGTGACACAACAGCAGAAACTCTGATTGATCAAATGCTGGCAACTATGGATAGCAAGTTGAGCACCTATTACGAAGTGTTAGAAAGTAAAAATTTAACAGTGAATGATGTTCTGACCTTGGCTTCCTTAGTTGAAAAAGAAGGCTCAACGGATGAAGACCGTAAGAATATTGCAAGTGTCTTCTATAACCGGTTGAACCAAGGTATGCCACTTCAAAGTAATATTGCGATTCTTTATGCGGAAGGTAAACTTGGCAAAAAAACAACCTTAGCAGAAGATGCGGCGATTGATACTAATATTGATTCAGCATTTAATGTTTATAAAAATCCAGGTTTGATGCCAGGACCTGTAGATAGTCCAAGTCTTTCAGCGATTGAAGCAACTGTTAATCCAAACAAGACAGATTACCTTTACTTTGTTGCCAATACTGAGACTGGAACAGTCTACTTCGCGACAACTTATGAAGAGCATGCAAAAAATGTTGAAGAGCATGTCAATAGCAAATTAACACAATCAAGCAGTTCAAATTAAAAATTGGGAGTGGGACAGAACTCTAAGGCTTATTAGTTTGTTGTGTCCACCCTCAATTTTATTTTAAAGATTTTATAGAAACGAGATAAAAATAAAAATGGCAGAAAAAACATATCCAATGACCCTTGCGGAAAAGGAAAAACTAGAAAAAGAACTAGAAGAATTGAAATTAGTCCGTCGACCTGAGGTAGTAGAGAGAATAAAAATTGCTCGCTCATACGGTGACTTGTCTGAAAACAGTGAGTACGAAGCAGCTAAAGATGAGCAAGCCTTTGTAGAAGGTCAAATTTCAAGTTTAGAAACTAAGATTCGCTATGCAGAAATTGTAGATAGCGATGCAGTTGCTAAAGATGAAGTAGGAATCGGTAAGACTGTAACGATTCAAGAAGTCGGTGAAACTGAAAAAGAGGTTTATATCATTGTAGGTTCAGCTGGTGCAGATGCCTTTGCCGGTAAGGTTTCAAATGAAAGTCCTATTGGCCAAGCTTTGATTGGTAAGAAAAAAGGGGACATCGCAACTGTTGAAACGCCAGTTGGAAGCTACGATGTTAAAATTCTTAAGGTTGAAAAAACTAAATAACTCTAAAAAATGAGCTTCTGCTCGTTTTTTTTCGTCTTGAACTTTCACGTAAAAGGAGTATAATGTTCGTGAAAAAAGATTAAACGAAAGGGATGCTGATGCTAGTCAAGCTTGTCTTCTTGTTCTCACTTATTTTATGGATCCTCAATAGATACTTTCCAAGTCGAAATGCAGCGATAGGACTGCGTTTTCCTATTGCTTTTTCTTCGCTAAAAAAGTGGCAACAAATACAGGGAGAATTTTATCGTTTACTAATCCTCAGTAATGGAGTTCTTTTGCTGTTATCCTTCTTTTATAAGATTAATCCCTTAAAGTTAAATGTCCTTAGTCTATTAACGGTACTTGCTTCCGGTCTGCTTGTCTTAATCAAATACAATCAATAAAGAGAAGGAGCTTGTTGTAAAGGGGCTTTATGCTATTGGAAGAAATCTAGGTATCATATTTGCAAGTATTAGGGTAAAAAGACACTAGCTCCACTTCTTTTTAGGAGCGGACCAATTCCTGGTGGTCGCTAGTAGAACCAACAATTTTCTTAAGAGTTCTCTCGCTTGAAAAAGGAAATTTATATTTCGAAAAAATTGTTTTGCTATACAATTTTTGGGTGAAATTACTCGCTATTCTGGCGCCTATTGACAAAGCAATCAAGTCAGGGACTTGTGTAAAGAAAAACCTTTCCGCTACTAACGGAAAGGTTTTTCTTTATCTTGAACGTTGTTTGCCAGCGTTACGATTCTTTTTCTTTTTGTTATTGTTAGGACGGTTATCAATAGCCTGACTTGCTTTTGGTGTAACGTCTTTCAAATAAGAATTGGCTGACATGGTTTTAGGTGGGTTCTTTTCGTACTCCTCTGCCACCCGTTTCTTCATATAAGGGCGGATAAAGAAGTTAATGATGAACTGTTGTAAGATTTGAACAAAACCACCGACTACCCAGTAAAGAGTAACTCCAGCTGGCGCAGTGAGGGAGAAGATGACAATCATGAGCGGGCTCACATAGATCATTTTCTTCATTTGTTCTTTTTGTTCTTCATCTAGTCCAACGAGTGATAGAAGTGATTGAATATAGTAAAGAACTCCGACGACAACAATAAGAATCATACTTTGTTGACCAAGATTGATTCCCAAGAATGAACTTTCCGCAATTCCCTTAGTGTAGCGAGCTGCATAAAAGAGTGCTGAGAAGAAAGGCATTTGGATTAGGAGTGGTAAACATCCAACACCACCTAACATGCTGATGCCATTTTCTTTTTGAGCGGCCATTAAAGCTTGTTGGGCTGCTAATTTCTCTTCTTGAGTTTCCGCATTCTTCATGCGCTCATTGATAGGAGTGAAAATTGGACTCAAATAATTTCTCTTTTCGGACTGATAGGTTGCATTCCAAGATTGATAAAGTCCAAGTGGCAAAATGATCAAGCGGACGATAACTGTCACCAAAATGATAGCAAGACCAAAGCCCAGTCCTAAATCACTTGCAAAGTATTTGATGACTTGACTCATAGGAGCAACCAAGAATTGATAAACAAAGCCTTGACCTGTTGGTTGACCTTGTTTATTGGTCTGGACACAGCCAGAGAGAATCAGAAGAAGGGTTAAGCCCATTCCTGAAAATAATAAACGTTTAAATGTTTTCACGATTCTATATTCCTTTTTTAAATGATACCTTTCTATTCTACTGTTTTTTTCTTAAATATACAATAGTTCCCTAGACCTAATTTGAAATTTTGAAATCTGAGAAAGAATCAAAATTGGCCATTGTTACATCCAGATAGCTTACCTTAGCAAATGGTGTAGGACCTTTTCGGATTTCTTGAATAAACTTAGCCATAGAAGCAGAGCTGTCTGCTTGGGCAAGAATACTGACCGTTCCATCCTCATTATTCCATACACGGCCTGTAATACCACCAATTTCTAAAGCAAGAGAATAGACGCCCCAGCGAAAACCAACTCCTTGGACCCGTCCCTGAGCAATCATTTTAACTTTTTGCATGACAGCCTCCTTTTTATATCCGACTTGAGCATGAGTTTTATTCTTAAAATTTATGCTATACTATTCTTATGAATATTATAACCTCTAAAGCTAATAATGTGGTAAAAAAAGCTAAAAAACTCCATCAAAAGAAATACAGAACAGATTCCTACCTGATAGAAGGCTGGCATTTGTTTGAAGAGGCTCTGTCAAGTGGGGCTGAAGTTATCTCTATTTTTGCTTTGCCAGAATATGCGGATCGGCTGTCTGGATGTAAACAGGTATATTGGTTGAGCCCTGACTTGCTGAGGGATTTGGCTGATAGCAAGACTCCGCAAGGAATCGTGGCTGAGGTTAGGCTCCAGCAAGAAGTCTTACCAGATACACTCTCAGGCAAATATCTTTTTCTAGAAGATGTTCAGGATCCGGGGAATCTAGGGACGATTATTCGGACAGCAGATGCAGCAGGTTTTGATGGGATTTTTATCTCTGAACATTCAGCTGATTTGTATAATCTGAAGACCTTACGGTCCATGCAGGGGAGTCATTTTCATCTTCCAATCTATCGTCTAGCAACAGCTGACTTGATTGATTTGGCAAAAAAATCAGATCTTCCTATTTTTGCTTCTACCCTTTCTGATGATTCAATCGATTACGAAAAATTAAAAGGGAGCCAAAACTTTATCTTAGTGATGGGCAATGAAGGGCAGGGGATTAGTTCTATGATAGAGGCTGCAGCCGATCAGTTGGTCCATATCCCTATGAAGGGGAAGGCTGAAAGTTTAAATGTGGCGGTAGCAGCTGGAATTTTAATCTTTTATTTAAGCTAAAATTTAGGAATTAGGTTATAATAAAGGCAAATGGAGGTGATTCTATGCCTTATCAAAATGATGATGAGTTTATGGCCTACGTGGGACATTTGATTGAGAAGCCCAGCGTCCAGCGCTTGAAGGGCATTCCACATCATTTGCATTCCAATCGGCTTGAACATTCTATCAATGTAAGTTATACTAGTTATAAGATTGCGAAAAAATTGGGCTGGAATAAGCGCAGTACAGCTAGAGGTGCTCTTCTTCATGATTTGTTCTATTATGATTGGCGGGTGACTAAATTTAAGAAAAGCCATGCTTGGGTTCATCCCCGTTTGGCGGTTCGAAATGCTCGGAAGCTAACCAAATTGAATAAAGTCGAAGAGGATATTATCATTAAGCATATGTGGGGCTTAACAATTGCGCCACCACGTTATAAGGAAGCTTATATTGTAACTCTTGTTGATAAATACTGGGCAATCAAAGAAGCAACCTCTCCGTGGAGACAAAAGATTCGTAATCGAAAGTTATTTCATCGTAAGATGTTAAAGAATTAAAAAGGAGACGAGATGTTATGAACAATCGTACAATCATTCAAGATGCAAGTGGCATCAATACTTTTTATGCAAAAATTTATTCTCTTGTTGGAGTCGGACTTGGAATTTCAGCGATAGTGTCGGCACTGATGTTGAGTATGTTTCAGTCAGTTATTGTTTCTGTATTGATGGGCTCTACTTGGATATTCTATGTGGCTATTGCTGCTGAACTTATTTTAGTCTTTGCTGCTTCTGGTATGGCTGTTAAAAATAGCCCTGCTGCCTTACCTCTCTTTCTGGTTTATTCTGCATTAAATGGCTTTACCTTGAGTATTGTTCTTGCTCTTTATACTCAATCATCTGTCTTATCTGCGTTTGTAACGGCATCAGCTATGTTCTTTGCGATGGCCTTTATCGGAAAGGTGACTAAGAAAGATCTTTCTGGAATGGGCCGAGCATTGAGGGCTGCCTTGTTTGGTTTGATTATTGCTAGTGTAGTGAATATCTTCTTAAGAAATGGAAGTTTTGACTTCTTGATTAGTATTGCAGGTGTCATTATCTTCTCTGGTTTGATTGCATGGGATAATCAAAAAATTCGTTACGTGTATGAACGGTCAAATGGTCAAGTTGAAAATGGCTGGGCAGTATCCCTTGCTTTGAGTCTTTATCTTGATTTTATCAACCTCTTCCTCAGCCTTCTTCGTTTATTTGGTCGAAACGACTAATTAATGAACAATGGATTTCTCCTTGCTTGAGATTACCAGTAGAGAATTCCATACTGTATGAGAAGAGATCTTTCTCATTGCTATATGAATAACGGAGTTAGGACTAGCTTTTAGTCCTGACTCTTTTTTGTGTGTAGGAGAAGGAGTCTAGAAGTTTTAGATTTTTTTAGCTAGGGGCTAATTAAAGTTTGTGAAAAAATAATCTGTCCCAAAATACTAAATTTTCTGAAAATTCCTTGACATTATGATGAAAAATGGTAACATAAAGTATACGTTTTTGAAAAAAGTGATGTCAAGATAGGACTAAGAGCTTGTGGGATATATCTACGAAGCCTTTTAGGATGTGAGATATGCTTCTGCGCTTTATTAAAAAATAATAAAAATCGCTAGTTTTTTTCTTGATTTATTGGGAAAAAATGTTATCATTGGTAGCAGAAGTTAGAATTTTTTGACAATTCGGAATTTATCTATGAGGGAGGAACATGTGAAGCAAATCAAATTAAAAGAACCTAAAAATGGTTCTGAACTTGTTTTAGAAACCTTGTTAGAACTTGGTATAGACACAGTTTTTGGTTATCCTGGTGGTGCAGTCTTGCCTTTGTATGATGCGATTTATAATTTTAAAGGTATTCGCCATATTCTAGGTCGCCATGAGCAAGGTTGCTTGCATGAAGCTGAAGGTTATGCCAAATCAACTGGGAAGTTGGGTGTCGCCATTGTCACTAGTGGACCTGGAGCAACAAATGCTATTACAGGGATTGCTGATGCTATGAGCGATAGCGTTCCTCTTTTAGTCTTTACAGGACAAGTTGCTCGGGCAGGAATTGGGAAGGATGCCTTTCAGGAGGCGGATATTGTTGGTATTACGATGCCAATTACCAAGTACAATTACCAGGTACGTGAGACGGCTGATATTCCACGAATTATCACTGAAGCTGTTCATATTGCAACAACTGGTCGTCCTGGTCCAGTCGTCATTGACTTGCCTAAGGATGTATCTGCCTTGGAAACAGACTTCATCTATTCACCAGAGGTGAATTTACCAAGTTACCAACCAACGCTTGTTCCTAATGATATGCAGATCAAGAAAATCTTGAAACAATTATCTAAAGCTAAGAAACCAGTATTGTTGGCAGGTGGTGGTATCAGCTACGCGGAAGCTTCTAAAGAATTAAATGAATTTGCAGAACGCTATCAAATTCCTGTTGTGACCAGCCTTTTGGGTCAAGGGACTATTGCAACGAGCCACCCACTTTTTCTTGGGATGGGGGGTATGCACGGTTCCTTTGCGGCTAACATTGCCATGACAGAAACAGACTTTATGATTAGCATCGGTTGTCGTTTTGATGACCGCTTGACAGGAAATCCTAAGACTTTTGCTAAGAATGCCAAGGTTGCTCATATCGATATTGATCCTGCTGAGATCGGTAAGATTATCAGTGCAGATATTCCTGTAGTGGGTGATGCTAAAAAAGCTTTACAGATGCTTCTAGCAGAACCAACAGTTCATAATAATACTGAAAAGTGGATTGAAAAAGTTACGAAGGATAAGAATCGTGTTCGGTCTTATGATAAGAAGGAGCGCGTAGTTCAGCCTCAGGCGGTAATTGAACGCATCGGTGAGTTGACAAATGGGGATGCCATTGTTGTAACAGACGTAGGGCAACACCAAATGTGGGCAGCTCAATATTATCCATATCAAAACGAGCGTCAATTGGTTACTTCTGGTGGCTTGGGGACCATGGGATTCGGAGTCCCTGCTGCTATTGGAGCTAAGATTGCTAATCCAGAAAAGGAAGTTATCCTTTTTGTCGGTGATGGTGGCTATCAGATGACAAACCAAGAGATGGCTATTCTCAATATCTATAAGGTTCCGATTAAGGTCATCATGCTAAACAATCATTCACTAGGAATGGTGCGCCAGTGGCAGGAAGCTTTCTATGATGGTCGTACCTCTGAGTCAGTCTTTGATACTTTGCCAGATTTCCAGCTCATGGCTCAGGCCTATGGTGTTAAATCTTATAAATTTGACAATCCAGAGACTATTGCTCAGAATTTGGAAGTGCTGAAGGAAGATATACCAATGTTTATCGAGGTGGACATTTCTCGTAAGGAGCACGTTTTGCCAATGGTACCAGCTGGTAAGAGCAATCATGAGATGTTGGGGGTGAAGTTCCATGCGTAGAATGTTGACAGCTAAACTCCAAAATCGTTCGGGTGTTCTAAATCGCTTCACTGGTGTTCTTTCCAGACGTCAGGTTAATATTGAGAGTATATCAGTTGGAACGACGGAAAATCCAGAAGTATCTCGTATTACCATCATCATTGATGTGGCCTCATTGGCAGAAGTAGAGCAGATTATCAAGCAGCTCAATCGTCAAATTGATGTGATTCGAGTTCGTGATATCACAGACCGTCCTCACTTAGAGCGTGAAGTGATTCTGGTTAAGGTTTCAGCTCCAGCTGAGAAGCGTGCAGAGATCCTAGCCATTATCCAACCTTTCCGTGCAACGGTAGTAGATGTGGCTCCAAGCTCAATCACTATCCAGATGACTGGAAATGCTGAAAAGAGTGAAGCTTTATTGCGAGTGATTCGGCCATATGGGATCAAAAATATCGCTCGTACGGGTGCAACTGGATTTACCCGTGATTAAAAATCCTACTTAAATTTGTTAAACCAGCCTATAAGGCAATAAAAAATAGAAAAGAGAGAAAAACTATGGCAGTTCAAATGGAATACGAAAAAGATGTAAAAGTAGCAGCGCTTGACGGTAAGAAAATTGCCGTAATCGGCTATGGTTCACAAGGTCATGCTCATGCACAAAATCTGCGTGATACAGGCCATGATGTGATTATCGGTGTTCGCCCTGGTAAGTCATTCGATAAGGCTAAAGAAGATGGCTTTGATACTTACACAGTAGCAGAGGCAGCTAAGTTGGCTGATGTCATCATGATTTTGGCGCCAGATGAAATTCAACAAGAACTCTACGAAGCAGAAATCGCTCCAAACTTGGAAGCTGGTAATGCAGTTGGATTTGCCCATGGTTTCAATATCCATTTTGAATTTATCAAAGTTCCTGCTGATGTAGATGTCTTTATGTGTGCCCCTAAAGGTCCTGGTCACTTGGTTCGTCGTACTTTTGAAGAAGGATTTGGTGTTCCAGCTCTTTATGCAGTCTACCAAGATGCAACAGGAAATGCGAAAAACATTGCTATGGACTGGTGTAAAGGTGTTGGTGCAGCTCGTGTTGGTTTGCTTGAAACAACTTACAAAGAAGAAACTGAAGAAGATCTCTTTGGTGAACAAGCTGTTCTTTGTGGTGGTTTGACTGCCCTTATCGAAGCAGGTTTTGAAGTCTTGACAGAAGCAGGTTACGCTCCTGAATTGGCTTACTTTGAAGTTCTTCATGAAATGAAATTGATCGTTGACTTGATCTACGAGGGTGGATTCAAAAAAATGCGCCAATCAATTTCAAATACTGCTGAATACGGTGATTACGTATCAGGCCCACGTGTAATTACTGAGCAAGTCAAAGAAAACATGAAGGCTGTTTTGGCAGACATTCAAAATGGTAAATTTGCAAATGACTTTGTAAATGACTACAAGGCTGGCCGTCCAAAACTCACTGCTTACCGTGAACAAGCAGCCAACCTTGAAATCGAAAAAGTAGGTGCTGAATTGCGTAAAGCAATGCCATTTGTTGGTAAAAATGACGACGACGCATTTAAAATCTACAACTAATCGGTAAAGAAAGAAACAGATGGGGCAGAGAAATGAATTTCCTGCCTCCTTTCTTATCAAATGAAAACTTGCTGTATTTAATGATGCCAGATTCCTTGTTAAAAAAATGGTAACAGCTGGGATTGGCTTTGGTGTGGTTAATTGATTTCCACGCTTACAAGGATAATACATAAAGAAGGGAATTGTATGCTTGCAGCTAGAGATATTTTTAAAGCCCATCAAGTATTAAAAAATGTAGTTGAACGGACTCCACTGGACTTTGACCGTTATTTATCTGAAAAATATGGGGCGACTGTTTATCTGAAACGCGAAAATATGCAAAAGGTACGCTCCTTTAAGATTCGTGGTGCGTATTACGCCATTCACCAGCTATCTGAAGAGGACAAAAAAAGAGGAGTGGTCTGTGCTTCGGCGGGAAATCACGCGCAGGGAGTAGCTTTTACTTGCCATGAGATGAAAATTCCGGCGACTATATTTATGCCTGTTACGACACCTCAGCAAAAGATTGGACAAGTGCGATTTTTTGGTGGCGATTATGTAACCATTAAGTTGGTAGGAGATACCTTTGATGCCTCTGCTAAGGCCGCACAAGAATTTACCAAATCAGAAAAACTGACCTTTATTGATCCTTTTGATGATCTTAATGTTCAGGCCGGTCAAGGAACGGTGGCTTACGAAATCCATGAACAAGCCCAAGAGGAAGGTGTTGATTTTGATCAGATCTTCGTTCCAGTTGGTGGGGGAGGTCTGATTTCAGGAGTTTCAACTTATATTAAGTATGTTGCACCTGGAATGGAAGTGATTGGAGTTGAGGCTTCGGGTGCTCAGAGTATGCAAGCCGCCTTTGATCACGGAGAGCCAGTTAAGTTAGAGGAAATTGACAAATTCGCGGACGGAATTGCTGTCCAAAAGGTTGGGCAATCAACTTATGAAGTAGCTCGTAAATATGTTGATAAACTGGTTGGTGTGGATGAAGGCCTGATTTCAGAGACCTTGATTGATATGTATTCCAAACAAGGAATCATTGCTGAACCAGCAGGTGCAGCTTCCATTGCAGCGTTAGAGGTAATGAAAGAAGAAATCAAAGGAAAAAACGTTGTCTGCATTATTTCAGGGGGTAACAATGATATCAACCGGATGCAAGAAATGGAAGAACGCGCCCTTATTTACGATGGAATTAAGCACTATTTTGTGGTTAATTTCCCACAACGTCCGGGTGCTCTTCGAGAATTTGTGAATAACATTTTAGGTGTCAACGATGATATCACGCGTTTTGAATATATAAAACGTGCCAACAAGGGAACAGGTCCGGTTTTAATCGGTATTGCTCTGGGTGATAAGAATGATTATCAAGCTTTGCTTTCACGCTTATCAGAGTTTGATCCTGGCTACATTAATCTTCATGGTAATGAGAGCCTATACAATCTCTTGGTTTGATTAGGTCTTTGATTACGATTGGGAAAGAAAGATTTGGTTTTGTTGCATACAAGGCCAATTCTTTTTTGTTATTCTAATTTTTTAAAACATTGAAAAACACCACAAAATCTCTGTCTTGTGGTGTTGATTTTTATTTATAGGTTAGGTGCTTAAAGGAACAATCTCATTAGTTCATGGGCCACACCGTCCTGATCGTTTGTTAACCCCAGTTGTTGATCAGCAAAAGGCAGGAGACTAGTATTCGCATTTTTCATAGCATAGCCAGTACCAGCAAACTCTAACATTTCAGTGTCATTGTGTTCATCACCAAAAGCAATCAAATCTTTACGGTCAACATTCATTATATTTAAAAGATACTTCAAGGCAAAGGCCTTGTGAACTCCTTTGGGAGTACATTCAAGAATGTTGAGTGGCCCGCCCCAGGTATTGATGGTCAGCTCATGTTGATAAAATGAACTCATTTGATCGGCTAGGGCATATTTATCTTCTGCTCGTGTCTGCAAGAGGATGACACTAGGATTCTTAGTGACGAGCTGAGGGTTAAACTGATTCTCAGGGACAAAAGCATTTACGCCAAATAATTGAGGATTGGCAATTTCTTCGTTGGTGTTGGTAATGTAAAATTTATTGCGGTACTCACCGGCAATAAAGTCTGCTTCAATTTCTTCTTCTCGAGCAACCATGTCAATTAGAAATGATTTATCCACTGTCAAAGATTGTTCAAATTTCCATTTCTTACCTGGTAGATGTGTTAGAGAGCCATTGAAGTTAATCATAGGAGTATCCAGCCCCAATTCTTCATAGTACTGGTGAGCCATGCGGTAGGGGCGACCAGTTGTAATGATGACCTTATGACCTTTTTGAGCGACTTTTTTTATGGTCTCTTTAGTAAAATCTGACAATTGACTTTGCGAATTAAGCAAAGTGCCATCTAGGTCTACAGCAATAATTTTATGCGCCATGTTAAATCCTCTTCATGTATGATAGTTCCTATTATAGCAGATTTTAAGTTTAATGGTAGTGATTTGTGTTATAATGAATTTCCAATGGTCGAGGCAGATGGTTGTAATGAACAATTAAATCTGGTTGGACTTTTTATTTCTAAGTAAGGAGTTTTCTTGTATGCGTAAAATTTTCATGATTCATTTATTTTTTCTATTGATTTCCTTGTTAGTATACATGGAAGGAATAACTAAGTCAGGTCCTGACTTAGTCTGGAACATGATGCTGGCTTTGATTGCCTATGATTTTGCTATTTTGACTCGTTATTTTAAACAGGCTTGGTTATTTCCCGTATTTTTCATCCTTTGGCTGGTCTTTTATCCTAATACTTTTTATATGATAACTGATATTGTTCATATGCATTGGGTTGGAGATACCTTATGGAATAAGACTAGTTTGCATTTGTTTATGGCTTTTGTTCCAAGCATCTTGTTTGGTGTATACTGTGGAATTGAAAGTTGGATCATTATTAGAGAGCGTTTGAGATTAACTTGGTGGCTGGACTTACTCGTAACAGGTGGCCTCTCTTTTATCTCTAGTTTAGCAATTTATATCGGTCGTTATGACCGCTTAAATACGTGGGATTTAATTAATAATCCCAGTCAAGTAGTTGAGAAGTTATTAGCTACTTTTCAAAGGGAACGCTTGTTTTTTATACTGGGGTTTACATTTATTCAGTTCATGAGTTTGGTTTTTATGGCAAGAGATGATAAAAAATAATAAAAATATAAACATTTGTCTTGAAAAGATGAATGTTTTTTTGTTATAATGGATTCGTTGTTCGTTTAAAACGAACTAAAATCTTTGTCTATAGATGGGAGTTATGAATTGGACAAGCTTTTTAAATTAAAGGAGAATGGTACGACCGTTCGTACAGAAATTCTCGCTGGCTTAACAACATTCTTTGCGATGAGTTATATTCTCTTTGTCAATCCAGCAATGCTATCTCAAACTGGTATGCCAGCACAAGGAGTATTTTTAGCAACAATTATTGGTGCTGTGGCGGGTACCTTGATGATGGCCTTTTATGCTAATCTGCCCTACGCACAAGCACCTGGGATGGGTCTGAATGCCTTCTTCACCTTTACAGTTGTCTTTAGTTTAGGCTATACTTGGCAGGAAGCTCTGGGAATGGTCTTCATCTGTGGAATCATTTCTTTGATTATTACCTTGACCAAGATTCGGAAGACCATTATTGAGTCTATTCCAGGATCCTTAAGAGCTGCAATTTCATCTGGTATTGGTGTTTTCTTAGCTTATGTAGGTATTAAAAATGCAGGCTTATTGAAGTTTTCTATTGACCCAGGGACCTATACAGTTGCTGGCGAAAGTGTCGAGAAAGCTCAATCGGCTATTACTGCTAACTCATCTGCTACGCCAGGCCTAGTTGCTTTTAATGATCCTGCTGTTTTAGTTGCCTTAGTAGGTTTAGCAATTACTGTCTTTTTTGTGGTAAAAGGAATTAAAGGCGGAGTTATTCTATCCATCTTTGCTACAACTGTGGTTGCCATTTCTGTTGGTTTGGTAAACCTATCCTTAATTGACTTGAGTCAAAATAATCTTGGTACTGCCTTTAAAGAGTTAGGAGAAATTTTTGGTGTAGCAATTGGTCCAAAAGGTTTAGGTGCTCTCTTCACTGATACGGCTCGTTTACCTCAGACTTTTATGGCTATTTTGGCCTTCTCATTGACAGATATTTTTGATACGATCGGAACCCTAATCGGTACAGGAGAAAAAGTTGGGATTGTGGCAAGTTCTGGAGAAAACCATGAATCTGAGAGATTGGATAAGGCTTTGTATTCAGACTTGATTGGGACTTCTATTGGGGCTATTGCCGGAACTTCAAACGTTACTACTTATGTAGAGTCAGCTGCGGGTATTGGAGCAGGTGGACGGACAGGTCTAACAGCTCTAGTTGTGGCAATCTGTTTTGCTATATCTAGCTTCTTTAGTCCTCTCTTGGCAATCGTTCCAACTGTTGCGACAGCTCCAATCTTGATTGTTGTTGGGATTATGATGCTGGGAAGTTTGAAAAACATCGAATGGGATGATTTGACTGAAGCAATCCCTGCTTTCTTCACTTCAATATTCATGGGATTCAGCTACAGTATTACTCATGGTATCGCAGCTGGTTTTATCATGTACGCTCTGGTTAAGACAGTAAAGGGACAGGCCAAAGAAGTTCATACTATGATTTGGATTTTAGATGCTCTCTTCATTTTAAACTTCGTCAGTCTGGCTTTAGCAAAATAATCAGAGAAGTTGGATTTATCCAGCTTCTTTTTTATGTTGTGATTTTATGCATGAAAAAAATTTTTCTGGTATAATAAGACTTATGTTTAGTCATAATGAAAATGAGCTGATTGCTATTGGTCAAAAAATAGGGCGATTGTTGCAAGCGCGTGATGTGCTGATTTTGTCAGGTGATTTGGGGGCTGGTAAAACAACCCTGACCAAGGGGATTGCTCAAGGCTTGGATATTAGGCAAATGATCAAGAGTCCTACCTATACCATTGTTCGAGAGTACGAAGGGCGGTTGCCACTCTATCATCTGGATGTTTACCGGATTGGAGAAGATCCAGATTCAATTGATCTAGATGACTTCCTCTATGGTGATGGGGTTACTGTTATCGAGTGGGGAGAGCTTTTGGAAGATAGTTTGCCACGAGATTACCTGAAGATTCAGCTTGTCAAAGAAGAAGACGGAAGGCGGATTTTATTCGAGGCTGTTGGACAAGCTTCAAAGGATCTCTTGCAAAAGATAGAAAGCGAAAACCGTTAATGCCAAGAGAATATGATTTGCTACTGAGGGAAGCTGAAGCTAGTGATGCGGAACTTCTGATTGACTTTCTCAGCCAGATTGGTCAAGAGTCTGATTATACGACTTTGGATGAGGAGGGAGTCATGATGAGTGTGCAGCAAATGACTGAATTTTTAGACTTACAGGCTTCCTTGGAAAATCGAATTTCAATTCTGGCTTTCCTAGATGAAAATTTGGCCGGACTAATCAATATTACTGCTGATCGCCATGCGCGTGTTTGCCATATTGGTGATCTGTTCATTGCTGTAAGAAAATCATACTGGAACCAAGGTTTGGGTAGGATTCTCATGGAGGAAGCCATTGATTGGGCTAGCCAGTCTGGTGTGATTCGCAAATTAGCTCTAAGTGTGCAAGTAAGAAATGAACGAGCAGTGCATCTCTATCAAAGTTTAGACTTTGAGATTGAAGGCTTACAAAAACGTGGAGCCTATCTAAACGAAGGGAAATTTCTAGATGTTTACCTCATGGGAAAACTGATAGATTAAAAATATATGTTTAAAAAGACCTTATTAATGTTTTTAAGTTTATTGCTGGTGACAGTCATGGGAGTGGGGGCCTATGCCTGGACTATTTATGATCAATCTACTGGGGAACTCTCGTCGAAGACCTATAAGAGTCTGGGAGGAGAAACAGATGTTATCTCTGCTACGAAACCTATGACGATTCTTCTGATGGGAGTGGATACAGGTAGTGGCTCTCGTGAAGATACATGGGCTGGAAATAGTGATAGTATGATTCTACTGTCCGTCAATCCAACAACTAAGAAGACAGTTATGATGAGTTTGGAAAGAGATATTCTTACCAAGTTCAAGGATAAAGATGGTGAAACAGTTGAGGCAAAATTAAACTCAGCCTATGCTTCAGGTGGTGCTAAGTTGGCTATTTCCACTATCCAGGAGATGATGAATATTCATATCGATCGCTATGTTTTGGTTAATATGAAGGGCCTTGTTCAATTGGTGGATGCTGTCGGGGGCATTACAGTTAATAATACCTTTGATTTTCCTATTTCCATCGAAGAAAACGAACCAGAATACACAGCTAAGATTGAGCCGGGTGTTCAAAAGATTAATGGGGACCAAGCCTTGGTATACGCTCGGATGCGCTATCAAGATCCAGAAGGAGACTATGGTCGTCAAAAACGCCAACGTGAAGTTATCAAAAAAGTTGTTGAGAAGGTTCTCAGTTTAACTAGTGTGAGTCACTACCAGGCCATTTTGAAGGCAGTTAGTTCAAATATGCAAACCAATATTGAATTAACATCTGGAAGTATACCTCAGCTTTTGGGCTACAAGGATGCTTTCAGACGAATTGATAGCCAGCAATTACGAGGCGAAGATGCGACTCTAGCTGATGGTGGAAGTTACCAAATTGTGACACGAGACCACTTGTTAGAGATGCAAAACATTTTGCGTAAGTCACTTGGATTAAGTACTTTGTCAAAATTAGAGACGAATGCAGTCTTGTATGATGAAATAGATGGAAGTGGTGGAATTTCAACAAGTTCTTCTGCTAGCTATTCTTCGTCCTTATCGGATGCGACGGACACAGAAACGACTTATTCAAACAATACTTACTCTTATTCAACTCCGGCTAGTACTAGTCAGGGGAATACAATTACATCACCTAGTTCAGTGGACCAGACGGCAACAGCAACGCCTACGACCCAGGAACAATCTACTGCGACCGGAATAGAAGCGCAATAATAACAAAGAGTCAAGCTTTCAGCATTTGAAAACTTGACTCTTTTTAAATCTAATTATTTTTTTGTTTGATAGGAGAAGATTCCCAAATATCTTGAATTTCAGCAAATCTTGCTCGCGCTTCTTGGTTAAAAACATTGATCTTATATTGGAGATCCTTGCTTATATCTTCCAGGGTGCTTTTTTGGTCCTTTAGGTAATCTAAGTTAGCTTGGATATCAGATAGGCTGTCTTGTGCTTTGCGTAATAGTTGGCCAGTATCGCTGATTTCATCCGTTATGCTTTCGCGGTTTTTTACAAGCAGGTAACTAGTGATAGCTGCTCCGGTAAAGAGAAAGAGATTGGATAATTTCATTATAAGCCTCCTAATCTATAGCTTGAGAAATCTCAGTTGCCAAGCGACTTAGTTCAGAAAAGTCAGGCTCATGAGCAACAAAGGTCAGTTTTAAATCATCATTTTCATCATAGCGTGGCACTAAATGAACATGGGTATGAAAAACAGTTTGGCCGGCAATTTCTTCGTTATTATTAATGATATTCATGCCTGCCGCATCAGTTGCTTTCATAACCTTACGGGCGATTTGAGGCACACGTTCGAAGAGTTGACTAGAGTTACTTCCGTCCATGTCCAGAAGGTTACGAAAGTGTTGCTTTGGGACAACAAGTGTGTGACCAGGCGTAACTTGTGAAATATCAAGAAAGGCTAGAACGGCTTCGTCTTCATAGACTTTAGCCGCAGGGATGTCTCCTGCAATAATTTTACAAAAAATACAATCTGTCATAAAATGCACCTCTTTGGCTAGATTTTGATATAATAGAGGAGACTGCAATACAGAGCTCACCGTCTTAAAAAGGAGACGGTTTGCTGGGTTAAGAGCAGTACCCACAATACAGATATTATACCAGAAATTGGAGAAAAAATGTTAGAAATAAAAGGGCTTACAGGTGGCTATGTCAATATTCCTGTTTTGAAAGATGTCAGTTTTGAAGTTGGAGACGGTCAGCTTGTTGGACTGATTGGTCTAAACGGGGCTGGAAAGTCAACAACCATCAATGAAATAATCGGTCTCTTGACGCCTTATCAAGGAGAAATTTTGATAGATGGTTTGAGCCTGAAGTCAGACAGGACAGCCTATCGTAAAAAGATTGGTTTTATACCTGAAACACCGAGTCTCTATGAAGAATTAACTTTGAAGGAACATATTGAGACGGTTGCTATGGCTTATGATATTGACTCGCAAACAGCAATAGATCGAGTGGATAAATTGCTTCAGATTTTTCGTCTTAAAGACAAGTTAGATTGGTTTCCGGTTAATTTCTCAAAGGGAATGAAGCAGAAGGTTATGATCATCTGTGCCTTTGTGATTGACCCTAGTTTGTTTATTGTGGATGAACCCTTTTTAGGATTGGATCCTCTGGCCATCTCCGATTTGATTGAGCTCTTGGCAGAAGAAAAGGCTAAAGGGAAGTCTATCCTGATGAGTACTCATGTGCTTGATTCGGCAGAGAAAATGTGTGATTCTTTTGTTATCTTGCACAAGGGTCAGGTACGGGCTAAAGGAAATTTAGCACAGTTGAGAGAAGAATTTTCATTGCCAGAAGCAAGTCTCAATGAAATCTACCTAGCTTTGACAGAAGAGGCTGCCCTATGAGAGAAGTATTTGCTAAGCGCAGACTGGATTTTCGGAACCAGTGTGTAAAATATCTGCGCTATGTTTTGAATGACCACTTTGTTCTATTTTTAATGGTTTTCTTGGGTTTTACAGCGGTTCAATACAGCCAGCTGCTTCGAAATTTTCCTAAGAATCATTTGCCTATCTGGCTAGCCTTAGTCCTCCTTTCACTGGGCTTGGTTTTTATGGGCAGGATTGCTACCTATCTTGAAAAGCCAGATAGCCTCTTTCTTTTGGCTAAGGAAGAAGAAGTCCGTGTCTATGTCGGAAAACAAACGAGAAATTCTTTTATTCTTTGGGGAATTTTGCAAACTTTGGTTTTGCTTCTCTTGGCACCTCTTTTTCTAGCCTTAGGTGTGCCTATATGGGGCTTTACTCTATATTGTTTGTTCCTGTTTGCTTTGAAAGCTCTGGTATTTCAATGGAAAAGTCGGAAATTCTATTTGCAGGAAGGGCTTGATTGGAAGTCTCTAATTGCCTACGAAGAGAGACGTAAACAGCGAATTTTGCAATTTTTTGCTCTCTTTACGAATGTTAAGGGAATATCAAGTAGCGTAAAAAGACGAGCTTATTTAGATTTCTTGACCAATCGCCTGTCCAAGAATAAAGAGAAAGTTTGGGATAATCTCTTCTTGCGTTCTTATTTGAGAAATGGGGACTTTTTTGCTCTTAGTCTACGTTTGTTGATTTTATCTATGCTGATCATTATTTTTCTGCCTCAAAGCATGATTGCAACAGTCTTTGTCGGTCTTTTTCAGTACCTCTTGCTCTTTCAGCTTATAGCCTTGTATGATGCTTATGATTATCAATATTTAATCAAACTCTTCCCTCTAGAGGAAAGTGCAAAGGTAAAAGGAGCTAAACGAGTTATCACTAGCATTGGAGCAGTCGTATTAATCGTAGAATTATTGACAGCTCTGCTATTTTTTAAAGAAAAAATAATGGTCCTTTTTATCCTTCTTGTATACCTGATACTTTACGCAGTTTATCTGCCTTATAAGCTTAAAGGATTGGTTGACGAAAGGGCTTAAAACTAGTAAAATAGA
Source organism: Streptococcus sp. SG1 (assembly GCF_030439935.1). Taxonomy (NCBI): domain Bacteria; kingdom Bacillati; phylum Bacillota; class Bacilli; order Lactobacillales; family Streptococcaceae; genus Streptococcus; species Streptococcus sp. SG1. Next base: position 66,215 of record NZ_JAQFJC010000001.1, on the reverse strand, counting down.
TTGGAAACTTTGATGGAGGGTAAGAATGGACTTGAACGATAATGAACTGACCCTAACGCCTATAAATGGTAAGAGCGGGAAGGCTTATATGGGCAGTTATCCTGATGGAGAGCGTGTATTTGTGAAGATGAATACGACTCCAATTTTGGCAGGGCTTGCTAAGGAACAAATTGCTCCGCAACTTCTATGGAGCCGTCGTCTTCCTGATGGCAATGTGATGACTGCACAAGAATGGTTGTCTGGTGAAATTTTAGGACCAGATGGTTTGGAAAGAAAGCAAATTTTTGATATTTTAATCCGACTGCACCGGTCACGGCCACTGATGACTCAGTTGACAAAACTAGGTTACGCTTTAGAACATCCTAATGATCTCTTAGATAACTGGGTAGAAAAAGTGCCTATGGCCTTGAAGAGCAACCAGTATTTACAGTCCATCATTGCAGACTTACGTAAAAACTTGCCTGCCTTCCGAGAAGATTATGCAACTATTGTGCACGGGGATGTGCGTCATAGTAACTGGGTAGAAACAAGGAGTGGATTGATATACCTCGTTGATTGGGACTCTGTCCGCTTAACAGATAGAATGTTCGACGTAGCGCATTTGCTCAGTCACTATATTCCAGAAGCACGTTGGGAAGAATGGCTGATTTATTATGGCTATAAATACAATGAAAAGGTTTTAGAGAAGCTCTACTGGTACAGCCAGTATAGCTACCTTTGCCAAGTCGCTAAGTATTATGAGAATAACGATTTAGAAAATGTGAACCGCGAAATTTATGCCTTGCGCAATTTCCGGGCCAAATACAGAAAGGAATCATGAGAGTAAGAAATCGCAAGGGGGCTACAGAGCTTCTAGAAGCTAATCCCCAATATGTCGTCTTAAACCCAGCTGATGCTAAAGGAAAATGGCAGGAGCTTTTTGGTAATGATCACCCGATTCATATTGAAGTTGGAAGTGGTAAAGGGGCCTTTATTACTGGTATGGCCAAGGCCAACCCAAATATCAATTATATCGGAATTGATATCCAAAAATCAGTTCTCAGCTATGCTCTTGATAAGGTCTTGGCAACCGATGTTCCTAATATCAAATTGCTCTGGGTGGATGGTTCTGATTTGACCAATTATTTTGCTGACGGGGAAATTGAGCGACTTTATTTGAATTTTTCTGATCCTTGGCCCAAAAAACGCCATGAGAAACGACGCTTAACCTATAAGTCTTTTCTGGACACCTTTAAGCAGATTTTACCTGAAAAAGGAGAAGTCCATTTTAAGACAGACAATCGTGGTTTGTTTGAGTACAGCCTGGTTAGCTTTTCTCAGTATGGTATGAAGTTGAAAGGGGTCTGGCTTGACTTACATACGAGCGACTTTGAAGGAAATGTTCTGACAGAGTATGAACAAAAATTTTCTAGCAAAGGGCAGGTTATTTACCGAGTAGAAGCAGTATTTTAATAAAAAATGCTGAAAAAGCCTCTATCTCTTGCTTTTTAAAGAGAGGAGTGCTATAATACAGTTTAGTGAATATTAGAAAGTGAGGCGGAGATCATTCTTCGCCTCTTATCTATGAGGAGGTGCAGTCTTATCGCAACAATTGTAGAGTTAGTAATGGCAGTGATTGAGCCAGCTATTACAGCGCCATTTGAATTGGTTGATGTAGAGTATGGAAAGATAGGTAGCGACTATGTCCTAAGTGTTTTTGTGGACAAGCCAGAAGGAATCACCGTCAATGATACAGCTGATTTGACAGATATTATCAGTCCCTTGCTGGATACGATTAAGCCGGATCCCTTTCCTGAGCAGTACTTCCTTGAAGTGACTAGCCCTGGCTTGGAGCGACCACTTAAGACCAAAGAGCAGGTGGAAGCAGCAGTTGGTCAATATATTCATGTTGGTTTGTATAAATCCTTAGATAAACAAAAGGTATTTGAAGGGACCTTGCTCCAGTTTAAAGAGGATATCCTGACCTTAGAATATATGGACAAAACTCGTAAGAAAGAAATTGACATTCCCTATAGTCTTGTTTCCAAGGCAAGACTCGCTGTTAAGTTTTAGAAATAAAAGAAAGGATTGCTTTTGCACAGCAAAAGCTAAGAGAACATGAGTAAAGAAATGCTAGATGCTTTCCGCATCTTAGAAGAAGACAAAGGTATCAAAAAAGAAGACATTATCGACGCAGTAAAAGAATCTCTTCGTTCTGCTTATCGTCGCCGTTATGGTCAAGCTGATAGTGCTTTGATTGATTTTGATGAGAAAAAGGGTGACTTCCATGTTTATACAGTTCGTGAAGTTGTGGACGAAGTTTTTGACAGTCGTTTAGAAATCAGTTTGAAAGATGCGCTTGCTATTAGTTCTGCTTATGAACTAGGAGATAAGATTAAATTTGAAGAAGCTCCTGTTGAGTTTGGTCGTGTTGCCGCTCAGTCTGCTAAACAGACTATTATGGAAAAAATGCGCAAGCAAACTCGTACTATCACTTATAACACTTATAAGGAACATGAAAATGAAATCATGTCAGGTACGGTAGAACGCTTTGATAACCGTTTTATCTATGTAAACCTAGGTAGTATTGAAGCCCAACTTTCTAAACAAGATCAAATTCCTGGAGAAGTCTTTACTTCACATGATCGGATCGAAGTATTTGTTTACAAGGTTGAAGACAACCCTCGTGGAGTGAATGTCTTTGTAAGCCGTAGCCATCCTGAAATGATTAAACGTCTGATGGAACAAGAAATCCCAGAAGTTTACGATGGAACTGTAGAAATCATGAGTGTGGCACGTGAAGCAGGTGACCGTACTAAGGTCGCTGTGCGTAGCCACAATCCAAATGTTGATGCTATCGGTACAATCGTCGGTCGTGGCGGAGCTAATATCAAGAAAATCACTAGCAAGTTCCACCCAGCAAAATACGATGCTAAGAGCGACCGTATGGTTCCTGTTGAAGAAAACATCGATGTCATCGAATGGGTAGCAGATCCAGCTGAATTCATCTACAATGCTATTGCACCAGCTGAAGTTGACCAAGTTATCTTTAACGCAGAAGATAATAAACGTGCTTTAGTGGTCGTTCCAGATAATAAGTTGTCATTGGCGATTGGTCGTCGTGGACAAAACGTTCGCTTGGCTGCTCACTTGACAGGCTATCGTATTGATATCAAATCAGCAAGTGAGTTTGAAGCGATGGAAGCAGCTAATGAATTGGGTGGCTTTGGAGAAGTGGCAGAGGAAGTTGTCTACGAAGATGATGCAAATCTGACCTATACTGACCAGGCAATGGAAGAAATGGCTGCAGCAGCACTAGCAACAGACCTTGAAGAAAGCGAAGTTACAGAGCTAGACTAAGGGGGCAAGCATGGCAAAAACACGAAAAATCCCTTTAAGAAAATCAGTTGTTTCAAACCAAGTGATTGACAAGCGTGATTTACTGCGAATTGTTAAAAACAAGGAAGGTCAAGTATTTATTGACCCAACCGGTAAGGCAAATGGCCGCGGCGCTTATATCAAACTGGATAACGAAGAAGCGCTTCAAGCTAAAAAGAAACAAGTCTTTAATCGCAGTTTTAATATGGAAGTGGACGAAGCTTTCTATGATGAATTGATTGCTTATGTTGATCACAAAGTGAAAAGAAGAGAGTTAGGTCTTGAATAAACAACAAGTCGCAAATCTACTAGGTCTGGCACAAAGAGCAGGTCGCATTATCTCTGGTGAAGAATTAGTCGTTAAGGCCATTCAAGAAGGGAAGGCTAAACTGATTTTTCTAGCCCATGATGCCGCTCCAAATTTGAGTAAAAAAATTAATGATAAAAGCCACTATTACCAAGTAGACGTATCAACCGTGTTTTCAACACTGGAATTGAGCTCTGCGATTGGTAAAGCAAGAAAAGTGCTTGCCATCACAGATGCTGGTTTTACAAAGAAAATGAGGTCTATTATGCAATAGAACAGGAGGACAAGGATTTGTCTAAAAAAAGATTATACGAAATCGCAAAAGAACTGGGAAAAGAAAGTAAGGAAATTGTTCAGCGGGCAAAAGAGCTAGGCTTGGATGTTAAAAGTCATTCATCAAGTGTTGAAGCTACTGCTGCGGATAAGATTGTAGCCAGTTTTGCTTCTGCAAAAAAAGCAGTGGCTGGTACTTCTGAGGCTAAAGCAAAACCAAGTTCTGAACCAATAAAAACAGAGGTGACACCGTCTAAGCCTGCAAAGGATAAGACTGAACAGGCAACAAACAAGCTGTCACCTAGCCCAGCATCAGCACCTAAGCCTGTGGAAGAAGCTAGTGCAAAAGCCCCAGCTAGTAAGCAAGAACAAGCACAAGGAACTACTGCTCCAAAAGTTACACGTCCACAAAGTCGTAACTTTAAAGCGGAAAGAGAGGCACGGGCGAAAGAGCAGGCAGAGCGTCGTAAACAACAGGGTCAACAAAGACCGCAAGGAAACCGCAATGATCGCAACGATCGCCGAAATAACCAAAACGATCGCAATGACCGTAATAGTCAAAATCGCAATGATCGCCGTAATCGTCAAGAGCAAGGCAATCAACATCGCAATCAAGGTCAATCACAATACAATCAACAACGCCAGTCCTTTAACCAGGGGCCTAAGATTGACTTTAAAGCGCGGGCAGCAGCCTTGAAAGCTGAGCAAAATGCTGAGTATGCTCGTTCTAGTGAAGAGCGCTTCAAACAGGCTAAGGCTAACAAGGAAGCTTTGCGGGAGCAGAATAAGCGTAAAGAACAAGCTAAATTGGAAGATTTATTTGTAGAAGTAGAATCTCCAAAACCTACAGCGCAAGCACCAGCAACACCGGCTCCAACAACTCAAGAGCCTGCTGTAGATACGCGTCGGAAGAAACAAGCACGACCAGATAAGGAACGTGATAACTTTGATCACGAAGAAGATGGTCCAAGAAAACAACAAAAGAATCGAAGCAGTCAAAATCAAGTGAGAAATCAAAAGAATAGTAATTGGAATAACAATAAGAAAACGAAAAAAGGCAAAAACAATCGGAATAATAATGCGACTCCAAAACCTGTTACAGAGCGTAAATTCCATGAATTGCCAACAGAATTTGAATATACAGATGGCATGACCGTGGCAGAAATTGCAAAACGGATCAAACGTGAACCAGCAGAAATCGTTAAGAAGCTCTTTATGATGGGCGTTATGGCAACGCAAAACCAATCTCTTGACGGTGATACAATTGAACTCCTTATGGTAGATTATGGTATCGAAGCTAAGAAGAAGGTTGAAGTTGACACTGCTGATATTGAACGTTTCTTTGTCGAAGAAGGCTACATCAATGAAGATGCTTTAGAAGAACGTCCACCAGTTGTGACTATCATGGGTCACGTTGACCATGGTAAAACAACGCTCTTGGATACCCTTCGTAATTCACGCGTTGCGACAGGTGAAGCGGGAGGAATCACTCAGCATATCGGTGCCTACCAAATCGTCGAAGGTGGCAAGAAGATTACCTTCCTAGATACGCCAGGACACGCGGCCTTCACATCTATGCGGGCTCGTGGTGCGTCTGTTACGGATATCACTATCCTGGTCGTTGCAGCTGATGATGGGGTTATGCCTCAGACTATTGAAGCGATCAACCACTCAAAAGCAGCTAACGTTCCAATCATTGTTGCTATCAACAAGATTGATAAGCCAGGTGCCAATCCTGAACGTGTTATCGGTGAATTGGCAGAACATGGTGTTATGTCAACAGCTTGGGGAGGGGACTCTGAGTTTGTAGAAATCTCAGCGAAGTTCAACCAAAACATCGATGAATTATTGGAAACAGTCCTACTTGTAGCAGAGATCCAAGAACTTAAGGCTGACCCAACAGTCCGTGCAATCGGTACCGTTATCGAAGCCCGTTTGGATAAAGGAAAAGGTGCTGTTGCGACCTTACTTGTCCAACAAGGTACCTTGAATGTTCAAGATCCTATCGTTGTCGGTAATACCTTTGGTCGTGTTCGTGCGATGACCAATGATTTGGGTCGTCGTGTCAAAGTAGCTGGTCCATCTACACCAGTTTCTATCACAGGTCTAAACGAAACACCAATGGCTGGGGATCATTTCGCTGTTTATGAAGATGAAAAAGCGGCGCGTGCAGCCGGTGAAGAACGTGCTAAACGGGCTTTGCTGAAGCAACGTCAAGCCACTCACCGTGTCAGCCTTGAAAATCTCTTTGATACCCTTAAAGCGGGTGAAGTCAAGTCTGTTAATGTTATCATCAAAGCCGATGTACAAGGTTCTGTTGAAGCCTTGGCTGCTTCCCTACAAAAGATTGAAGTAGAGGGCGTGAAGGTAACCATCGTCCACTCAGCAGTTGGTGCTATCAATGAATCAGACGTAACCTTGGCTGAAGCTTCAAATGCCGTTATTATCGGTTTCAATGTCCGTCCTACACCGCAAGCTCGTCAGCAAGCGGAGTCTGATAGCGTTGAAATTCGTCTCCACAGCATCATCTACAAGGTTATCGAAGAAGTGGAAGACGCCATGAAGGGAATGCTGGACCCAGAATACCAAGAAAAAATTATCGGTGAAGCCCTTATCCGTGAAACCTTCAAGGTTTCTAAAGTTGGTACCATCGGTGGATTTATGGTTATCAGCGGTAAAGTTACCCGTGACTCTAAGGTCCGTGTGATTCGTGACGGCGTCGTGATCTATGACGGCCAACTGGCTAGTTTGAAGCACTTCAAAGACGATGTCAAAGAAGTTACAAACGGCCGTGAAGGTGGTCTCATGATTGAAGGCTATAATGATATTCAAGTAGATGATACAATTGAAGCCTACATCATGGAAGAAATTAAAAAATAAAAGCTAAATCCTGAAGTTTTTAAGTCCGTATTCATGAGATCAATGTTGATAGGGATGACAGATTCTACGGAAATCCTAGATCAATTCATTTCTCAAAATGAGACGGCGGGCTTCTATAACCAAATAAAAATAAGCTAGGCTCAGCCTAGCTTATCTTACAGAGAAAGAAATAGAAAGGAAATCCAATGGCAAATCATTTCCGTGTGGACCGGGTTGGGATGGAAATCAAGCGCGAAGTCAATGAGATTTTGCAAAAGAAAGTCCGCGATCCGCGTGTCCAAGGTGTGACCATCACTGATGTGCAAATGCTGGGTGATTTATCAATGGCCAAGGTCTACTATACTATTATGAGTGATCTGGCATCAGATAATCAAAAAGCACAGTTGGGACTTGAAAAAGCAACTGGAACCATCAAACGTGAGTTGGGCCACAATTTAAAAATGTATAAAATCCCAGACTTGACCTTTGTAAAAGATCAGTCAATTGAATATGGTAACAAGATTGACCAAATGTTGCGGGATTTGGATAAATAATAGGAAAAAGACCTTCTGTGGTCTTTTTTTCTTGCACAAAATAGTATAGTTTTTTCATTTTTTTAAAAAAAGGTCTTGTGACTTTGACGATTATTCTATAAAATATAAAAGGAATACTTCGAAAGAGGTTTTAGGAGGCAAAGAATGTCCATTAATTGGCAAGATATTATTTTTAACTTTTTAGGTGGTTTGGGACTATTTCTTTATAGTATCAAGATGATGGGTGATGGTCTGCAACAAGCCGCTGGTGATCGCCTGCGTTATTTTATCGATAAGTATACCAGCAATCCTATCTTAGGTATCCTGGTTGGTATCGGGATGACAGCTCTTATCCAATCCAGTTCAGGTGTGACGGTTATCACTGTTGGGATGGTAAGTGCGGGGCTCCTGACCTTGCGCCAGGCCATCGGGATTGTCATGGGAGCCAATATCGGAACAACAGTGACTTCCTTCATCATTGGTTTTAAGCTGGGGGAATATGCCCTTCCCATTCTCTTTGTCGGTGCTGTCTGTATATTCTTTACTAAAAACCGTGCTATAAACAATATTGGTCGGATCCTCTTTGGGGTCGGAGGGATATTCTTTGCGCTGAATCTGATGAGCGGTGCGATGGAACCACTTAAGGATTTACAGGTCTTCAAAGATTATATGATTCAGCTCAGCAAAAATCCAGTCTTGGGAGTCTTTGTCGGAACAGGATTGACTTTGCTGATTCAGGCTTCATCTGCTACGATTGGTATCTTGCAAAATCTATATGCTAGTGATTTGATTAGTCTTCAAGGAGCCCTACCGGTGCTTTTTGGGGACAATATCGGGACGACCATAACAGCAATTATTGCTTCTTTGGGCGCCAACATTGCTGCTAAACGTGTTGCAGCCTCTCATGTGCTCTTTAACGTTCTGGGGACCTTGGTCTGTCTACTCTTTCTCGGTGCCTTTACCAATATGGTTCAGTGGTTTCAATCGACCTTGCATCTATCGCCTGAGATGACGATTGCTTTCTCTCATGGTGCCTTCAACATTACCAATACCATTCTTCAATTCCCACTGATTGGTTTTCTTGCCTATGTAGTGACCAAACTAATTCCTGGTGAAGATGAGGTTGTTAAGTACGAACCGCTATATCTGGATAAAATTTTGATCAAGCAAGCACCATCATTAGCCTTAGGAAATGCTAAGAAAGAATTGCTTCATTTGGGAAGCTACGCTGTTAAATCTTTTGAACTGTCCTATGATTATTTGATCAACCATACTGAAAAATCTGCAGACAAGGGTCATAAGACGGAAGGAGCCATCAATGCTATTGACGAAGAACTGACACGTTATCTCATTGATCTTTCTGGAGAACAGCTGAATCAAAAAGAAAGTGAAGTCTTAACCAATATCCTAGACTCTTCTCGAGATTTGGAGAGAATTGGGGACCACGGTGAAGCCCTGCTTCAACTGACAGACTACCTGATTAAGAAAAAAGTTATCTTTTCAGAAGCTGCCTTGGAAGAATTAGAAACGATTTACCAAATGACCTTGGATTTTATCAAGGATGCCTTGCAATCGGTCGAAGATAATAATATTGAACTGGCTGACAGTCTAGAAGAAAAGCATACGAAAATTGATCAGCTAGAGCGTAAGCTTAGGAAGACCCACATTTCGCGCCTCAACCGCGGAGAATGTACACCACAAGCTGGGGTCAATTTTATCGATATCATTTCTCACTATACAAGGGTTGCGGACCACGCTATGAATCTGGCTGAAAAGGTCCAAGCAGAACAAATTTAGACAGGAAAAGCTTCCTGTCTTTTTAATATAATAATTTTTATAAAATAGGTCTATACCATTTACAAATAAATGGGAAAGGTTTATAATATAGATGACATAATCAATGAGTACCAAATAGGGAGAAAGTTAGTCTATTTGGACAAAATCTGGAGGTTATATTATGCCTAAATATATTAAAGCTGATCAGTTTTTCTATCCTCAAGGGATCCGTCAAGGTGGTTATTTAGAAATCAAAGACAGCAAATTTGGAAAGCTGGTCAAAGAAGTTCCTGCTGATGCTGAAGTGATTGATTACACTGGTTATTCTATAGCACCTGGTCTAGTAGATACCCACATTCATGGCTTTGGCGGAGTGGACGTCATGGACAATAACATCGAAGGCACCCTTCATACCATGAGTGATGGTCTTTTGACAACAGGGGTTACGAGCTTTTTACCAACTACTTTGACTTCGTCTTATGAGCTTTTGCTGGCTGTAACAGAAAATATCGGTGCCCGCTACAAAGAAGCTACTGGTGCCAAGATTCGTGGTCTATATTTTGAAGGACCTTATTTCACCGAGAAATACAAGGGAGCGCAAAATCCTTCCTACATGAAAGATCCTCGTATGGATGAATTTCGTGCTTGGCAAAAGGCCTCAAATGGCTTGCTAAATAAGATTGCCCTTGCGCCTGAACGCAATGGTGTCGAAGAATTTGTTCGCACGATTACTGACGAAGGTGTGACAGTAGCACTCGGCCACTCAGATGCAACCTTTGACCAAGCCAAGGCAGCAGTGGAAGCTGGTGCTAGCGTATGGGTACATGCCTATAATGGTATGCGTGGCTTGACTCACCGGGAGCTAGGTATGGTTGGTGCCATGTATGAGCTTCCTCATACCTACGCAGAATTAATCTGTGATGGCCACCATGTGGATCCTAAGGCTTGCGATATTCTGATCAAGCAAAAGGGCCATGAAAACATCGCTCTCATTACGGACTGTATGACAGCTGGCGGTCTGGAAGACGGTGATTATATGCTGGGTGAATTTCCAGTGGTTGTGGCAGATGGGACTGCCCGCCTCAAATCAACAGGCAACCTAGCGGGTTCAATCTTGAAATTAAAAGATGGATTGAAGAATGTTGTTAAATGGGGCATTGCCAATCCTCACCAAGCCGTCATGATGGCTAGCCTGATTCCAGCTAAATCTGTTCATATTGATGATGTTTGCGGTCAGATCAAAGAGGGTTATGATGCGGACTTTATCGTTTTAAATGATGACTTGGACTTGATTGCCACATACTTGGATGGTGAGAAAAGATTTGAAGCCTAATCATACAAAAGTCTCCTAACTATTTAAAGAAAGAGCAGGTGAGCCTGTTCTTTCTATTTTTTTTAAGCTGAGAAAATAAATTTGAATCAATATGAAATGATGTATTCATGATATAATGATATCAACGAAATAAACAGGAGTGAAACATGAAAAAGATTGATTATAAATTTACCCTTATGGGTGTGGTCTTTCTTCTTTTTGGCTTAGCGATGAGTCGTATTCTGATGATTGTCGCTGGAGCCGCCTTTATCATTTATAGTTTTATCAGTAAGGGAATGGCTCCGACCAAGAAAAATATCTTCAAACCAGGGCCTATAGTCCCTAAGAAGAAAAAGAAGGACTAGGTCGGATAATAGACAACTATTTCTCAACAGAGCAATTTAGCTCTTTGAGGATCTCATAAATAATAGACGGAGGATACCTATGGAAACGTACCTTTTAAACAATGGCGTGAAAATCCCAGTGCTTGGCTTTGGGACATGGAAGGCTAAGGATGGTGAGGAAGCCTATCAGGCAACATTAGCCGCTCTCAAAGCAGGCTATCGACACATCGATACGGCCGCTATCTATAAGAATGAAGAGAGTGTCGGACGGGCAATCAAGGACAGCGGCATTCCGCGCGAGGAGCTCTTCATCACGACCAAGCTTTGGAATGACAACCATACTTATGAGGAGGCTCTGGAGGCTTTTGCCCAATCAATGGAGCGGCTGGGACTGGACTATCTGGACCTCTACCTCATCCACTGGCCTAATCCCAAACCCCTGAGGGAAAATGATGCTTGGAAAAAGCGCAATGATGAAGTCTGGCGTGCCATGGAAGATCTCTATGAGGCTGGGAAGATTCGTGCAATCGGCGTCAGCAATTTCTTGCCTCATCACTTAGAAGCCCTGCTTGAGACAGCGCGCATAAGGCCGGCAGTCAATCAAATCCGCCTGGCGCCAGGTGTCTATCAGACAGAAGCAGTGAACTTCTGCCGTGATCATGAGATTTTACTGGAAGCTTGGGGGCCATTTGGCCAAGGTGAGCTTTTTCAAAATCCTGACGTACAAGCTGTGGCGGACAAGTATGGCAAGACCATTGCTCAAATCGTCCTAGCGTGGAGCTTGCAGGAAGGCTTCCTGCCCCTGCCTAAGTCGGTCACTCCGAGCCGGATTGCTAGCAATCTGGACTGCTTTGACATTGAGCTAGATGCTGCAGACTTAGAAGTCCTCAAAAATATCAGTGGCCTGGCAGGTGGCGCACCAAATCCTGATGAAATGGATTTTTAGATGAAAATCCGATTCTATCGCAGTTCAGATAGAGAAGCCTTGCAGTCTTACCATTTAACCGACTTGAGATTTACCAATCATCCTAAGGAGGCTGTAGCTGACTTAGAAAATCGCTATGCTATCTTGGGTCTTGAAGAACATCAAATCGTAACCTTTCTAATCTTGGATTCTGGAGAAAAGAAGTTTACTTATGGCGGTCAGCCAGATAGTCTGCTCCTTCGTAGCTTTTCGACAGATGAAGACTTTCAGATGCGAGGATACGGTAGTCAGACGCTGAAGCTCTTGCCTGACTTCATAAGAGAGCATCTGCCCATGTATAAAAGCATCATCTTAGGCGTCAATGAGAGAAATCAAGTCGCTTCCTATCTCTACCGAGAGACCGGTTTTAGCAAACAGCCCCAGCGCATATTAGGACCAGCCGGCTGGCAGGAAGTCTATGAATTAAAAATATAAAGTCATCCCCAGTTTGAAATGAGCTGGGGATTTAATTGAATTGATTTTAAAAATAGTTTTAATCAATAATTTATGATAAAAAGCAAACCTATTATTCTCTAAAAACGACTGTCAGTAATGCGGCAAGTAAACTAATAGAGTTTAAGATATTATTACTATTTTAAGCTACCATACAGAATGTATTAGAGTGAATTACTTAAAAATTTAAAAGGAAAGTTAAAAAATGCTATAATGTTACTTAAATTATAATTGTTTAAATTTATCGAAATTAATAGAGGTTGAAAACAAATGGATGACTTAATAAAAAAAATAAATAAATTTAGAGATGATCGTGATTGGCGAAAGTTTCACAATGAAAAGGATTTAGCTATATCTATTTCACTGGAAGCTAGTGAACTTTTGGAGTTGTTCCAATGGAAACAGTCAGAAGAGGTTGTCGGTCATTCATTAGATCAAATTGCTGAAGAGTTAGCAGATGTTTTAATTTATAGTTTTATGTTAGCTGATAATTTACAACTTGATGTAAATAAGATTATTGAGGATAAACTTATCTCTAATAATATGAAGTATCCAGTTAACTTGAGCAAAGGGAATAACAAAAAATACACTGAGTTGGAGAAATAATGGTAAAAATACAAAGCCCAATTGTAAGAGAAATAGATTATACAAGCAACTCACTGGTGAAACTTAAAAACAAACTTAGTCTTAATGAAAATAAAAATGATTTAAAATTTTTATTCGATTATCCAGTAGTTTATATTGTTAACGATGAGAAGAAAAATCAATTTAGTGTATACATAGGAGAAACAACGGATATAATTCGACGAACTAGTCAACACTTAATTGACGATATAAAAAAAGAGAATAGAGATGATTGGAGAGATTTTGCAACATCTTCGACAACGAAGATGTTTGTAATTGGTCACAATCATTTTAATAAGTCGTTAACTCTAGATATAGAAAATCGTTTAATGCTTTATTTATCAAGTGTCGACAATGTTACTAGGGTACAAAATAGAAGAGGAAATCCTCAAAATGAATATTATACATCTAATGAGTTAGATTCAATTTTTTCAAAAATTTGGCGTTTGCTAAGAAAGAGCAACAAACATTTATTCCCTGTTGAGAGTATTGTTCGAAATTCAGCAATTTTCAAAGCGTCTCCGTTTCATAAATTGACCGAAGAACAAATCGAAGCTAAAAACACTATTATTAATAAAATAAGTGCCTCGATTAGTAAAAATCAAGATGGAACACTCATTCTAGTTAAAGGAGAAGCTGGAGCGGGGAAAACAGTTCTAATGAGTTCGCTTGTGGATGATTTATTAAACTCTGATGATATTTCATTTATCAAAGATAATAATTTCATTAATATCGTTGTAAACAATGATCATCAATTAAAAGTGTACAAAGAAATTGAAAGAAAATTAGATTGGAATAGTGGCTCTAGTCTAGAAGTGGCGAACAAGCCTACTCAATTTTTAAATGCACTGAAGAAAAATGATATTAAGGCAGGAGTGGTTATAGTTGACGAAGGCCATCTACTGCTTACTGCGAAGAATCAATCATATCTTGGTGGAAATCATTTAAAAGATCTACTAGCACAATCAAAAGTAGTTGTTCTGGTTTATGATGATAAACAGATTATGAATAAATCTCAAATATGGACTGATAATTCATTTTTAGAATTAGAACATGAAGCTAATCTGGAAGGAAATTTAATTGAACTACGCAATCAAATGAGAATTAGCGCAAATTCTGAAACTATTGATTGGATTCGTTGTATTGTTGATGAAGGTGAAATTAAGAAATTTAAAAAAGATGCTCGATATGATATTAAATCTTTTGATTCTCCTTTGGAACTACAAAATGCTATCAAATCTAAGAATGCTAATCAAAAATTAGGTATTTCTAGATTGGTAGCAACATATGATTGGCCATATGTCAGAGAAAATAAGAAACAACCAACTCCGAAATGGTTTGTTGAAATAGGTGATTGGAAGGCTCCTTGGAATCTACAATTAGAGTCAGAGAAGGAATTTGACAAATTATCTTGGATAGAGCAGCCTCAAACAATTGATGAAATAGGCTCTACGTTCACAGTTCAGGGATTTGACTTGAATTATGTAGGTGTTATTATCGGACCATCTGTGAAGTATCGAAACGGCAAAATTATTTATGATATTTCTGAAAGTAAAAATAAGGGTGCTGTTCAAAACCGTAAACTTGCGAATGGTGAAAAAGTCAACTATGGTGAAAGACTGTTGCGAAATGAATTAAATGTGCTGTTAACACGAGGAGTAAATGGTTTATATATTTATGCTGTTGATGAAGAATTAAGGGAAGCTTTGAAGAAAGCAATTAAATAAAATTATAGTCAGTTATCATTAGTCTTCCAAGGGAGATTTACTTGTTCTTTATCTAAATACCTACTTACAACATTTTACCTTACTGAAAGGAGACTTCTATGAGACTTTGGCATGAGGCATTGATTCCTCAACTTCCCCGACCTCAACTTTTGGGGCAACATCGTGAGTGCTGCGCCCTACGTGGCAATGGCTGGGGGAGGAGGCATGCGACGGTGGACTATGTCTTTACCCACTCGCCCTATCGTCTCTATGCCTATCATCGTTTGATCATGGAGGAGATGGCTAGTCGTGGCTATCGGGTCAGCCCAGAGTGGCTGGACAAGAACTACCGTGGTAAGACCTGCCCTTCTTATGAAGACTTGCCTGAGGAGAAGCTAGGCAATCCTATCTATAGTGAGCATAATGACGCCTACTATGAGGAGTGCTTAGATAATCTCCGTGAGAAGGGGATAGAGCTGGAGTAACGGCGTGAAAGGCTTGCGATGCAAAATTCTTCTTTGTATTTTTGAGTCATAAAGATGAGACCTAAGGATTATTCCCTAGGTTTTATGTTTTAGTATTATGATGTATTTTCAGTTATAAAGTGATGAAAAAGAGCTTGTTGCACACTATTTTATAAACAGGGTGATAGATCTTTCTTCTTAAATGGTGAGATCTTTTTTGCAACAAGCCTTAAGAACCCTATACCGTAAAAGCATCAATAAAAAAACGAACTATTCTAGGGATAGTTCGTTTTTTGTTTAATAGAAAGAGGCATTAGTGAGTGAAGTCAAGTACCATACGTCCTTGGATAGTACCAGCTTCCATTTCATCAAAGACATCTACGGCATCTTCAACAGGGCGTTTTTCAACGACTGGAACAACTAAGCCTTCAGCACCAAATTGGAAGGCTTCTTCCAAGTCTTTACGAGTACCTACAAGAGAACCTATGACTTGGATACCGTCTAGAACAGTCTTGACAATGCTGAGGTCCATCATTTCAGATGGCAAACCAACAGCTACTACACGACCACCTGCACGTACAGAATCAACAGCTTGGTTGAAGGCCACTTTAGAAACGGCTGTTACGACTGCAGAATGAGCACCGCCGTTTGTCTTTTCTTTGATGAGGCCAGGAACATCATCAACTTCACGTCCATTGATGACAATATCAGCACCAACTTCTTTGGCTAATGCAAGTTTGTCATTGTTGATGTCGACTGCGATAACATGGGCATTGAAAACTTTCTTAGCATATTGAACAGCTAGGTTACCCAAACCACCTGCACCATAAAGGACGATCCATTGGCCTGGTTGGAGTTGAGCTTCTTTGATGGCTTTGTAAGTAGTTACACCGGCACAAGTGATAGAAGAAGCTTGTGCAGGATCAAGACCTTCAGGAACTTTGACAGCATAGTCAGCTGTTACGATACATTGTTCAGCCATACCACCGTCAACAGAATAACCAGCATTTTTTACTGTACGGCAAAGAGTTTCACGTCCTGTAGTACAGTATTCACATGTGCCACAACCTTCAAAGAACCAAGCGACACTGACACGGTCACCGACTTTCAAGTTCTTCACATCAGGAGCCAATTCTTTGACGATACCGATCCCTTCGTGACCAAGGATACGGCCTGGGACCTTGCCGAAGTCACCATGTGCAACGTGCAAGTCAGTGTGGCAGACACCACAGTATTCAATTTCTACAAGAGCTTCACCTGTTTCAAGCGGACGGAGTTCTTTGTTTTGGATAATTTCCACACCAGTGCTTTCTGGATTAACAACAACTGCTTTCATAAGTAGTTCCTCCTGTTTAGTTATTATTATTAATATGTTAATTATATCACAAAGTTTTTAGGTAGGCAAGCGTTTTCAGCAAAGAGTAATTCCCTGCTAGATTGCTAGGAGGACTATTTTTCACGACAAAGGTGGTAAAAACCGTATATTATTCTAATTTTGTTCTATATTTCAAACAAATTGACTCATCAAACTTTATAAAATAGGTATTAAGTAGAAAAACATTCGGGAATATTACATTTTCGTTACATTTTATAACAAAGTATGAATTTTCAGACAATTTTTATTATAATATGATTTAAAAAATATTGAGGAGTTTTGTATGAAAAGACAACAACGTTTTTCACTTCGGAAGTTCAAATTTGGTTTGGCTTCGGCTTTGTTGGGAACTGTTTTGATTTTTGGTTCAGGCCAAGTCAATGCGGACGAACAGACAGCCGTTAGCACAGCAGAAGCGAGTCAGCAGTCAAGCCTAGTTACGACAGCTGATCCGTCAGAGCAGGAGTCTCTTTCTGCGGATAAGGCGACAGTAAAAGAGGACAAGTCGCAAACTTCTGAAGAAGTAGACAAATCCTCAAGTTCAGAGCCAGCAAATGCTCAAGCTCCATCAGCAGGAGAAACTAAGGAAGAAAAGCAAGTAGCTAGCGAAACAACTGTAGCTATAGAGCCAAAACAGACTGTTTCGACAGCAGAGGGAACAAGCCCTTCATCTGAGAAGAAAGATGATAAGCAGGAGGTTAGGACTGAAAATCCTGAAAGAAAGCCAGCGACTACAGAAGCTGTAGCGTCAGAAAATACAGGTCAGCCAGTTGCTACTGCGACTTCTGCAGAAGAAGATAAAGTCAGCAAGGACGAGCAACCAACTAGCATCAGTAGTAATGAAATCATCAAGGTTCCTCAAACTTGGTCTCAAGGTTATAAAGGGGAAGGTCGCTTGGTTGCTGTTATCGACTCTGGTTTAGACGTCCACCATGAAGTCTTGCGTATTTCAGATCCTTCAAAGGCCAAATACCAAACGGAAGCTGCTCTTGAAGAGGCAAAGAAGAAGGCCGGAATTGATTATGGTAAATGGTATAACAGCAAGGTTGTTTATGCCTATAACTATATTGATGGCGATGATAGCATCAAGGAAAAAGATAGCTATTCTCACGGGATGCACGTTACTGGTATCACGGCTGGAAATCCAGACAAGAAGGATAGCAATGGAGAATACATCTATGGGGTTGCTCCTGAAGCTCAAGTGATGTTCATGCGGGTCTTCTCAGACCGTCAAAAAACTACGAGTGACGCCATTTATATCAAGGCCATTGAAGATGCAGTAGCCTTGGGGGCAGATTCCATCAATATGAGTTTGGGTTCAGCAACAGGATCAGTCGTAAACATGAGTCCTAGTCTCTCTGCGGCGATTGAACGAGCTCGAGCTAAAGGAGTCAGTGTCGTGATTGCGGCTGGTAACGAAAATACTTTCGGAAGTGGCCATTCCAAACCTCTAGCTGAAAATCCAGACTATGGTTTAGTCGGAAATCCTTCAACTGCAGAAGGAGCTATTTCTGTTGCCTCTGTTGATAATACAGTAGTGACTGAAGAAGTCATGGAAGTTCGTGGTCTAGAAAACAATGCTGAATTAAGCAATGGGAAATTTACATTTGCCAAAGCAGATAGCAAGGCTGACTTTGAAAAGGGCAAGGAATACGAGTATGTCAATGCTGGTCAAGGACGTGAGGAAGATTTTAATGGCCTAGACTTGACAGGGAAGTTGGCCCTTATTCAGCGTGGTTCGATTACATTCTCTGAGAAGATTAAAAATGCGATCCAACATGGTGCAGCTGGGGCCCTCATCTACAACAATGTTGAAGGTGCTAATATCCAAATGGCCTTGGATGAGGATTCAGAATCAGCTCCATCAGCCTTTATCAGCAAACAGTATGGTGAAGCCTTAGCAGCTGGTAATTATAAGATCGCCTTCAACGGATTGAAAGATAATCGCCCAAATCCAACAGCTAAAGAACTATCTGACTTCTCTAGCTGGGGTGTTACAACCGATGGTCAGCTGAAGCCAGATGTGTCAGCTCCTGGTGGATCTATTTATTCTTCACTCAATGACAATACCTATGGTAGCATGAACGGAACCAGTATGGCCTCTCCACATGTGGCTGGTGTTGCTGCCTTGGTGAAAGAATACCTGCTCAAGCATTATCCAAACCTAACTCCAGCCCAGAATTCTGAATTGGTCAAGGCTTTGATCATGTCTACTGCGAAGCTGCATATTGATAAAGAAACAGGCGCTTATACCTCTCCGCGTCAGCAAGGTGCAGGAATCGTTGATACAGCTGCTGCGGTGTCTACTGGACTTTATGTTACTGGGGAAAACCAATACCCAAGTGTATCTTTAGGCAATGTCGAAGATAGCTTTACGTTTGACGTGACGGTTCATAATATTACTGACACTGACCGAACCCTAAAAATGATTGTCAATACCAATACAGATACGGTTAAGGATGGTCAATTTGATCTGACACCTCGTAAATTGACTGAGACAGTCTGGCCAGAAGTTACGGTCAAGGCTCATAGTAGTCAGACTGTAACTGTGAAGGTTAATGTGGCTAAATTTGCAGAAGAGCTGACCAAGTTAATGCCAAACGGCTACTTCTTGGAAGGTTTTGTTCGCTTTGTTGATCCAGCAGATGATGGTGATGTAGTGAGCCTTCCATTTATGGGCTTCCGTGGTCAATTCCAAAATCTGCCAGCTGCTGAAAAACCAATTTATAAATTAGTTCGCGATGGCAAATCAGGCTTCTATTATCAGGTACCAGAGGATAAAAGTATTGATTCTAAAAGCAATGTGACGAGCCTCGTAACAACGTCTAAAGATACCCTTTATTCAACTGGCAAAACTGTAGACCGCAGTTCAGTTGTCTTAGGAACAGCAGAAAATGCTGATGGGAAACATATCTTGCAGCTGGATGCTGATGGCAACATTCGCTTAGCCTTCTCACCAAATGGCGATGGCAATAAAGATGTGATTCAGTACCGTTCTGTCTTCTACCGGAATGTGAACAATCTAACAGCTAGTGTGTATACAACAGATGATACTGACTACCGCTTCCCAATCTGGCAAAGTAGCAAGGCTTGGGATGGCCGCAAGAATTTCTATAGTGGTGATGCGAGAAAACCGAAGTCTTATCTTTTGACAAATACTGTTTGGGATGGTCGCGATAGCAAGGGTAACCCGTTAGAAGATGGTCACTATACCTATGTCGTACGCTACACACCTGACGTGCCTGGTGCAGAAGAGCAAACCGTAAGCTTCGATCTTCAAATTGATACCCAAAAACCTCAGATTACTTCAGGTTATATCACGAATAAAGATGGTGTTGAGACTTTAACAGTCCGTAAGCCAAAGGATGTAGGAAACGGTGGTATCCTGCGCGAACAAGTCTTCTACTTGAAGGCAGACGAAGAAGG
This sequence comes from Streptococcus sp. SG1, assembly GCF_030439935.1. NCBI lineage: Bacteria > Bacillati > Bacillota > Bacilli > Lactobacillales > Streptococcaceae > Streptococcus > Streptococcus sp. SG1. The sequence continues at coordinate 46,442 of NZ_JAQFJC010000001.1, read as the reverse complement.
TTCAATCACTTATAAGGACGTGGATTCCCATGGAAAAGAACGGGAATACGAGCATAGAGTTTATCTTTCAGCCAATGAAGATGGTACTTACACCTTGCCAGAAGGAGTGGACAAGTCCCAGATTTTCTATGCGGTAGAAGATTATGCAGGCAACAAAGATGTTCTTGCCTTGTCTGAATTTGTCAGCTCTGAAAATTCAGGCCGGATCCGAGTTTCCATGGTGGATGCAACCACACATAAAGATGTCGACACGACCTTTGTCTATCGAATCAAGGATGACAAAGGAAAATATGTTGATTTGGACAAAGGAAAAGATATCAACTTCTTGCCGTTCGGTCGTTATACAGTAGAAGTCTTCACCTATGATAGGGATGAAATTAAGTTCTACGGCTCCAAGACGCAGGAATTTGAATTAACAGCACAAGATAGCTTCAAGACAATCGAGTTCCTTGTTAAGGAAGTTGTCTTTGCGCCAGTCAGTGTTAGTTTTGATCAGGCTGTACCAAAGAATACTCAAGTACTTCTCAAGAACAACAATGGCGATGTATATACCTTGCCTGCTGCTAAATTTGGTAAGAATTCCTTTGGACGATCAGTAGGGGCAGGATTCTACTCTGTCTTTGTCAATCTCCCAACTGGTTATGAGCTTGTGGAAACAGATCCAACTGTTGAGGTTCTTGAAGGTAAGAACAATCTTCTTAAACTAGGAGTTGTTGTTAAAACCCTTCTTATGGCTGCGGTTAATCAGCAATCAAATCTAGTAACGACAGTTCAATATTACAATGCTTCTAGCGCAAAACGTCTGGCTTATGATCAAGCTTATCAATCTGCCAAAGATGCTTTAGCTGGTAAATTGACTCAGGCAGAAGTGGATGCTGTTGTTGCCAAGTTGCAAGCTGCAACAACTGATCTTGACGGTAAAGAATCCGATGTAGCAGCTGTTAAAGCAGCAGTAGAGGCTTATGCTGCAACAACGAAAACAGGTGCTTATGCCAATGCTAAGGACAGAAACCGCCGTGCCTATGACCAAGCCTTCCAAGAAGTTACTCTTCTTTTACTCCAAGAGAAGGTGACCCAGGAGCAAATCGATACGGCACTGGCTAAACTGGCAGCTGCTGAGAAAAAATTAGATGGTAAGCCAACGAACTTTACTGATTTACAAAAATTAGTAGAATACGACATGCACTATCAAGCAATCAGCAATAAGTTTATCTATGCTAGCGAGAATGTTAAAGCAGCGTACTTAGAGGCCTATGCACAAGCTAAGGCAGTTCTGGAAGATCCAAGCGCTAGCCAAGCAGAGGTTAAGGAAGCTATTGCGAATTTGAAGGTGGCTAGGAGAAAACTTGATGGCAGAAAACCAAGAGTTGTGAAACCTAGAAAACCAAGACAAGCTTAAAACTTTCAAGCTTACTTTAGAATTAGAATCCCTTAGGTTTATACTTGAGGGATTTCTTTTATTAAGGGTGTATAAGTGTTTTACAATAGTTAGGATTTCTGCTATAATCTTTTTTAGAAAGAAATCTCTTTGTCTACTTTTTAGCGAGTCTGGGATAGTGTGAGCCAGATAGGGAAGCGGAGCAGATGGCGCTTTTGGTTATATTTTGTAAACAGAATGAAGTAATAAATTAGGGTGGAACCGCGTTTTTGACGCCCCTAGGTCGCAATAGCCTAGGACTGTCGGATGAGGTTCTTTTGTTTGTTCAAACGGAGCGAAAGATAGTCCCTGAGCTAAAATGAAAAAATAAAGGAGTAACTAATGTCTAAAAAATTGACTTTTCAAGAAATTATCTTGACTTTACAGCAGTTCTGGAATGATCAGGGTTGTATGCTTATGCAGGCTTATGATAATGAGAAGGGGGCGGGAACGATGAGTCCCTATACCTTCCTGCGAGCTATTGGGCCAGAGCCGTGGAATGCGGCCTATGTAGAGCCGTCTCGCCGGCCAGCAGATGGGCGCTATGGGGAAAATCCTAACCGTCTTTACCAGCACCATCAATTTCAAGTGGTTATGAAGCCTTCCCCAAGCAATATCCAAGAACTTTATTTGCAGTCTTTGGAGCTCTTGGGCATCAATCCGCTGGAGCACGACATTCGCTTTGTTGAGGATAACTGGGAAAATCCATCAACTGGATCAGCCGGTCTGGGCTGGGAAGTTTGGCTGGATGGTATGGAAATCACTCAGTTCACTTACTTCCAGCAGGTTGGAGGGCTACCAACTCACCCGGTGACCGCTGAGGTGACTTATGGTCTGGAGCGTCTGGCTTCTTATATCCAAGAAGTGGACTCAGTCTACGACATTGAGTGGGCTGATGGCGTTAAGTATGGTGAAATTTTCACTCATCCTGAGTACGAGCATTCCAAGTACAGCTTTGAGGTCAGTGACCAAGACTTGCTCTTGGGGAATTTTGAGAGGTTTGAAGCGGAAGCTAAGCGCTGTCTGGACGAACATCTGGTGCACCCAGCCTATGACTATGTTCTCAAATGCTCGCATACTTTTAACCTCTTGGATGCGCGTGGAGCTGTATCCGTGACAGAGCGGGCTGGCTATATCGCCCGTATTCGTAATCTGGCGCGTGTTGTGGCTAAGACCTTTGTGGCTGAGCGCAAGCGTCTGGGTTATCCGCTTTTGGATGCAGAGACTCGCGAGAAACTCTTGGCAGAGGAGGGAGAATAATCATGGTAAAAAATTTATTAGTTGAATTAGGCTTGGAGGAAATGCCAGCCTATGTCGTGACACCGAGCATGAAGCAGTTGCGCGACAAGATGGGAGCCTTCCTGACAGACCATCGTCTGACCTTTGAGAAAATTGAAATGTTCTCTACGCCTCGTCGTCTGGCAGTGCGCGTGGTTGGCTTGGCGAACAAGCAGTCTGATTTGACCGAAGATTTCAAAGGCCCTTCTAAGAAAATTGCACTGGATGCTGATGGGAACTTTACCAAGGCTGCCGAAGGCTTTGTCCGTGGCAAGGGCTTGACGGTTGAGGACATTACTTTCCGTGAAATCAAGGGGGAGGAATACGTCTATGTGACCAAGGAAGAGATCGGTCGCCCGGTAGAGGAGATCATTCCAGCAGTGACGGAAGTTCTGCAAGCTTTGACCTTCCCTGTCAGCATGCACTGGGCCAACAACACCTTTGAATACATCCGTCCGGTCCACACCTTAACTGTACTCTTAGATGAGCAGGCCTTTGACTTGGATTTCTTGGACATCAAGAGCGGTCGTACTAGCCGAGGACACCGTTTCTTAGGTCAAGAAATGGAGATTGCTTCAGCAGATTCCTATGAAGATGACCTACGGGCTCAGTTTGTCATTGCTAGTCCTCTTGAACGGGGAGATATGATTGTCGAGCAGATTCGAGCACTGGAAGAGGAGCACGGGGTTTTTATCGAAATTGACGAAGACCTGCTCAATGAAGTGTTGAATCTGGTAGAATATCCAACTGCTTTCTTGGGTAATTTTGATGCCAAATACTTAGAGGTGCCAGAGGAAGTCTTGGTCACTTCTATGAAAGAGCACCAGCGTTACTTTGTTGTGCGCGATGCTGAAGGCAAACTTTTGCCGCACTTCATTTCTGTCCGTAACGGAAATGCAGAGCATTTGGAAAATGTCATCAAGGGAAATGAAAAAGTCTTGGTGGCTCGTCTGGAAGATGGGGAATTCTTCTGGCGGGAAGACCAAAAGTTGGCTATTGCCGACTTGGTTGAAAAGCTGAGCAATGTGACCTTCCACGAAAAGATTGGCTCTCTGGCAGAGCACATGGAGCGGACTGGCAAGATTGCTGCTCTCTTGGCGCAAGAAGCAGGATTGGATGCGGATGAAACAGCCGACTTGGCTCGTGCAGCGGCTATTTATAAGTTTGACCTGCTGACTGGCATGGTTGGTGAGTTTGATGAGCTGCAAGGTATCATGGGTGAAAAGTATGCTCTTCTGGCTGGTGAGAATGCTGCAGTGGCAGCTGCTATTCGGGAGCACTATATGCCGACATCAGCTGATGGTGAATTGCCTGACACCAAGGTCGGAGCGGTATTGGCTCTGGCTGATAAGCTGGATACCATTCTGTCCTTCTTCTCAGTTGGCTTGATTCCAAGCGGATCTAATGATCCTTATGCGCTGCGCCGTGCGACTCAGGGTGTTGTGCGTATCTTGGACAAGTTTGGCTGGAACATTGACTTGGCTCAGCTGGTTAGCCGACTTTACGAACTCAAGTTTGATAGTCTAAGTTATGACAATCAAGAGGCGGTGCTGGACTTCTTCCGTGCCCGAGTTGAGAAAATGATGGATCGCGGCATTCCAAAAGACATCGTGACAGCTGTTCTTCAAAGCACTCACTTCGTCGTACGCGATTTAGTAGAAACTGCTGCGCTTTTAGCAGAAAAAGCTCAGGAAGACAACTTTAAGTCAGCAGTCGAAAGCCTATCTCGGGTCTTCAATCTAGCTGAGAAATCCCAAGGGCAGACCGCTGTCAATCCAGCACTTTTTGAAAATCAAGAGGAAAAAGACTTGGCAGCGGCCATTGAAAAAGTCGAGCTGACATCTGACTTAGCTGCCAATTTGGACCAACTCTTTGCCCTCAGTCCAGTTATCGACGCTTTCTTTGACCATACCATGGTCATGGCAGAAGATGAGACTGTGCGTAACAATCGCTTAGCTCTCCTAGCGTCTTTGACAGCCAAGGCAGGACAAATGGCGCAGTTTAATCAGATTAATACCAAATAAAAGGTAAGAGAGAGGTAGAATCATGGATCCTAAAAAAATTGCCCGTATTAATGAACTGGCTAAAAAGAAAAAAACGGAAGGCTTAACTGCTGAGGAAAAAGTGGAACAAGCCAAGCTTCGTGAAGAGTATATCGAGGGCTACCGTCGCTCTGTTCGCCATCACATCGAAGGTATCAAGATTGTCGATGAAGATGGCAATGATGTGACGCCTGAGAAGTTGCGTCAAGTTCAGCGCGAGAAAGGTCTTCATGGCCGCAGTCTAGATGATCCAAATTCATAAAAAAATAGTTGACATTTCAGTGCATAAGCTGAAATGCCAACTATTTTATTTTTTCTTCCTTTTTAAGAGTTTATAGCTGATGTAGAGAATGGCGACGCAAGTGAAGGTTAGAATCCAAAAAAGAACTGGATCTGTTGTGGTCCTCAGAAAGAAGAGGCAGACTAGAAAAACAGCAAATAGTAGAATTAAGATAGTATTTCTATAAGATTGAAGGTTCATTCTTCTTCCTCCCTTTTTTGTGCTTGACGAATCTTTCCTTTGGAAATAAAATGCATAATCAGTCCAAATCCAAGACCAGCAGCTAATCCGGCTATAATAAGTTTAGGCTGAAGCAAAACTTGTAGGATATCTTTCTTTTCCATGACAGCTATCATGATGCTAAAGAGAGGATAGAAGAGCAGCCAATAAGAGAAGCCTGCTTTGAGACCAGCATGTTTCATAGCTTTTTCTTCTTTTTCATCCTGAAGTCCTAGCTCTAGATTATCAATTCCTTTGCGCCGTGCTTGAATGACTATATAGACACAGAAGCCGAGGATAAGGATTTCCAGCAGGATAGGATAGGTAACAGCAATAATTATAGGCCATCGAAAAGCCAGTGGAAAGACGATGGCATTGCCAAAAATCAGAATAAAGAAAAGCCAAATAAATCCTATATTTCCTAGATGCTCAGCCTGTTGGCGTTTTTGCTCGTCCAAAGGTCCAGTAATGCCATAAAATCGTTTGATCATCTTGTCTGAGAATGTTTCTTTTTTCATGTTTGCTTCCTTTCTTTAGGTATGAAATTGCTGCAAGGAAAAATTCTTAGTCGTCAGAATCTTCATCTGTCAGCTGGGGATCCCAAAAGAGGGCGTTGAGGTCAGTATCTAGCGTTTTTGCTAGATTGATGCAGAGCTCCAAGGTTGGATTGTATTTGTTGTTTTCAATCATATTGATAGTTTGCCGTGATACCCCGATGGACTTGGCCAACTCTAGCTGAGACATCTTTTTTTCTTTTCGAAATTCTTTGACACGATTCATTACACCCTTCCTTTCTATTTTTTATCACCAGTCAAATGTCGTGTATATTTGACTTTTAAAATAGTATAATCCTTTTTGGAGATTATGTCAAGTATATGCGACAAAAGCTTAGGATTATTTTTCCTGGTCCTACTTTTTCTTTAAAATTTTTTTTTGCTTTTGATTATGGTATAATAGATAAGATATGACAAATGAATTTCATCATGTAACCGTTCTTCTTCATGAAACTATTGATTATTTAGATGTTAAACCTGATGGGGTGTATGTTGATGCGACCTTAGGTGGGGCAGGCCATAGTGAATATTTACTAAGTAAGTTAAGTCCCAAGGGGCATCTCTATGCTTTTGATCAAGATGCGACAGCTATTGAACATGCCAAAAAACGTTTAGCACCATACATCGAAAAAGGCATGGTTACTTTTGTGCAGGATAATTTCCGCCATCTCAAACTACAGTTAGAAAAACTTGGTGTAGATGAGATTGATGGCATTTGTTATGATTTAGGGGTTTCAAGTCCCCAATTAGATGAGCGAGAACGTGGTTTTTCTTATAAACAAGATGCACCATTGGATATGCGTATGAATCGTCATGCGGATTTTAGCGCTTATCAAGTAGTTAATGACTATGATTATCATGATTTAGTGCGTATTTTCTTTAAATACGGTGAAGATAAATTTTCAAAGCAAATTGCTCGTAAAATTGAGCAAGCTAGGCAGATCAAGCCGATTGAAACGACGACAGAGCTTGCAGAGATTATCAAATCTGCCAAGCCAGCCAAGGAATTAAAGAAAAAAGGGCATCCAGCCAAGCAGATTTTTCAAGCCATTCGGATTGAGGTCAATGATGAGCTAGGAGCAGCTGATGAGTCTATTCAGCAAGCAATTGATTTATTGGCGGTAGATGGTCGGATTTCAGTCATCACCTTTCATTCTTTGGAAGATCGCTTGACCAAGCAACTTTTTAAAGAGGCTTCGACAGTAGACGTGCCAAAGGGCTTGCCTTTTATTCCAGATGACTTGAAACCTAAACTGGAATTAATCAGTCGCAAGCCAATTTTGCCGAGTGCAGAAGAGCTTGAGCTGAATAATCGAGCACATTCAGCCAAATTGCGCGTGGCGAAAAAAGTACACAAGTGAGGGAATAAATGCCAAATAACAGCCAAGAAACGAGAGGACAGCAGCTCCAATCACGGATTAAAAAGTTCACTCGTATCGAGAAAGCATTTTATGCTTCGATTATCTTGACAGCGATTATTATTGCCGTTAGTGTTGTCTTTATGCAAACAAAACTCTTGCAAGTTCAGCATGATTTGACGGACTTAAATGTCCAAGTCAGCACTAAGCAGGTTGAAATTAATAACGCCAAGCAAGAGATTAATGATTTAACTCGTAAGGAAAGACTGTCTGGCCTGGCCAGCTCTCAGGAAATGACCTTGCAAAATGCAATCGTAAAAACGGCGGAATAAAGCATGAAGAATAAGATTTTAAGGTATGCTTTAAAAAATCGAAAAACAGCTAATATGAATCGAAAACAAGTGGGGAAAAATCTGAGTATCCTGACTGTTTTTCTTTTCTTTGTTTTTTTGATTAACTTTGCTATCTTGATTGGGTCTGGTCGAAAATTTGGAGTAGACCTGGTGGCGGAGGCTAAAAAAGTTTACCAGATTAAAAAAACAGTACAGGCCAAGCGGGGAACGATTTATGATCGTAACGGCAATGCCATTGCAGAAGATTCAACGACTTATAATCTCTATGCCATTATTGATAAAAAGTATAAATCAGCTACAGGTGAGATTCTCTATGTAGAGCCTTCTCAGTATGAGACAGTGGCTCAAATTCTACACGATAAGTTAGACATTGAGACCGATTATGCCAAGAGCCAACTATCACAGAAAAAATTGACTCAGGTCTATTTTGGTGCCAAAGGAAATAATATTCCTTATGCAACGATGACAGATATTAAGAAGTCTATGGAAGATGCTGGCGTTAAAGGAATCAGTTTTGATACCAGCCCTAGCCGAAGCTATCCAAATGAAACCTTTGCTTCTCAGTTTGTCGGTATTGCCCAATTGGAAGAAAATGAAGATGGATCTAAGAGTCTGCGTGGTTCAACAGGTTTGGAATATTCCTTGGATAAAATCTTGGCTGGACGGGATGGCCTAGTGACCTATGAGCGCGATAAAAATGGAAATATTGTGCCTGGTTCGGACCAAGTCTCTGTGGCCACAGAAAATGGTAAAGATGTTTATACGACTATTTCTAGCCATCTACAAAGCTATCTAGAGACAAGAATGGATATCTTCCAGGAAAAGGTCAAAGGGAAATTTGTGTCTGCAACACTGGTTAGTGCCAAGACAGGTGAAGTTTTGGCAACAACTCAGCGCCCAAGTTTTAATGCAGATACCAAGGAAGGTCTGTCTAAAGACTTCAATTGGTCAACCTTGCTTTATCAAAGCCCTTATGAGCCTGGATCAACTATGAAAGTATTTACCTTGGCTAGTGCTATCGATAATCATACTTTCCCTGCCAATGAAACCTACTTTAATGACGAGTTTCAAATCGAGGATACAACCATCAAAGACTGGGGAGTCAATATGGGGCTCTCAACTGGTCAGACCTTGACTTATGCTCAAGGATTTGCCTATTCAAGTAATATCGGTATGGCCCGTCTGGAGAAAAAGATGGGAGATGATAAGTGGCGTGATTATTTAGATAAATTCAAGTTTGGTGTTCGTACGCGGTTTGGTATGATGGGTGAAGACGTCGGCAATCTTCCGGATAAAAACGTCGTTACAACTGCAATGAGTTCCTTTGGTCAAGGGATTAACGTAACGCAAGTTCAAATGCTACGTGGTTTTACTGCAATTGCTAACGACGGTGTCATGTTGGAACCTAAATTTATCAGTGCAATTTATGATTCAGCGACTAATAGTGCTAGAAAAAGCTCGAGAGAAATTGTTGGAAACCCCGTTTCGAAGACAGCAGCTCAAGAGACTCGTAAGTATATGATCACTGTTGGGACAGATCCAAATTTTGGTACCTTACAGACAAATGGAGTGCCGGTCATTCAGGTTCCAGGTCAAGATGTAGCGGTCAAGTCTGGTACGGCCCAGATTGCGGCAGAAGCTAAGGATGGGGGCGGATACTTAGAAGGCGAATACATCTATTCGGTAGTTGCTATGACGCCGGCTGAAGATCCTGATTTCATCATGTATGTGACAGTGAAGCAGCCTGAGGAGAAGTTCTATCCAGATTTATGGAAGGAAGTAGTTAATCCTCTTTTGGAAGAAGCGGTTGCCATGAAGGATACGCTAAGCCTAACTACTCCGACTCCTGTTTTGGATAATATCATTACCGAAACCAAGTACACCATGCCTAAAACAAAAGAAAAGGGCAAAGATAAATCACCAGGTTCTTATGCTGAAGAGCTACGTCGTAATTTGGTTCAGCCGATTATCCTTGGTACAGGAAGTAGTATCACTAAATTATCTGTTGAAGCAGGTAAGAATGTTGCTTCTAACCAGCAAGTCCTTCTTCTAACAGATGAGCTGGATGACATGCCAGACATGTACGGTTGGACCAAAGAGAACGCATCAACCTTTGCCAAATGGTTAGATATAAAGGTTACCTACAAAGGTGAAGGTTCGAAGGTTGTTGGACAGAGCGTAAAAGCCAATACCTCAATCAAGAACCTCAAAGAAATAACAATAACACTAGGAGAGTAAGATGCTTACAGCTATAATTGCAGGAATTACTACTTTGATTTTAACAATTATTGGGATACCTGCCTTTATTCGTTTTTATCAAAAAGCCCGCATTTCCGGGCAACAAATGCACGAAGATGTCAAACAGCACCAGGCCAAAGCTGGAACACCCACTATGGGAGGGACTGTTTTCCTCTTGGCTTCGATTGTGGCGAGTTTTGTCATTGCATTATTTTCAGGAAATCTTTCTAGCAGCGTTACAACGATTTTGTTTATTCTGTTCTTGTACGGTTTAGTTGGCTTTTTAGATGATTTCTTAAAAGTTTTCCGCCGAATCAACGAGGGACTGAATCCTAAACAAAAACTATTCTTGCAGCTGGTGGGCGGCGTGGTTTTCTATCTCTTTTTTGAACGCCATGGCGGCGGGGACATGCTGAACGTTTTCGGTTTTCCACTGGAATTAGGTTTTCTTTATATTTTCTTTGTTCTCTTTTGGTTGGTTGGCTTTTCAAATGCAGTCAACCTAACTGATGGAATTGATGGTCTTGCAAGCATTTCCGTCGTGATCAGCTTGGGAGCTTATGCAGTTATTGCTTTAGAACAAAAACGTTTTGACCTTCTGATTGTGATCTTTAGTATGATTGGTGGCCTGCTTGGCTTCTTCGGATTTAACCATAAACCTGCTAAGATCTTTATGGGAGACGTAGGTAGTCTGGCTCTAGGAGGTATGCTGGCGGCTCTCTCTATTGCCCTCCATCAAGAATGGACCCTGCTTTTGATTGGGATTGTCTATGTATTTGAAACAGCTTCAGTCATGCTACAAGTTACTTACTTTAAGATGACAGGAGGCAAACGAATCTTCCGTATGACTCCAGTTCACCATCATTTTGAACTTGGTGGTTTTTCTGGCCGTGGTAAAGCTTGGAGTGAATGGAAGGTGGATTTTCTCTTCTGGGGAATAGGCCTTGTTGCAAGTTTGATTACTCTAGCGATTTTGTATTTGTAAGAAAAAGGAGAACGATTGTTCTCCTTCTTTTTATATAAATGGCTAAAAATCCATAATTTCTGTTATAATAGATAGGACGAATAAGTATAAGAGGAAAAAATGAAATTTACAGAATTTACTTTTAAAAATTATATTCAGGAGGCTTTAGAGGATCTGAAGTTTGTTGAAGCAACAGAGGTACAGGAGAAGTTGATTCCAGTTGTTTTGTCTGGGCGCGACCTTGTCGGTGAATCAAAGACAGGTTCTGGGAAGACCCATACTTTTCTGCTACCGATTTTTCAAAAGCTGAATGAAGATGAGGAACACGTACAAGTTGTGATTACGGCACCAAGCCGCGAGTTAGCCACCCAGATCTATCAAGCAACTCGACAGATTGCTTCTTTTTCTGATAAAGAAATTCGTGTTGCTAACTATGTAGGAGGGACTGACAAGACCCGCCAAATTGATAAACTTGAATTTAGCCAACCTCATATTGTTATCGGGACACCAGGCCGAATCTATGATTTGGTCAAGTCAGGAGATTTAGGCATTCATAAGGCCAAGACCTTTGTTGTGGATGAGGCGGATATGACACTAGATATGGGTTTCTTGGAAACAGTGGATAAAATCGCCTCAAGCTTGCCAAAAGATTTGCAATTTTTGGTATTCTCAGCGACTATTCCGCAGAAGCTACAGCCTTTCTTGAAGAAATATCTGTCCAATCCGGTCATGGAGCAAATCAGGACTAAAACGGTTATTTCTGATACAATCGAAAATTGGCTGGTCTCAACAAAGGGGCGTGATAAAAATGCTCAGATTTATGAAATCAGCAGAATTTTACAGCCTTATTTGGCTATGATTTTTGTCAATACTAAGACACGAGCAGATGAGCTACATAGTTACTTACTTGCTCAAGGCTTGAAAGTGGCTAAGATTCACGGTGATATTGCACCACGTGAGCGCAAGCGGATTATGAATCAAGTAAAAAATCTTGATTTTGAATATATTGTTGCGACTGACCTAGCAGCAAGGGGAATTGATATTGAGGGGGTCAGTCATGTCATCAATGATGCTATTCCGCAGGACCTGTCTTTCTTTGTCCATCGAGTGGGAAGAACAGGACGCAATGGACTTCCTGGTACGGCCATTACGCTTTATCAGCCAAGTGATGACTCTGATATTCGTGAATTAGAGAAACTGGGCATCAAGTTCATTCCTAAGATGATAAAGAACGGTGAATTCCAGGATACATATGACCGAGATCGTCGGGCCAACCGTGAAAAGTCTTATGAGAAGCTTGATACAGAAATGATTGGTTTGGTTAAAAAGAAAAAGAAGAAAATCAAACCTGGCTATAAGAAAAAAATTCAGTGGGCTGTCAATGAAAAACGTCGTAAGACCAAGAGGGCTGAAAATCGTGCTCGAGGTCGTGCAGAACGCAAGGCCAAGCGCCAAAGCTTCTAGTCATAAAATTTTCTTATACCCTTGATAAATAATTTATACTGTTCGATATAAAAATGGTGTGATAGACTAGAGTATACTGGTCTATCTTTTTTCTTGTGTTATTCAGATACAGTAAACCGAGTAAAAGAGCATAGACCTTCTTAAATGAGAATGATGAAAGGATTGAATGATGAACGCAAGTTTAGTTATATTAGCTTCTAACTGGTATCAGGAATTAATGAAGTCCATTCCAGATGGCCAAAATTTTAGTTTAAGATCTGTTTTTGATGCCCTGCCAAGAATTATTGAAAAATTACCAACAACTTTATTTTTAACCCTGGGCGGCGCCCTATTTGGTTTGGTTTTGGCTCTGATATTTGCTATTGTCAAAATCAACCGTGTCAAAGTTCTGTACCCTATTCAGGCTTTGTTTGTCAGTTTTTTAAGGGGGACACCTATCTTAGTCCAATTGATGCTTACATACTATGGGATTCCTATAGCTCTAAAGGTTATTAATCAACGTTTTGGAACGGCCTTTAATATCAATGCAATCCCAGCCTCAATCTTTGCTGTTGTTGCTTTTGCTTTTAATGAGGCAGCTTATGCTAGTGAAACTATCCGGGCAGCAATCCTTTCTGTTAGTGAAGGAGAAATTGAAGCTGCTAGAAGTCTGGGAATGACCAATGCCCAAGTATACCGTCGTGTGATTATTCCTAATGCAGCAGTGGTAGCTACACCAACCCTGATCAACTCCTTAATTGGTTTGACCAAAGGAACTTCACTGGCCTTTAGTGCTGGAGTGGTAGAAGTATTTGCCCAAGCCCAGATTTTAGGTGGTTCGGATTACCGTTATTTTGAGCGCTTCATCTCTGTCGCTCTAGTCTATTGGGTTGTCAATATTATGATTGAGCAATTTGGTCGCTTTATCGAAAGAAAAATGGCCATTCAAACGCCGGCTGCAATTGATTCAGCAATTCAAGCGAAAGGAGATATCCTTTAATGATTCACATTTTTAACCTCAGTAAATCTTTCTCTGGTCAGGCAGTATTGGATAATCTTAGTTTGGATATCCAAAAAGGAGAGGTTATTGCCTTGATTGGTTCCTCCGGAGCTGGTAAATCAACCTTTCTTCGTAGTCTGAATTACTTGGAAACTCCAGACAGCGGTATCATTGAGATTGATGACTTTAGGGTTGATTTTTCCCAAATTACTCAGGAGGAAGTCTTAACACTTCGTCGAAAATTAGCCATGGTTTTCCAGCAGTTTAATCTATTTGAAAGACGGACTGCTCTGGAAAACGTAAAAGAAGGCCTGCTCGTTGTCAAGAAACTATCGGATGAAGAAGCTACTAAAATAGCTAAAGAAGAATTGGCCAAGGTAGGTTTATCAGATCGAGAAAATCATTATCCCCGTCATTTATCAGGTGGTCAAAAACAACGGGTAGCTTTGGCAAGGGCTCTGGCCATGAAGCCTGATGTTCTCCTGCTAGATGAGCCTACATCTGCTCTGGATCCTGAACTTGTTGGTGAAGTAGAAAAATCCATTGCTGATGCTGCAAGATCTGGTCAAACAATGATTTTGGTTAGTCATGATATGTCCTTTGTTTCACAGGTTGCTGACAAGGTTCTCTTTTTAGATAAGGGGCATATTATTGAAGGTGGTAAGCCTGATGAGATTATGAATAATCCGAAAGAAGAACGGACGAAAGAGTTTTTTGCTAGTTACAAACGAACCTATATTTGATATAATGGAGAAAAGATAACTCGGTTGGTTTTACCAGCTGAGTTTGTTTTGAGCAAAATAAGCATGACTTATTGGACATAAATAGACCAAAACATAGGAGATTAAATGTTAAAGCAAATTTTTTCTCTCTATATAGAGAGTCTTCTTTTGACAACAGCCCTAATCGGCGGTTTGTCAGGGATTTTAATTTTAGCTAGAATGGCTAGTCGCAAGGATAAGACAGCAAAGGCACGACAGGCGCATTTGTTTGATGTACTTTTGATTGATATTATGACTATCCCTATTTTATCTTTTGCGGTTATGGGCATTCTCTTAGTGCTGAAAGCATAATGCTTGCAAAAGTTTTTTATTGGCGTTAGAATAATTATTATTACAACAAAAGAAGGTGGAGTCATGTACGATACAATTATTATTGGAGCAGGTCCTGCAGGAATGACAGCGGCACTTTATGCTGCAAGAAGTAACCTCAAAGTTGCCTTGTTGGAAGCTGGTATTCCAGGCGGGCAAATGAATAATACAGCAGATGTTGAAAATTATCCTGGCTATGCCCTAATTAGCGGTCCAGAATTGGCTGAAAAGATGTTTGAGCCATTGGAAAATCTCGGAGTAGAGCATATCTTTGGTCATGTTCAAAGAATTGAAGATCAGGGTGATTTTAAAAAAGTTATCACAGAAGACGAAGTTTATGAAAGTAAGACTGTTATTATTGCAACAGGAGCCTTTCACCGTCAGCTCAATGTGCCAGGTGAGGCTGAATTTAATAGCCGGGGTGTTTCATACTGTGCAGTTTGTGATGGAGCTTTTTTCCGTGATGAAGACTTACTAGTTGTCGGTGGAGGTGACTCAGCAGTTGAGGAAGCCATTTTCTTGACCCAGTTTGCTAAAAGTGTGACCATTGTTCACCGTCGTGATCAATTACGCGCACAAAAGGTTTTGCAAGATCGTGCCTTTGCTAATGAAAAAATTAGTTTTGTCTGGGATTCAGTCGTTGAAGCTATTCATGGTAACGAGCGTAAGGTGACTGGAGTAACCTTTAAAAATATTAAGACAGGTGAAACTAGCCAAGCAGATTTTGGTGGTATCTTCATTTATGTTGGTTTGGATCCAGTTAGTGAGTTTGTAGCTGATTTGGGTATAAGAGATGAATCAGGTTGGATTGTGACAGATGACCATATGAAGACCTCAGTAGCTGGTATCTACGCAATCGGAGATGTCCGTCAAAAAGACTTACGCCAGATTACGACAGCAGTAGGTGATGGAGCGATTGCGGGTCAAGAAGCTTATAAATATATCTCTGAAAATGAATAAAACCGAAAACCTTGTTAGTCATAAACTAACAAGGTTTTTTGATTTGTTGAAGCTTTTGAGGCATAATTGTGGAGTGGTTTATTAGAAATTAAATAGCTATTAGCTAAATTGGAGAAAGAATGATTTTAATTTTCTAATTGCCGGACTATTTCCCTATAACCTCTTAATTGTAAATTTATGATATAATAAGTAAAATCCATGCAGTTTATAAAGGAGAAAATATGTTTCCAGATGATAGTTTAACCTTACATACAGACTTGTATCAAATCAATATGATGCAGGTTTATTTCAATCAGAATATCCATAACAAACGTGCAGTCTTTGAAGTTTTTTTCCGTAAGAATCCTTTTAATAACGGCTACGCTGTCTTTGCGGGCTTAGAAAGAATTATTTCCTATCTCAATAATCTGACGTTCAGCCAGAGTGATTTAGACTATCTTGAGTCCTTGGGTTATCATGGAGACTTCTTAGATTACTTGCGGAATTTAAAGATGAGCCTTAGTGTACGGTCGGCTCAGGAAGGGGACTTAGTTTTTGCCAATGAGCCAATTGTGCAAGTGGAAGGTCCTCTGGCTCAGTGTCAGCTTGTGGAGACCGCTCTGCTCAATATCGTTAATTTTCAGACCCTGATTGCCACTAAGGCAGCCCGTATCCGTTCTGTTATCGAAGATGAGCCCCTGATGGAGTTTGGAACTCGCCGTGCTCAAGAAATGGATGCAGCTATCTGGGGAACTCGGGCTGCGGTGATTGGCGGAGCTAACGGTACCAGCAATGTCCGGGCTGGCAAGCTCTTTGATATCCCTGTCTTAGGAACGCATGCTCATGCCCTCGTTCAAGTTTACGGCAATGATTACGATGCCTTTAAAGCTTACGCTGAGACTCATCATAACTGTGTTTTCCTAGTAGATACCTACGATACATTGCGTTTGGGTGTTCCGGCAGCTATTCGGGTGGCGCGTGAGCTAGGAGACAAGATTAAGTTTCTGGGCGTCCGCATTGATTCGGGAGACCTTGCTTATATTTCTAAGAAAGTTCGGCAGCAATTAGATGAAGCTGGCTTCCCTGATGCTAAGATTTATGCGTCCAATGATCTGGATGAAAATACCATTCTCAACTTGAAAATGCAAAAGGCTAAGATAGATGTCTGGGGCGTGGGAACCAAGCTTATTACAGCCTACGACCAGCCGGCTTTAGGGGCGGTTTATAAGATTGTTGCTATTGAAGATGAGACTGGAGAATTGCGCAATACTATCAAGCTGTCCAATAATGCCGAAAAAGTTTCTACCCCAGGTAAGAAGCAAGTTTGGCGCATTACCAGTCGGGAAAAAGGGAAGTCTGAGGGAGATTACATTACCTATGACGGCATTGATGTCAATGGCTTGGAAGAGTTAGAAATGTTCCATCCTACCTACACATACATTAATAAGACGGTTAAGGATTTTGATGCAGTACCGCTTTTGGTGGATATTTTCCAAGAGGGAAATCTTGTTTATGAAAAGCGGAGCCTGACTGAAATTCAAGCCTATGCCCGTAAGGAATTTGATAAACTTTGGGACGAGTACAAGCGGGTTCTTAATCCACAGGATTATCCAGTTGACCTGGCTCGAGATATTTGGCAAGATAAGATGGTTTTGATTGACCAGATGCGCAAGAAAGCCTACCAGACAGGAGCAGAAAAATGAGTCTACAAGAAGAAATCATCGCTCAACTGGGTGTCAAACCAATCATTGACCCGGAGGAAGAAATCCGCAAGTCGGTGGACTTTCTCAAGGCCTATCTGAGAAAGCACCCTTTTTTGAAAAGTTATGTTTTGGGAATTTCTGGTGGTCAGGATTCAACCTTGGCTGGTCGCTTGGCTCAGCTGGCTGTAGAGGAAATGCGGGCTGAAACTAGAGATGATAGCTATCGCTTTATCGCAGTTCGTTTGCCTTACGGTGTTCAGGCAGATGAAGATGATGCGCAAAAGGCTCTGGCTTTTATCCAGCCTGATGTCAGTCTGACAGTCAATATCAAGGAATCTGCTGATGCCATGACAAAGGCTGTGGAGGCAACGGGGGCCAAAGTCTCTGATTTTAACAAGGGTAATATCAAGGCTCGCAGCCGTATGATTGCCCAGTATGCTTTGGCTGGTTCATACAGTGGGGCTGTTATTGGGACCGATCACGCAGCAGAAAATGTCACCGCCTTTTTCACCAAGTTTGGGGATGGCGGAGCAGATATCTTACCACTTTACCGCCTCAATAAACGTCAAGGCAAGCAGCTTTTGGCCACTTTAGGAGCTGATCCGGCTCTCTATGAAAAGGTGCCGACGGCTGATTTGGAAGAGGAAAAACCTGGGATTGCAGATGAAGTCGCTCTAGGCGTGACTTATAATGAAATTGACGATTATCTCGAAGGCAAGTCCGTTTCAGCCCACGCCCAAGAAACTATCGAGTCTTGGTGGCATAAAGGTCAGCATAAACGCCATTTGCCAATTACGATTTTTGACGAATTTTGGAAGTGAAAATCTCTATCGTAACTTTTTAGTCCGAGCCAAGAAACGAGAAAACGATGAAAAAGATAGGTACACAGTCTATTGAAACCAAACGTCTTTTGCTAAGACCTTTTCTGGAATCAGATGCTCAAGCTATGTATGACAACTGGGCTTCTCGTCCAGATAATTTACTGCATGTGACCTGGGATGCTCACGAGAGTCCTGAAGTCACCCAACAGTCTATTGCTCGCTGGGTTGAGAATTATCAAAACATGGATTTTTACAAGTGGGCCATCTGCCTGAAGGAAAATCCTGAACAAGTGCTTGGTGATATCAGTGTGGTTGATAGAGATGATACGGTCAATGATTGCGAGGTCGGTTACATTTTAAGTAAAGACTATTGGGGGCAGGGGCTGATGACAGAAGCTTTGAAAGCTGTTTTGAACTATCTCTTGCAAGACGCAGACTTCAATCGTGTCACAGCAAGATTTGTAACAGCCAATCCAGCTTCGGGGCGTGTTATGGCTAAGGCTGGCATGAGCTACGAAGGTACTTTCCGTCAGGCTGTATTGCATAAAGGACAAGTCAAAGATTTTTCCGTCTATGGCATCCTAAAATCTGATTTAGAAAAAGGCTAGGACTCTTTTGTCTAGCCTTTTTACTTGCACTCCTTTTTTAAAGTTCTATAATAGATGTATAATGACAAGGAGGATTCTATGCATTCGTTAGAACAAAATTTTACAGATAAGCTGTATGCTGCTTATGAGGCCAATCCCAAGTTTGCAGCGATGGAAAATGCAATCAGTCACAATGGCCTTTTGGCTTCCTTAGAGAAGCGAAGCGCCGCTGTGGAAAATACACCTATCTTTTCACTGGATCTTACTAAGGACAAGGTCAGTGACCAGAAAGCTTCAGGACGCTGTTGGATGTTTGCAGCTCTTAATACCTTCCGCCACAAGATGATTGCTGGTTTCCAACTGGAAGATTTTGAGCTATCTCAGGCTCACACTTTCTTTTGGGATAAATATGAGAAATCCAACTGGTTCTTAGAGCAGGTGCTGGCGACAGCTGACCAAGAATTGACCAGCCTCAAGGTTAAGTTTCTCTTAGATACTCCCCAGCAGGATGGCGGTCAATGGGATATGGTCGTGGCGCTTTTTGAGAAATACGGCGTCGTGCCTAAGTCGGTCTATCCAGAGTCTATCTCATCCAGCAATAGCCGTGAGCTCAATCAGATTCTTAATAAACTCCTGCGACAAGATGCACAGATTTTGCGAGAATTAGCAGCGAAAGGGGCAGAATCAGCCGAACTTCAGGCTAAGAAAGAAGAACTTCTCCAGGAAGTCTTTAACTTCCTAGCTATGAATTTAGGTTTACCGCCTCGCCAATTCGACTTCTCTTATCGCGATAAAGATAACAATTTTCATAGTGAGAGCGGATTGACACCACAAGTTTTCTTCAAAAAATATGTTGATCTCAAATTAGACGATTATGTCTCTATCATCAATGCGCCAACTGCAGACAAGCCTTATGGTAAGTCCTATACAGTTGAGATGCTGGGTAATGTCGTTGGTAGCAAGCCAGTTCGTTATTTGAATGTTGAAATGGACAGGCTAAAAGAGCTGGCTATCGCCCAAATGCAAGCTGGCGAGACCGTGTGGTTTGGTTCTGATGTTGGACAGTCTAGCAATCGTAAAGCGGGTATTATGGCTGACGGCATGTATGACTTCACTTCTAGTATGGATATCCAGTTGACTCAAGACAAGGCAGGACGTTTGGACTATAGCGAAAGTCTGATGACCCATGCAATGGTTTTGACAGGGGTGGACTTGGATGAAAATGGAAAAGCCAAGAAATGGAAGGTCGAAAACTCTTGGGGCGAAAAGGTTGGTAACAAGGGTTACTTTGTAGCCTCTGACTCTTGGATGGATGAATATACCTACCAGATCGTAGTGCGCAAAGAATTTTTGACTGAAGCGGAATTAGCTGCTTATGAAGCAGAGC
This sequence comes from Streptococcus sp. SG1, assembly GCF_030439935.1. Lineage (NCBI taxonomy): Bacteria > Bacillati > Bacillota > Bacilli > Lactobacillales > Streptococcaceae > Streptococcus > Streptococcus sp. SG1. The sequence continues at coordinate 26,768 of NZ_JAQFJC010000001.1, read as the reverse complement.
CTATTGTCTTGGCTCCGTGGGATCCAATGGGAGCCTTAGCCCTATAAAAGAATATTTATGAAGAAGGTCCTTATAGCTATATAAGGCCTTTTCTAAATAAAAAAACTCTATCTTCTCATATGAGAGAAGATAGAGTTTTTATGTTGATCTTCCAAACATTAGCGCTGACCGTTATTAGTTTGCGGTTTGCTTTCTTGAGGATTAGAAGTAGAGGATGAACTTGATTCGGAAGTAGTAGAAGATTCCGAACTACTTGAAGAAGACTCTTCCTCAGAAGAAGATGATTCTTCTGAAGTTGAGGAAGGTTGGATATAGTATCGATATGGATTAGATCCGTTTAGGTATAGATAGTAACCAACTCGATAAACCCCATTTGGTTGCTCCCAGTCTTCGTTTCCATTGGTATTCAAGAAAGTCATCATAGACCGATAGACATCAGTTGCAACCTTGACCCCATCATCAAGAACTGGTGTAAAGCGGTTTGAATAACCAGTCCATACAGCCATTGAATACTGAGGGGTGTAACCGACGAAGAGCTCATCTGGAGTTACAATACTAGAGCCGTAATAAGGTTTTGTAAGTTTGGTTAATTCATCGTCTGCATAGTTAGAAGTACCAGTTTTCCCAGCCTGATAGACACCAGAAATTGCTGCATTTGTACCTGTTCCGGATGTCAAAACAGTCTTCATCATATCTGTCATCATGTAGGCGGTTGTTTCTTTCATGGCTCTTGAACCTTCATTAGAGAAGACTTTTTCAGTACCATCGCTAAAGACAATTCTATTGACATATTGAGGTTTGTAGTAGGTTCCTCCATTAGCAAAAGCTGCATAGGCCGCAGCCATCTTCTCACTGCTTGCGCCATATTCGTTTCCAGATTTGTTGGTATTACTTGAAATGGCATTTGAATAGTGCATTTCTGGATAGTTGATACCAATCTTATTCAAGAACTTAAGGGATTGTTTGAGGCCAACAGCTTCCAAAGTTTTAACTGCTGGGACGTTCCGTGATTCTTGGATGGCATATTGCATGGTTATATTACCATAGTAGCGCATATCCCAGTTGTAGACAGGAGTGCTAGAGCCAGGGAAATTATAAGGAGCATCTGCAATAGTTGCAGATGTTGCACTATAGACCCCATCTTCGATAGCTGGTGCATAATCTGTGATAGGTTTCATAGTTGAACCCCAGTCCCGATTGGTTTCAACGGCTTGGTTCGTACCAAATGAAACATTAGTGGACTGTTTACGAGCTCCAAGTTGGGCAATGACTTTACCGTTTGTTACATCCATAACTGTGGAAGCGACTTGAAGTTCATCGTCTGGGTAGTTAACATAGGTATCGGAGTTATAGATCTCCCACAGTTGCTTTTGAGCGTCAGTATTGACATTGGTGTAGACTTCCATACCAGTAGTCAGCAAGTTATAGCCTGTTTCTTTTTCGACCTGCTCGATAACTTGTTTTAAATAGTTATCCATATAAGCTGGATAAGACGCAGAGTTCTTCAAGCTTTGCAAACCGTCAGTAACAGGAGTATTGATAGCTTGTTCATACTGTTCAGCAGTGATGTATTTCAGTTGGTACATCTCAGATAAAACCAAGTTACGACGTTGAAGTGCTGCTTCTGGTTGAGAGTATGGATCATATTGGTTTGGAGCTTGGGGCATTCCGGCAAGCAAGGCTAATTGAGGCAAGCTTAGGTCTTTTAAGTCCTTACCATAAAAACTTTGTGCTGCGGTCTGCATCCCATAGTTCCCATTAGACATGTAAACCTTATTGACATAATAGGTCAGAATTTGTTGCTTTGTAGCTGTTCTTTCTAGTTGGAAAGCCAACCAAGCTTCCTGAGCTTTACGTGAGACTGTCTGGTCTGCTTTAGAGGTAGAGAAATATGTTAGTTTAATCAACTGTTGGGTCAAGGTAGAACCACCCTGAAGCCCATTCGACCTCCTAAGAATATTATTAAAGATAGAGCCGATGATCCGAATGGAGTCAACTCCACGGTGATTGAAGAAACGATGGTCTTCAATAGCAACAATAGCATTGACCAAATCAGTTGGAATTTGATCAGTGGTAACATTTACGCGCTTTTCAGATCCCAAATCTGCGATAAGGTTATTTTGGCTATCATAAATTTTGCTGGAAGTAGTAGCAACGAGCTTGCTTTCTGATAATTCAGGGGCCTTGCTCACATAGTAGAAGAAGAGACAACTTCCTAGCAGAAGTCCCAAAAGAAAGAGTGAGATAAGGCCGCTTGCAACCCATTTTAGGGCTGTCATTAAGGTTTGTTTATTCATTAGAGTGACCACCTAGTAAATTTTTTGAGATAATATCAAGATAAGGTATGCTGGGAAGGATGTTTTGTTCAATGAGATAACCATGTTTCTGAATATAATCCAGGGGCATGGATTTCCCACCCTTATCAATCTTATAAAACTCAATTAAGTAGGGAGCAGGAAGGAGGTAGGTTTCCTTCAGACTAGAAAAGTGAAGTAAGACAAAGCAAATCCCGCCTTGATTGAGCACTTGATCCATATGTTCAATCTGGTGTGCATGAAAATTTTTCATAGGCATAGATTGCTTTTGCCGCGTTTCCTTGGCTTCAAAATCAATGTAATGCCCACGGTAAACTCCCGAGTAGTCCGTAGTAGATGCTTGGCGAAAGTAGGCCTCGACAATCTTGGCACGGCTTCGCTTAGGATAATCAACTTTGACAATTTGCACGGGTGTAGGCTTTTTATGAATAACAGCTAATCCACGACTAAGGTAATAATCATTGGTGTCGTTAATCATTTTTTCAAAAGTCATTCCCCGATTAGCGAAATCGACAGTCTCTTTTTTCACTTTTTTTATGTTATTTTTAGATGTAAGCTTATGCGGATAGTTGACCATAAAACTCCTTATTGGTACAATAACATCACTCTATTATACCATAAATCATTGTAAAAGGATAAAAAATGGTCAGTGTACTTGTTGTAGGCTATAAAGCCTTTGATTTAGGAATCTTTGGAGACAAGGATCAACGCTTGAAAATTATCAAAGCAGCTATTCGTAGGGATTTAATTTATCTCTTAGAAAATGGCATGAAATGGCTGGTTTTCACAGGAAATTTGGGCTTTGAGGTCTGGGTTCTGGAAGTTGCTAAGGAATTACAGGAAGAATATAATTTCCAATTGGCGACGATTTTTATTTTTGAAAACCAAGGTGAAAATTGGAATGAGGTTAACCAAGAAAAATTGGCTAACTTTAAAAATGTTGATTTTATCAAATATGCTTATCCAAGCTATGAAAATCCAAGTCAGTTTCGGACTTATAATCAATTTTTGTTAGAGAGCACAGACGGAGCTTATCTATTTTACGATGAAGAAAATGAGACAAAGCTCAAGTATCTTTACCGAATGATGAAGGAAAATGAACAATATCATATCAAAAAATTAACATTTGATGACTTAAATGAGCTGGCGGAAAATTTTTCTGAAATTTAAAGTTTATACCTTGATTTTTCTCTTCCTTTTCGTATATAATGATAATAATAAACCAGATTGGAGAGAGAAATGGCTAGTATTATTTTTACACCTAAAGATATTTTTGATCAAGATTTTAAAACAGCAGTACGTGGATATAGTAAGCAAGAAGTGGATGAGTTTTTAGATGATGTGATCAAAGACTACGAAACTTACTCAGCTTTAGTGAAAGAATTGCGTGAAGAAAATAGCCGTTTAAAACAAGAACTTTCTAAGCGTATGCAGGAAGCTCCAAATTCAACTGCTTCTCAGGTTCATCAGTCATTTGGAGACACAACTCAAACGACAATTACCAATTTTGATATCTTGAAACGACTAAGCCGTTTGGAAAAAGAAGTGTTCGGTAAACAAATCCAAGCGAGCGAATTAAATCAATTATAATTATAAGACGTGCAATTTTTGGATAATCGCATGAGAAGTTATTTTTCATGAGGAAAGTCCATGCTAGCACTGGCTGTGATGCCGGTAGTGTTTGTGCTAGGCGAAACAATAAGCCTAGGGACGGATTTTTCCGTTACGGCGGGTGAAACAGCTAAGTCTCTTGATATGCTGGAGTAGGCCTGAAAGTGCCACAGTGACGTAGTTTTTGTGGAAACACAAGAAGTGGAACGCGGTAAACCCCTCAAGCTAGCAACCCAAACTTTGGTCGGGGCATGGAATGCGTGGAAACGAACATTGCATTCTGACTGGAAACAGTAGACAGATGATTATCGAAGGAAATGGTGCCTAGTCATTTCTGGAACAAAACATGGCTTATAGAAAATTGCATATAGGTGGAGGCTAGGGCTTGGTTCTTAGCCTCTAATTATAGTGAAATTTACTTTAAAAAGTTAGGGATAGTAACTTTTCCTGATCTAAGTAAATCTCAAGTCGGCTATCTCAGTATATGGATAGACGCTTCCCCTTTGTTTTGAGGAAATAATGAAAAAAACATTTGACTTAATAGCGACAGCTGCAGCAGGTCTAGAAGCAGTAGTTGGTCGTGAAATTAGAAATCTTGGAATCGATTGTCAGGTTGAAAATGGTCGAGTTCGTTTCGAAGGAGATGTCCAAACTATTATTCAAACCAATCTTTGGTTACGGTCGGCAGATCGGATCAAAATCATTGTTGGGACTTTTCCTGCCAAGACTTTTGAAGAGCTTTTTCAAGGTGTCTTTGCACTTGATTGGGAAAACTACCTACCTTTAGGCGCAAAATTTCCTATTTCGAAAGCGAAATGTGTCAAGTCCAAACTTCACAATGAACCCAGCGTTCAGGCAATTTCTAAGAAAGCCGTTGTGAAGAAGTTGCAGAAACACTATGCGCGTCCTGAAGGGGTTCCCCTTATGGAAAATGGACCTGAATTTAAGATTGAAGTTTCTATCTTAAAAGATTTGGCGACAGTTATGATTGATACGACGGGGACCAGCTTGTTTAAGCGTGGTTATAGGACCGATAAGGGTGGAGCACCAATTAAGGAAAATATGGCAGCTGCCATTCTTCTCTTATCCAATTGGTATCCTGATAAACCTTTAGTTGATCCGACATGTGGCTCTGGAACTTTTTGTATAGAAGCTGCTTTGATTGGTAAAAATATTGCTCCTGGTCTTTATCGTTCTTTTGCTTTTGAAGAATGGAATTGGATAGATCAAGCACAAATTCAGAAAGCAAAAGCTGATGCTCGTATGCAAATTAAGCAGGATATTCAATTGGATATTGCTGGATCAGATTTGGATGCACGTATGATTGACATTGCTAAGAAGAATGCTGAGGAAGCTGGGGTGGCAGACTGTATTTGCTTTAAGCAAATGAGGTTGCAAGACTTGCACACTAATAAAATCAATGGTGTGATTATCTCAAATCCTCCCTATGGAGAACGGCTTTTGGATGATACGGCTGTTACAAAGCTCTACCAGGAAATGGGGCAAACTTTTGCACCATTGGAAACATGGAGTAAATTTATTCTGACCAGTGATGAGGCTTTTGAAAGTAAATATGGAAGTCCGGCAGATAAAAAGAGAAAACTCTATAATGGAACCTTGAAGGTTGATTTATATCAATATTTTGGACAAAGAGTCAAACGAAAACTTGAAGAGTAGAAAGGATGACTATGAGTAAGGAAAATAAAAAGCCTGAAAGCCAAGAGCAAGAATCTATTTTAGATTTTGAAGAAGCTAAGGAAATGACTATTGGTCAGGCTGCCAGAAAAAGTGAAGAATTAGAAGCTGGCGTCAAAGAAGATGATAGTGTTTTAGACAAATATATCAAGCAGCATCGTCAAGAAATTGAAGCTGGAAAGTATACAGCGACCGTCCAAGCTCAAAAGAAACAAGACGAACAGGCTGAAGAAGCGAAAAAAGAAACAGTTTCAACCGATGAGATGAAAGAAGAAGTTATAGCTTCTCCTAAGAGTCCTGGGTTAGAAGCTGAGGTCAGCCAGGCCTTTTCTGACGAGCCCGAAGATAAGACTCAGGTGGACTTAGAGCCTGTTGCTCCAGTATCTACAGCAGTTACAGAGGATTCTTATGAAGAAGATGATGAAAAGACAGGCTCTGGTAGTAAAAAGGTCATCTATGCCCTAGTAGCTCTTCTGGCTGTAGCTGGAATTGCGGCAACTGCGTATTTTGCGATGAATCGTAATCAGGCAGGCAAAACAGTAACGAGCTCCAGCAGTCAAGCAAGTAAAAAGACTAGTTCAAGTAGTTCAAGTTCTGAAAACAGTGCTTTGAAAAAATTTAATGATTTGTATGATTCTTTCTTTACTGATAAGAATAAATTGGCTATTAAAAACAGTAGCTTTGCCAACTTGGATCAATTAAAAACGGCACTTGAAGCCCTGAAAAATGATAAGGAATATACGGTTGCTAAGGCTAAATATGATAATCTAGTAAAACAAATCTCAGCAATTCAAGCAGTCAATTCTCAGTTTGAAACGGCTGCGATCAAAGATGGTGTTTTAGATACCAATGCAAAAGTTAAGGGAGACGCGACTTTTACTGAAACTAAAACGGGTAATGATAATTTAGATAAGTTAATCAGCTCTGCCATTAGTCAAGGAAAGGGTCAGCAAACAGTCACTCAAGCAGCTGGAGGTCAAGGAACTCCTTCCAACACAGCTCCAGCACCTGCTGAAACCACTCCAACAGCACCGACCACTAATAATGCGGATCAAGGCGTAATCACGGGTGGTTCTACTGGATATGGAGGACTGTCCAGCACTGGTGTTCCTTTGCAGAGAAATCTAAGCCGTGTTCCTTATAATCAGGCTGTGATTGATGATGTCAATAATTCCGCTTGGGTCTTTAATCCAGGTATTTTGGAAAAAATCTTAAAAATTTCACGGGAACGTGGCTATATTACTGGCGATCAATATATCATCGAACGTGTTAATATTATAAAAGGAAATGGCTACTATAATCTCTTTAAGCCAGACGGAACCTATCTCTTTAGTATTAACTGTAAAACAGGTTATTTTGTAGGAAATGGTCCGGGTTATGCGGATTCTTTAGACTTTTAGAAATAAAAAATCTCAAGCTAAAAAATTAGTCTTGAGATTTTTTTGTTATTAAAGGATCAAATGACATGGCGTTCGAAAGCGTTATCTGAGATCCCTTGTTTGAGGATTAATTTAGCCCACTCCTTGGCAGAAAAAAGGCTGTGATCTTTATAGTTTCCGCAAGACTCAATCGTAGTTCCAGGGACGTCCTCCCAAGTAGTGGTTTCAGCGATTTCTTCAAGGCATGATTTGATCACTTGGGCGATTTCGGATGGGGTATGACGTCCCCACATGATCATATGGAAACCAGTTCGACAACCAAAAGGAGAGCAATCAATCATTCCATCAATGCGTTTACGGATAAGCATGGCCAGCAGGTGTTCAATGGTATGGAGACCTGCAGTTGGAATGGAATCTTCATTGGGCTGGACAAGTCGGATATCAAAATTGGAAATGACATCTCCTTTTGGTCCGCTTTCTTCTCCAATGAGTCGTACATAAGGGGCCTTAACGATTGTGTGATCAAGCTCGAAACTTTCAACAATAACTTCTTTAGACATAAAAGTCTCCTTTGTAATCAATTTCTATAGTTCGATTATATCAAATATTTTTGCAAAAAAATAATTTTTGACAAGAATAAGATGGCACAAGGCTTTGCCAAAAACTTAATAAAATAATATAAGAAATCGCTCTCTTTTTTACCAAAATCAGTTTGTTAATTTATCAAATTTATGATAAAATAATTAAGAATTTTCGAATTCAATTTAAAATAAATTAATGAGGTAAAAACATGGAAATGATTTTCGCTCTTGTTTTTGCCGTCATCATTGGTTTAGTCATTGGATATGTAAGCATCTCGGCTCGAATGAAATCTTCAAAAGAAGCCGCGGAACTTACTCTTTTGAATGCTGAACAAGAAGCAACGAATTTACGCGGTCAGGCCGAGCGTGAAGCAGATATCATTTTGAAAAATGCAAAACGCGAGACTAATTCGCTTAAAAAAGAAGCACTTTTGGAGGCAAAAGAAGAAGCCAGAAAATATCGAGAAGAAGTTGAGGCAGAGTTTAAGTCTGAGCGTCAAGAGCTGAAACAAACAGAAAGTCGTTTGACAGAACGTGCAGCTAGCCTTGATCGAAAAGATGATAACTTGACCAACAAAGAGAAGTTGCTCGAGCAGAAAGAACAAAGTCTTTCAGATAAAACTAAATACATTGATGAGCGGGAAGAACAACTAGCTGAGCTTGAAAAACAAAAAGAAGCTGAACTAGAAAGAGTTGCTTCACTATCGCAGAACGAAGCACGTGATCTGATTCTTGCTCAAACAGAGGAAAAGCTAACCAAAGAAATTGCGATGCGTATTCGTGAGGCTGAACAAGAGGTTAAAGAACGCTCTGACAAGATGGCCAAAGATATCTTGGTTCAAGCCATGCAGCGGATTGCTGGTGATTATGTGGCTGAGCAGACCAACTCAACGGTCCACTTGCCTGATGATACTATGAAGGGACGGATTATCGGTCGTGAAGGACGCAATATCCGCACTTTTGAAAGTCTTACAGGAATTGATGTCATTATCGATGACACTCCAGACGTTGTAACCCTATCTGGATTTGATCCTGTTCGCCGTGAAATTGCTCGTATGACGATGGAAGCCCTCCTCAAAGATGGACGGATTCATCCAGCTCGTATTGAAGAGCTAGTCGAGAAGAACCGTTTGGAAATTGATAATCGTATTCGTGAGTATGGGGAAGCAGCAGCCTATGAAATTGGAGCTCCAAACCTTCACCCTGATTTGATGAAGATCATGGGACGATTGCAATTCCGCACGTCTTATGGACAAAATGTCCTTCGTCATTCAATTGAAGTGGCGAAGTTAGCAGGAGTCATTGCTGGTGAACTTGGTGAAAATGCAACTCTGGCACGCCGGGCTGGTTTCCTTCACGATATCGGAAAAGCAATTGACCGAGAAGTGGAAGGAAGTCACGTTGAAATTGGTACCGAGCTCGCTCGTAAGTACAAGGAACATCCAGTTGTGGTCAACACCATTGCTAGCCACCATGGAGATGTAGAAGCTGAAAGCGTGATTGCAGTCATTGTTGCTGCAGCGGATGCGCTCAGCGCTGCTCGTCCGGGTGCTCGTAGCGAGTCACTAGAGAGCTATATTAAACGCTTGCATGACTTAGAAGAAATTGCGAATGAATTCGATGGTGTTAAGACAAGCTTTGCTTTGCAGGCGGGTCGTGAAATCCGCATCATGGTTCATCCTGAAAAGATCAAGGATGATAAGGTGACGATTTTAGCACATGATGTTCGTGAGAAGATTGAAAATAATCTGGAGTATCCAGGAAATATCAAGGTTACGGTCATTCGTGAATTGCGTGCCGTTGATTATGCTAAGTAGAGAAACAGCTTTCGAGCTGTTTTTTTCTTTCAGTAGCTTATAATCATCATAAAAAGCAGTTGAAATATCTCTTGTTTTTTGTTACACTAGGTAAAAGACTGTGAAGGAGACCAAATGACGGAACGTGGCTTGTTAATCGTTTTTTCTGGACCATCTGGTGTAGGAAAAGGAACGGTTAGACGTGAAATTTTTGAAAGCTCAGAAAACCAATTTCAATATTCTGTATCCATGACGACACGTCCGCAACGTCCAGGTGAAGTGGACGGTGTGGATTATTTCTTTAGAACTCGCGAAGAGTTTGAAGAGTTGATCCGCCAAGGCCAGATGTTGGAGTATGCTGAGTATGTCGGTAACTACTACGGGACGCCATTAACCTATGTCAACGAGACCTTGGATAAAGGAATCGATGTCTTCCTGGAAATTGAGGTGCAAGGTGCCTTGCAGGTCAAGAAAAAAGTTCCAGATGCTGTCTTTATTTTTTTGACACCTCCGGATTTGGAAGAATTACAAGACCGTTTGGTTGGTCGCGGGACGGACAGTGCAGATGTCATTGCTAAGCGGATTGAGAAGGCGAAGGAAGAAATTGCCCTCATGCGTGAGTATGACTATGCTATCGTAAATGATGAGGTCAGTCTAGCAGCTGAAAGAGTTAAGCGAGTGATTGAGGCGGAGCATTTCCGTGTGGATCGCGTGATTGGCCACTATCAAGACATGGTAAAAAATTCTGCAACAGTAAGATAAAGATTAGAAATTAGGTAAAAAATTATGATGTTAAAACCGTCTATCGATACCTTGTTGGATAAGGTACCATCAAAGTATTCATTGGTAATTTTAGAAGCAAAACGTGCTCATGAGCTTGAGGCTGGAGCTACACCGACTCAGGACTTTAAATCTGTCAAATCAACTCTTCGAGCTTTGGAAGAAATTGAGTCTGGAAATGTAACGATTCACCCAGATCCAGAAGGAAAACGTGAGGCTGTTCGTCGCCGTGCAGAAGAAGAACGCTTGCGTAAGGAAGAAGAAGAGCGTAAAATTAAAGAACAAATCGCTAAAGAAAAAGAAGAAGGCGAAAAGATTTAAGATTGGGGAAACTCAATCTTCTTTTTTCTATTCCAGCTATTTTTTCGGTATAATAGAGAGACGTATATTTTTGAGCAAATAATTAGCTAATACTTAAAAGTGAGAAAGGAAGGAGAGGAAATGCTAGTTGCTAAAGTTATCGTAGATGTGCCCTTGATGCAGACTGACAAACCTTTCAGTTACGCAGTTCCTCAAGAGTTTTCTCAAACCTTGCAAGTCGGGATGAGGGTTCATGTTCCTTTTGGAAAGGCCAATCGTTTGATTCAAGGGATTGTTCTTGCTATTGAGGAGGAAGAGGGCTTTGGCTTAAAAGAACTTGTGGAAGTTCTTGATTTTAGTCCGGTTTTAAACGAAGAGCAACTCTGGCTGGCAGATGAGCTACGTAAAACAGTCTTCTCTTACAAAATTTCCATTTTAAAAGCCATGTTACCTAATTTTCTTAACTCTTCCTACGACAAAATACTCTATCCGACGGAAGCGATGTCTTTAGAGGAGAGACAAGAGATTTTTGGTGAACAGGCTAGTCTTCGCTTTTCTGATTTAGATAAGGAACGGCAAGCAACCTTTATGCGCTTGAGCCAATTAGGACGGATTCGTATGGAGTATCAGGCAACAGATCAAAAACGAATCAAAACAGAGAAATGGTATAAGGTAGATCATAATTTCTTAGTAGAAATGCCTATATCCAATCGTGCCAAAAGAAAGCAGGATTTAAAAGAGTATTTACTGAAGCAAAACGAAGTACAGTTGCTGGCAGATTTGCGGGAAAAATTTTCTAGAGAATTGGTTCAATATTTTATAGACCAAAATGCAATTGTTGTCGAGGAAAAAGAAGTCAGTCGAACAGCAAGCTATTTTGAAAGAGAGAGAAAGGACCAAGAATTAGAGCTCAATAGTGAGCAAGAGCACGCTGTCGCTGCGATAACTGAGAAGATTGGCCAAGATGCGAATCCGATCTTGCTAGAAGGAATTACAGGAAGTGGCAAGACAGAAGTTTATCTTCAAGTAATTGAACAAGTCTTACAAAAAGGGAAAACTGCTATCATGCTGGTTCCTGAAATCTCTCTGACTCCACAAATGACGGATCGTTTTATTGCCCGCTTTGGCCAACAGGTGGCAATCCTTCATTCTGGTTTGTCTAATGGTGAAAAATATGACGAATGGCGTAAGGTAGAAAGAGGGGAAGCCCAGGTCGTTGTTGGCGCGCGCTCAGCTGTCTTTGCCCCTCTCAAAAATATTGGTGCGATTATCATTGATGAGGAGCACGAGTCTTCATACAAGCAGGATTCTAATCCGCGTTACCATGCTCGAGAAGTTGCTATTCTCCGAGCTCAGTATAATAGGGCGGTTTTAGTTCTGGGGTCAGCAACACCAAGTTTGGAAAGCAGAGCTAGAGCAGGAAAGGGGCGGTATCAGTTTTTAAGGCTGACTAAGCGAGCCAATCCTCTAGCCAAGGTTCCACAAGTTGAAGTGGTCGATTTTAGAGATTATATTGGTCAAAATGAAGCTAAGAACTTTACCCCTCCACTTTTAGAGGCTATTCAAGAGCGTTTGGATAAAAGGGAGCAAGTTGTTCTCATGTTGAACCGCAGAGGCTATTCAAGTTTTATTATGTGCCGAGAATGCGGGACAGTGGACACTTGTCCAAACTGTGATATCTCTTTAACGCTTCATATGGATACCAAGACCATGAACTGTCATTACTGCGGTTTTGTCAAAGATATCCCCTATGCCTGCCCTAACTGTTCCAGCAGCAGTATGCGCTACTATGGAACGGGGACGCAGAAAGCCTATGATGAGTTGAAAACAGCCTTTCCTGATGCGCGGGTCTTGAGAATGGATGTGGATACGACTCGAAAAAAAGGCAGTCATGAAAAGATTTTAGAAGCTTTTGGGCGAGGAGAAGCTGATATCTTGCTGGGAACCCAGATGATTGCTAAGGGCTTGGATTTTCCAAATGTAACCTTGGTTGGGGTATTAAATGCGGATACAGCCCTGAATTTACCAGACTTTCGTTCTTCTGAGCGGACTTTCCAGCTTTTGACTCAAGTAGCTGGTCGAGCAGGCCGCGCTGAAAAGGAAGGCCAAGTTTTGATTCAGTCCTACAACCCGCACCACTATGCTATAGAGTATGCTAAAAAGCAAGATTATGAAGGCTTTTTTAGCTATGAAATGAATATTCGCAGGCAACTTGGCTATCCGCCTTATTATTTTACAGTTGGCTTGACTTTATCCCACAAAGATGAAGAATTTTTAGTAAAAAAATCCTATCAAGTTTTGGATATTTTGAAGCAGGGTCTGTCTGATCAGGTTAAAATACTGGGACCTACACCCAAGCCAATTGCCCGTACACATAATCTTTTTCATTATCAGATTTTAGTAAAATATCGTTTTGAAGATAATTTGCAAGAAACTTTAAATAAGATTTTGGAATGGACGCAGGAACGGGATAACAAGGACTTGCGTTTCAGCATTGATAACGAACCACAAAACTTTATGTAAAAGGAAATAAGTATGATAAAACTAATATTTATGGGTACGCCTGACTTTTCTGCTACGGTCTTAAAGGGATTGTTGGAAAGTGACCAATACGAAGTTTTGGCTGTTGTGACTCAGCCAGATCGAGCAGTAGGTCGAAAAAAAGAAATTAGAATGACGCCAGTGAAAGAAGTGGCTTTATCTTATGGGTTGCCAATCTATCAGCCGGAGAAATTATCTGGAAGTCCAGAAATGGAAGCTATTATGAATCTAGGTGCTGACGGAATTGTAACTGCAGCATTTGGACAGTTCCTTCCAAGCAAACTTCTTGCAAGCATGGACTTTGCAGTCAACGTTCACGCTTCCCTCCTTCCCAAACATCGTGGTGGCGCCCCAATTCATTATGCTTTGATTCAAGGTGATGAGGAAGCTGGTGTGACTATTATGGAGATGGTTAAGGAGATGGATGCAGGAGATATGATTTCCCGCCGAAGTATTCCAATCACTGATGAGGATAATGTTGGCACTTTGTTTGAGAAATTAGCCATTGTTGGTCGAGATTTGCTTTTGGACACATTACCGGCTTATCTTGCTGGCGACATTCAGCCTGAAGCTCAAGATCCAAGTCAGGTTACTTTCTCACCAAATATCAGGCCAGAAGAAGAAAGACTGGATTGGACCAAGACCAACCGTCAACTCTTTAATCAGATACGCGGGATGAATCCTTGGCCTGTAGCTCATACTCTATGGCAGGGCGGAAGATTTAAAATTTATGAAGCAGAATTAGCAGATGGAGATGGTCAGCCAGGAGAGATTTTAGAGATTGGGAAAAGGCAGCTACTTGTTGCAACTGGAGAAGGGGCACTCGCCCTTAAGACAGTTCAGCCAGCTGGAAAACCCAAAATGACTATCTCAGATTTTTTGAATGGTGCTGGCCGAAACTTAGCAGTAGGAGATAAGTTTGGAAACTAGAAGAAAAAGTGCGCGACAGGTGGCTTTAGAGGTGTTAGAAGAGGTGTTTGATCAAGGAGCTTTCTCGAATATTGCCCTCAATAAGGCTCTCAATAAGGTTCAGCTTTCTCAACAAGATAAAAGTTTAGTGACAGAACTTGTCTACGGAACAGTTGCTCGTAAGCTGACCCTTGAGTGGTATCTGTCCCATCTAATTGAAGACCGGGATAAACTAGACTCTTGGCTATACATTCTCTTGCTCTTGAGTCTTTATCAAATGCTGTATTTGGATAAGATTCCAAATCACGCTCTTATTCATGAAGCTGTTGAACTAGCTAAAAAACGAAAGCTAGGAAGCGATAAGTTTGTTAATGCTATTTTGCGTCGGATAGAACGTGAAGGTGTAGCTGACGTTGAAACGATTAAACGGAAGAACAAGCGCTATTCTATCCAATATTCGACGCCAGTATGGCTAGTTAAGGCTTTAATAGAAGAGTATGGTGAAGAACGTGCCCTGGCAATTTTAGCGAGTCTTTTTGAGCGGAATAAAGCCAGTATTCGTGTGACAGACTTGGCTCGTAAAGAGGAACTAAAAGGACTTTTACAGGCAGAAGATTCTCTCTTAGCTCCGTCTGCTTTGGTTAAAAATCAAGGTCACTTTGCTGGTCACGAATTGTTTACGTCTGGCCTAATTACAATTCAGGATGAATCTAGTCAGCTAGTAGCTCCAACCTTATGTATTGAAGGTGACGAAAGAATCTTAGATGCTTGCAGTGCGCCTGGTGGAAAGACTCTTCATATGGCTTCATATTTGAATACTGGGGAAATCATAGCCCTAGACTTGTATGAGCATAAGCTTCAATTGATCGAAGAAGCAGCTACTCGGTTGGGTCTTGCTGATAAAGTTCAAACAAAAAAGCTTGATGCTAGAGAAGTCTATCAGAAATTCGGTAAGGATGCCTTTGATAAGATTTTAGTAGATGCTCCGTGTTCGGGAATTGGTCTCTTACGGCGAAAACCGGATATCAAATATAACAAAGAAAATGCAGATTTTCTCTCTTTACAAAAAATTCAGCTAGAGATACTAGATAGTGTTTGTCAAAGTTTGAGAAAAGGTGGTATAATAGCTTATAGTACCTGCACTATTTTTTCACAAGAGAATAGTCAAGTAGTTTCTAAATTTTTAGAGAAACATCCTAACTTTGAGCAGGTAAACTTAAAACATGAAAGAAAAGATATTCTAAAAGATGGGTGTATTTTAATTACTCCCGAATTATATGGAAGCGATGGCTTTTTTATCAGCCAGTTTAGGAGAATATCTTGAAAGAGGAGGATACTAACAGAATGGAAATAGCATTATTAACAGATGTTGGTAAAAAACGTACAAATAATCAAGACTTTGTAAATCATTTTGTAAATCGTTCTGGGATGCCTTTGATTGTCCTAGCAGACGGTATGGGCGGTCACCGTGCTGGAAATATTGCAAGTGAAATGGCCGTGACAGACTTGGGTGCTGCTTGGGTCGATACGCAGATTGATTCTGTCAATGGTGTGAGAGATTGGTTTGCTGAGCACTTAGAAGCAGAAAATAAAAAGATTCATGAAGTTGGACAATCAGACGAATACAAGGGAATGGGAACGACACTTGAGGCCATTGCGATTATTGGCAATCAAGCAATTTATGCTCACATAGGGGATTCCCGTATCGGCTTGGTCCGTGGAGAAGAGTACAAACAACTAACAAGTGACCATTCTTTAGTCAATGCTCTTTTGAAAGCTGGTCAGATTACAGCTGAAGAAGCTGAACGTCATCCCCAACGAAATATCATTACCCAATCCATCGGACAAAAAGATGAAATTCAGCCTGATTTTGGAATAATCACTTTAGAAGAGGGCGACTATATCGTGATTAACAGTGATGGTTTATCAAATATGGTAGCCGGAAGTGAAATCTATGATATTCTAAAAAGTGATCTTACTTTGCTAGAAAAAGCTCAAACTTTAATTCGCTTTGCCAATAATGCAGGAGGTCTGGACAATATTACAGTAGCTCTTGTGTACTTTGACAAGGAGGAAGAAGCATGATTCAAATCGGCAAAATTTTTGCCGGGCGATATAAAATCATCAAACAAATTGGCCGAGGCGGGATGGCAGATGTCTATCTTGCCAAGGATTTGATTTTAGATGGTGAAGAAGTGGCGGTTAAGGTTCTTAGAACCAATTACCAGACGGATCCTATCGCTGTTGCACGTTTCCAACGAGAAGCGCGTGCCATGGCGGATTTGGACCATCCACATATCGTTCGTGTCACCGATATTGGTGAAGAAGACGGCCAGCAATATTTGGCTATGGAATATGTAGCTGGCTTGGATCTCAAACGTTATATCAAGGAACACTCTCCTTTGTCGAACGAAGAGGCCGTTCGAATTATGGGGCAAATTCTTTTAGCCATGCGTTTGGCACATGCTCGTGGGATTGTTCACCGAGATTTGAAACCGCAAAACGTTCTCCTGACACCTGATGGAAATGCTAAGGTAACGGACTTTGGGATTGCGGTTGCCTTTGCAGAAACAAGTTTGACCCAAACAAATTCCATGCTTGGCAGTGTCCATTATTTGTCTCCTGAGCAGGCGCGTGGTTCGAAAGCAACTTTCCAAAGCGATATTTATGCGATGGGGATCATCTTTTATGAGATGCTGACTGGTCATATTCCTTATGATGGGGATAGTGCAGTGACGATCGCTCTACAACATTTCCAAAAACCATTGCCGTCCATTATTGCTGAAAACGCCAATGTTCCGCAGTCTTTGGAAAATGTTATTATTAAGGCTACCGCTAAAAAGCTGACAGACCGGTATCAGAGTGTTTCGGATATGTATGTAGATCTGTCTAGTTGTTTATCACCTGAAAGACGGAATGAAAAGAAACTGATGTTTGATGACGCGGTAAAAGCGGATACTAAGACACTTCCAAAGATTCCGCAAGTTACACCTCCTGTAGCTTCTAGAGTAAATAATGATCCAGCTACAGATGTTGAACAGAAAGTCCCTCAAGTTGCACCGCCAACAAAACCTAAGAAAAAGCATCATTTGAGAGCTAGATACAAGGTTTTGTTAGCTGCAGTATTTCTGGTCATTGCTGCTTTTCTAGCTTTGCTCTATCTAACACCATCTAATAAGCAGGTTCCAGATGTTACTGGCAAGACAGTTGCTGAAGCTAGAGAAGCGATTGAAAAAGTCAATTTAAAAGTTGGCGAAGAAATAGAAGAGAATAGTGATGAAGTAGCTTCTGGAATGATTATTCGAACAGATCCAGTGGCAGGGACTCAGAGAAAGGAAGGCAGTACGGTTAATTTAGTTGTTTCTAAGGGAGCTAAAACGCTGATCATGGAAGACTATACTGGTCAAACTACTGCCCAAGCCGTTGAAAGGCTCACGGATGTTCTAAAAGTTCCAAAAAACAATATTAAAGTTGAAGAAGTTGAAACAAACGATGCAGAAGAAGGAACAATTTTTGAACAGACACCAGCTGCGGGAGCTACCTATGATCTCACTTCAAATACGAAGATTGTTTTAAAAGTAGCCAAAGCAGTATCAACGATTGAAATGCCAAACTTTGGTAGCCTTCAATATACTTATGCAAACGCTCGGAATTATCTGATTTCTCTAGGAATTCCATCTAGTAACATTGAAAGAGTCGTGGATCGTTCAGTTGTGTCGAGTCAATCTGATTTGGTGACATCACAATCTCCAGCAACTGGACCAGTTAATCCTAAGAAGGTAAAAGTAACCTTATATGTAACTGAAGCAACTACTCAAAGTTCAAGTTCTAGCTCAAGTTCGAATTCTAACTCCTCATCAAGTAGTAAGAATACGTCATCGTCAAGTTCTTCAGAGGATGAAACTTCAGCATCAAGTTCGACACATGGTGATTAAAAAAGCAACCTCCTTGGTTGCTTTTCTTATGGCCTACTTCTGAAAGTTGAGATTTTCTGGAATAAATAAGGATTGAGCTGAGGTCTAGAAATTTAGGATTCATGCTCAGGTCTGAGGAAAAAATAGTAAAATTTGATACAATAGAAATAGAAAAGTAGAAAGGATAAGTATGATGAGAAAGATTCAGTTTTTTGTGTTAATTGAAGCAATTTTACTGACAATGGCTTTTATTACGGTTGTTGCAGGCGATTTTTCTCGACTTGTCCTTCTCTCAATTTTGTTTTTGCTCTTTCTCTATTATTATTTTGGCAGGCAAAGAGGTAACTTTTTCCTAGTTACAGCTTCCATTCTCTTTTTTCTTATTATTATGCTCAATCCATTTGTCATTGCAGCAGTTCTATTTGCTGTTGTTTATGGTCTGATTGTTGCTTCGCCCTATATATACAGAGAAAATGAAGCGACACATCTAGTTTTTGAGCAAGATACAGTTGTAAAAAAAGAGAAAAATCGTTGGCTTGGGGATATACATCATTTTTCCTCCCACGATAGTTGCCGATTTGACGATATTAACCTTTTTCGAATGGTAGGGAAAGATACTATTCATCTGGAAGAGGTAATTTTAACCAATCATGATAATGTTATTATCTTGCGAAAAGGGATTGGCGATACAAAAATTATTGTTCCAGTTGATGTGGCAGTCAGTTTAAAGGTTAATAGCTTATATGGGGAACTCTCCTTTTTAGGACAGACTGTTCGAGAATTGAGAAATGAAAGTATTTCTCTGACTACACCAGATTTTGACAGAGCCAATAAAAGCGTTAAAATTGTTATTGCCAGTCTTATTGGAAATGTTGAGGTCGTTCGCAAATGAGGAAATCTTATTATTTTATACTCTTCTTTTATTCCTTTCTTGTTTTGGCCGTTATCGTTCAATATGTCTTCAGCCTTTTCGGTTTTCAATGGCAAACAGTTCTGGAAGATTTTGAAACGCTACAAAAATTTATCTTCTTCATTTTCTTTTTAGCTCTTTCCTTGACTATATTACTCTTGCTGATTATGAAGTTTGTACAGATTGTAACCTTAACATCTATCAGAAGAAATATTCGAAATATTCTAGATGGCCAAGAAGTTGAGAAAAGTAATCAGGAAGATATTGATTACGGATTTGAAAAAATTGTTGCTAAGATGGCATTGTTAACAGAAAATCTGCAGAAGTCTGAAAATCAAGTTCTTCAAAATGAAGAGGTGATTATTGAGAAAGAACGTCGCCGTATCGCTAGAGATCTCCATGATACGGTTAGTCAGGAACTTTTTGCAGCGAATATGATTCTATCTGGTGTCTCAGGTCAACTGGGAACTTTGGAAAAAGAAGCGGTAGAGCAGCAATTAAAAGGAGTGTCTTCCATTTTGGATACTGCCCAAAAAGATTTGCGAATCTTGCTACTACATCTTCGGCCTACAGAATTAGAAGGTCGAAGTTTGGTCGAAGGTTTGGAAGTGATCTTGAAAGAGTTAGTTGATAAGAGTGAGATCGAAGTCAACTTTGAACATAGAGTTGATTCCATCCCTAGACAGATTGAAGAACATATCTTTCGAATTGCGCAAGAGATTATTAGCAATACACTTCGACATGCCAAGGCTAGTCGTTTAGACGTCTACTTATATCAGAGCAGACACGAAGTTCAACTGAAAATGGCTGATAATGGTATTGGTTTTCACAGAGAAAAGCTAGACGAAATAAGTTATGGTCTGAAAAATATTGAAGAGAGAGTTCATGATATGGCAGGAGAAATTCAGATTTTGACTGCTCCTAAACAAGGGGTTTCAATCGATATTCGAGTACCTTTACTAGATAGAAATGAGAATTAGTATGAAAATTTTATTAGTAGATGATCACGAAATGGTTCGTTTGGGCTTAAAAAGCTACCTAGACTTACAAGCAGATGTTGAAGTGGTGGCAGAAAGTTCTAATGGCCGTGAGGGAGTTGAGCAGGCTTTGGAGCTGAGACCAGATGTCATCATCATGGATATTGTTATGCCAGAGATGAATGGTATCGAGGCTACTATGGCTATTCTAGAAACTTGGCCAGAGGCAAAAATTTTGATTTTGACTTCCTACTTGGATAATGAAAAGATTTATCCTGTTCTGGATGCTGGAGCTAAAGGTTACATGCTGAAGACATCTAGTGCAGATGAGATCTTACATGCTGTCCGAAAAGTAGCTAGAGGAGAAATTGCGATTGAAACAGAAGTCAGTAAAAAAGTTCAGTACCATCGCAATCACATTGAATTACATGATGATTTAACCGCTCGAGAACGAGATATTTTGGGGCTTCTAGCCAAGGGATATGAAAATCAACGCATTGCAGATGAGCTTTTTATTTCTCTGAAAACAGTAAAAACTCATGTTTCTAATATCTTGTCAAAATTGGAAGTGAGTGACCGGACTCAAGCGGTTGTTTATGCCTTTCAGCATCACTTGGTTCCTCAGGAAGACTTCTGATAAGGAAGAAAAAGTCTTCCGATTTTGAGAGCAGTCCTCTGGTCGTATTTATGGTATAATGGGAACATCGCAAATAAAGAGGGATATATGGACGCAAAATTAAAATACAAGGCTAAGAAAATTAAAATTGTTTTCTTTGACATTGATGATACTTTGAGGGTGAAAGATACAGGTTATATGCCGGCGAGTATCCAACAAGTATTTAAGACTCTGAAAGAAAAAGGTATCCTGGTAGGGATCGCTTCAGGTCGTGGGATTTTTGGTGTGGTGCCCGAGATTCGTGAACTAAAACCTGACTTTTTTGTGACCCTAAACGGTGCTTATGTAGAAGATAAAAAAGGACAAGTCGTTAGTGAGCAAGCAATTCCCCAAAATATAGTAGAGAAGTACATTGCTTGGACTAAGGATGTTGGGATTGAATACGGGCTTGTTGGCAGTCATGGAGCCGCTCTTTCGGCTCGCAGTCCAATGATTAATCAAGCCATTGATGTTGTTTACCAGGATTTACCTGTCGATCCTGACTTTTACCAGTCAGAAAAGATTTATCAAATGTGGACTTTTGAGGATCAAGGAGATAGTTTACAGCTACCTGCAGATTTATCAGGAGATTTACGTTTGGTTCGTTGGCACCCGAATTCCTCAGATGTCGTTTCGATTGCTGGTTCCAAGGCGACAGGAGTCCAAAAGGTTATAGAAAAACTTGGTTTAAAACCTGAAAATCTCTTGGTTTTCGGTGATGAGTTGAATGACCTAGAGCTATTTGACTATGCTGGCATGAGTATTGCTATGGGGCACTCGCATCCAAAAATTATTGAAAAAGCAGATTATATTACAAAAACAGTAGAAGAAGATGGCATCTTTGATGCTTTGGAGAAATTAGGTATGGTAGAAAAAGAATTAAACTTTCCACAAGTGGAAATGGAAAAAAACAAAGGGCCTTTTGCAACAATCAAGACAAATCTAGGTGACATGAAATTGGTCCTGTTCCCAGAACAAGCTCCTAAAACGGTAGCTAACTTTATCGCTTTGTCAAAAGATGGATATTACGACGGTGTTATTTTCCACCGTATTATTCAAGATTTTATGATTCAAGGTGGAGATCCCACAGGAACAGGAATGGGTGGCGAATCGATTTATGGCGAAAGATTTGAAGACGAATTTTCGCCAGAATTGTATAATATTCGCGGGGCGCTCTCTATGGCCAATGCTGGACCTAATACTAACGGTAGTCAGTTCTTCATCGTTCAAAATTCTAATCTGCCGTACTCAGCAAAAGAATTGAGTCGTGGGGGCTGGCCGGAACCTATCGCAGAAATCTATGCAAATAAAGGTGGTACACCACACTTGGATCGTCGTCATACAGTGTTTGGTCAGTTACTAGACGAACAATCCTATCAAGTTTTGGATAAGATTGCTCAGGTAGAGACTGGAGCGATGGATAGACCAGTTGAAGATGTTGTTATCGAGACAATTGAGGTTGAAGACGAATGAAGATTGGCGATAAATTAAGGGGGACCATTACAGGAATCCAACCTTATGGTGCCTTTGTTGAACTTGAATCTGGTATTACCGGATTGATTCATATATCCGAAATTAAAACAGGATACATAGAAAATATTCATGATCTTCTAGCCATAGGAGACACTGTGCAAGTGCAAGTCCTTGATTTCGATGAATATACTAAGAAGGCTAGCCTATCAATGAGAACTTTGGAAGAAGAAAAACATCGCCTACCTAAGCGTCATCGCTTTTCGAATGACCGTCATAAGTTTGGCTTTGCCCCTCTTGCTAAGAGTATTCCGACATGGACTGAGGAAGCCCTCCAGTTTCTATCTAATCAAAAAGATGAAAAAGAAAATCATCCTGAATGTTAGGATGATTTTTTTATTTATCATTCGTTTGTAAAATTATTTGTCAAATTCATATAAAGCAGTTGACAAATAGCGTTCACCATTATCTGGAGCAAGGGCTAGAACTTTTTTACCTTTCCCTAGTTTTTTAGCAACTTCAATTGCTGCATAAATTGCTGCTGCAGATGAAATACCAACGAGGAACCCTTCTTTGCCACCAATATGACGGCCAAAGTCTAAAGCCTGTTCAGAAGTAACTCGCACAATTTTATCATAGCCATCAGTATCGAGGGTTTCAGGGATAAAGCCGGCAGAAAGTCCTTGGATTTTATGTGGTCCAGGTTTTTCACCAGATAGAACAGCAGATTCGTCTGCTTCAACCGCATAAATCTCAATTGCAGGATTTGCTTTTTTAAGGGTATGGGAAACTCCTGAAATAGTTCCTCCTGTTCCGACTCCACCAACAAAAGCATCCAATCCAGTATCACCAAAGGCAGCTAGAATTTCTACACCAGTAGTTCTTTCATGTACTTCAGGGTTAGCAGGATTATTAAATTGAAGTGGCACCCACGCATTTCTTTCTTCAGCAATTTCCTGTGCTTTTGCAATAGCTCCCTTCATTCCTTCGCTTCCAGGAGTCAAGACTAACTCAGCTCCATAAGCTTGGATGATTTTACGACGCTCAACACTCATCGTTTCAGGCATGACAATAACAACCTTATAGCCTTTTGCTGCTCCAACCCAAGACAAACCAATTCCAGTGTTTCCACTGGTTGCTTCAACAATAGTTGATCCAGGTTTAAGAAGTCCATCACGCTCTGCTGCCTCAATCATACTGAGAGCAATACGGTCTTTGACAGAAGATCCTGGATTAAAGGCTTCTAACTTCACGTATACATCAGCAGCTCCCTCAGGAACTAAATGATTAAGTTTGACAATGGGAGTATTTCCGATTAGTTCGGTAATGTTATTATAGATTTTAGACATAAGTACACCTCATGAAATAGAATTAAGAAAAGTATAAAATGAAAATTGGAATTTGTAAAATATAAAAAAGCTATGGCTATCATAGCTTTTTTTTATATCAAGAAATAATAGGAACTTCTACTTGACGAATTCCTTGGTTACTCAACTGAACTTTACCATTGAAAAATTCGATCAGGCCTTCCTCAATTCTATTTTGATCTTCTTTATTCACAAAAATAGTGGTAGCTACAGAATCCGTAAACTCCGTATCAAATTCCATTAAGTTTTCAGATTTTAAAAAATTAGCATACTCTTGATATTGACTATAGGACAACTGAAGTCTCAATCCTACTTGCTCTTTAATTTCTACCAGTCCAATTTCTTTAACTGCTAGAGCGACGCTTCCTGCGTAAGCTCGAATCAATCCTCCCGCGCCTAATTTAATTCCGCCAAAATACCGAGTTACGACAACGCAAAGATTGGTTAACTGATGACTTTCCAAGACTCCCAGCATGGGAACACCAGCAGTACCACTTGGTTCACCGTCATCACTAGTTCTCTTGATTTCACTTTTTTCTCCCAAAATAAAGGCAGAGCAGTTATGAGTGGCCTTGTAGTGCTCTTTTTTTATGGTGTTTATAAAGTCTCTGGCTTCTTCTTCAGATTCTACCCGCTTTACATGACAGATAAAACGAGATTTTTTGATTTCCTCTTCAACTTGACCATTTTCTTTGATAGTTTTAAATTCCATGATTTCATTGTACAAAAAATCAAGGATTTTTCCAAGAAAATACGAATAAAAAGATATGTTAGAATTGCAAGATTGTTTAGGGCGAATTTTTACTAAAGAACAGTTACCTCCTGAACTACTTAAGAAAGCTAAAAGACTATCATCAATTTTTGAAAAAAAGGGAGAACTCTTTTGTTCTCGCTGCTACAGTCAGATTGATAAGGAAAGATATTTATTGCCAATTGGTGCATATTATTGTAGAGAATGCATTCTTCTAGGGAGAGTGCGTAGTGACGAAGATCTTTATTTTTTTCCACAAGAGTCTTTTCCTTTTATATCGAGTTTGAAATGGCTTGGCCAATTGACAGAATATCAGGAAAGAGTTTCTAAAGGGTTACTTGAAGGAGTACAAAATAAGCAGGATACTTTAGTCCACGCTGTAACTGGAGCAGGAAAAACAGAGATGATATATCAAGTGGTTGCTCAGGTGTTAGATCAAGGAGGTGCTGTCTGTATAGCTAGTCCTCGGATAGATGTCTGTTTGGAACTTTACCGGCGTTTAAAAGAAGATTTTTCATGTGATATTTCCCTATTGCATGGGGAGTCCGACCCCTATTCACGCAGTCCCTTAGTGATTGCAACAACTCATCAATTACTAAAATTTTATCAGGCATTTGATTTACTCATTGTTGATGAGGTAGATGCCTTTCCTTATGTAGATAACCCTGTGCTCTATCATGCTGTCGAGCAAGCAGTAAAAAATGAAGGAACTACAATATTCCTAACGGCTACGTCAACTGATGAGCTTGATAAAAAAGTCCAAAAAGGAATTTTGAAAAGATTAAGTTTGCCAAGACGCTTTCATGGAAATCCCTTGATTATCCCACAAAAAGTATGGCTTTCTGGTCTAAATAAAGACCTCCAAAGAGAAAAACTACCAGCCAAGTTAGTCAAGTATCTGAGAAAACAAAGAAAAACAAAATTTCCACTCTTAATTTTTGCTTCAGAAATTAAAAAAGGGCAGGAGATAAAGCAAGTCTTACAAAAATATTTTCCAGAAGAAAATGTAGGTTTTGTAGCCTCTACAACGGAAAATAGATTAGAAATAGTGCAAGATTTTCGAGATAACAAAATAAGTATACTAGTTACAACTACAATTTTAGAAAGAGGGGTTACTTTTCCCTGTGTAGATGTAATTGTTTTAGAAGCTAACCATCGTCTCTTTACAAGGAGTGCTTTAGTACAAATTGGCGGGCGAGTGGGAAGAAGTATGGAACGACCGACAGGTGACTTACTATTTTTCCATGATGGCACTAATATACAGATAGAAAAAGCAATCAATGAAATTAAAGCAATGAACAGAGAGGCTGGCTTATGAAACAATGTCTAATCTGCTTAGCTATATTAGAAGAGCAGTTGAATTTTATGGATTTATTACTATTAAAAAGAAAAGAAAATGACATTTGTCAAGAGTGCTTAAATTCCTTCGAAGAAATTCCAGAAGAACATTGTCCAACCTGTTATAAAGCTGGGGACAAAAAATTGTGCAAAGATTGTCAATACTGGCAGGAAAGAGGATTAGAAGTAGCACACAAAAGTTTGTACACTTATAATAAAGCAATGAAAGACTATTTTAGTCGCTACAAATTTCAAGGAGATTATCTTTTAAGAAATGTATTTGCCTTAAGCCTAAGAAAAGAGTTAAAAAATTTTCAAAGCTACACAATTTTAAGCATTCCTTTAAGTGAAAGTAAGATGAAAACGAGAGGATTCAATCAAGTGTCTGGATTGCTTGAAGCTGCACAGATACCTTACCAAGAACTATTAAAGAAAAAAGAAAGCCAGACTCAGTCAAGTAAAGACAGAAAAGAGAGATTAGAAAACACAGGTAACTTTTACATGATTGAAAATACGAAAATCCCGAAAAAAATTTTACTTGTAGATGACATCTATACAACAGGTGCAACTTTACAGGATGCAAAAATGGCATTATTTGAAAACGGAGCGAAAGAAATCATGACATTTTCACTAGCAAGGTAAGGAAAAAATTTGCAAAAAAAAAATGAAAGCGTTATAATTAATATATAAAAAGAAAAATTTTATGTTTAGAAAGAAGGTACTTATATGATTAAATATAGTATCCGTGGTGAAAACCTTGAAGTAACAGAAGCAATCCGTGATTACGTAGTTTCTAAACTGGAAAAGATTGAAAAATACTTCCAAGCTGATCAAGAACTTGATGCACGTGTAAATCTTAAAGTCTACCGTGAAAAAACGGCTAAGGTCGAAGTGACGATTCCGCTTGGTTCAATAACTCTTCGTGCTGAAGATATCTCACAAGATATGTATGGCTCAATTGACCTAGTAGTTGATAAAATTGAACGCCAAATTCGCAAAAATAAAACTAAAATTGAAAGAAAAAATAGAACTAAAGTTTCAACAAGTCAAATCTTTACAGATGCAGTAGTAGAAGAAGTTGATGAAGCACCTGCAAAAGTTGTTCGTTCAAAACACATTGATTTGAAACCGATGGATTTAGAAGAAGCACTTCTTCAAATGGAGTTGCTGGGACATGATTTCTTCATTTATACGGATGTAGATGATAACACAACAAATGTCATCTACCGTCGAGAAGATGGAGATCTTGGTTTACTTGAGGTAAAATAATGAGTTTTAGAAAAGCTGGACCACTGTCCAGCTTTTTGATTATATATTAAAGAAAGGTTTAAAACATTAATTTTAAAAAAAGCTAAAAAAAGTTCAAAAAAGTAGTTGACAGTTTAGCGAGTAGATGATATACTAAGATAGTTGTCTCCGAGGGAGGCAAAGACCTTTGAAAACTGAACAAGACGAACCAAGTGCAGGGTGACATAGAGA
>NZ_JAQFJC010000018.1:0-1080 GCF_030439935.1 Streptococcus sp. SG1 | reverse complement strand
TTGCCGATACAGATGCACTCGTAGATGCGGATTCACTGGCACTGACAGACGCGCTCGTTGAGGCTGATTCACTCGCACTTACCGATGCACTCGTGGAGGCGGATTCGCTTGCTGATACAGATGCACTGGTTGACGCGGACGTACTTGCTGAAACAGATGCGCTCGTAGACGCGGATTCGCTGGCCGATACAGATGCACTCGTGGAGGCTGACTCGCTTGCCGATACAGATGCACTCGTCGATGCGGATTCACTGGCACTGACAGACGCGCTCGTTGAGGCTGATTCACTCGCACTTACCGATGCACTCGTGGAGGCGGATTCGCTTGCTGATACAGATGCACTCGTTGAGGCTGACTCGCTTGCCGATACAGATGCACTCGTCGATGCGGATTCACTGGCACTGACAGACGCGCTCGTTGAGGCTGATTCACTCACACTTACAGACGCACTCGTTGAAGCTGATTCGCTGGCACTTACTGAGGCACTCGTCGATGCGGACTCGTTTGCAGACACAGAGGCGCTCGTAGACGTGGATTCGCTGACTGATACAGATGCACTCGTTGAGGCGGACATACTTGCTGAAACAGACGCACTCGTAGATGCTGATTCACTCGCAGATACAGACGCACTCGTGGAGGCTGATTCACTAGCACTTACCGATGCGCTCGTTGAGGCCGATTCGCTTGCTGATACAGATGCACTCGTAGATGCTGACTCGCTCGCACTTACGGATGCACTCGTGGATGCGGACTCACTCGCAGATACTGAAGCGCTCGTCGATGCGGACTCGCTTGCAGATACAGATGCACTCGTCGACGCGGACTCACTCGCACTTACAGATGCGCTCGTGGAAGCGGACGTACTTGCTGAAACAGATGCGCTAGTCGATGCGGACTCGCTTGCACTTACTGAAGCGCTGGTTGACGCGGATTCGCTGGCAGAAACAGACGCGCTCGTCGACGCGGACTCACTCGCACTTACAGATGCGCTCGTGGAAGCGGACGTACTTGCTGAAACAGATGCGCTAGTCGATGCGGACTCGCTTGCACTTACTGAAGCGCTGGTTGACGCGGATTCGC
>NZ_JAQFJC010000017.1:0-5094 GCF_030439935.1 Streptococcus sp. SG1 | reverse complement strand
TAAAAAAAGTTCAAAAAAGTAGTTGACAGTTTAGCGAGTAGATGATATACTAAGATAGTTGTCTCCGAGGGAGGCAAAGACCTTTGAAAACTGAACAAGACGAACCAAGTGCAGGGTGACATAGAGATATGTGACCTGTCAAAGAACGAAAAATAAATCTGTCAGTGGACAGAAATGAGTAAGACTCAAACGCTTAAATGAGAGTTTGATCCTGGCTCAGGACGAACGCTGGCGGCGTGCCTAATACATGCAAGTAGAACGCACAGTTTATACCGTAGCTTGCTACACCATAGACTGTGAGTTGCGAACGGGTGAGTAACGCGTAGGTAACCTGCCTGGTAGCGGGGGATAACTATTGGAAACGATAGCTAATACCGCATAATATTAATTATTGCATGATAATTAATTGAAAGGTGCAATTGCACCACTACCAGATGGACCTGCGTTGTATTAGCTAGTAGGTGAGGTAACGGCTCACCTAGGCGACGATACATAGCCGACCTGAGAGGGTGATCGGCCACACTGGGACTGAGACACGGCCCAGACTCCTACGGGAGGCAGCAGTAGGGAATCTTCGGCAATGGACGAAAGTCTGACCGAGCAACGCCGCGTGAGTGAAGAAGGTTTTCGGATCGTAAAGCTCTGTTGTAAGAGAAGAACGGGTGTGAGAGTGGAAAGTTCACACTGTGACGGTATCTTACCAGAAAGGGACGGCTAACTACGTGCCAGCAGCCGCGGTAATACGTAGGTCCCGAGCGTTGTCCGGATTTATTGGGCGTAAAGCGAGCGCAGGCGGTTAGATAAGTCTGAAGTTAAAGGCTGTGGCTTAACCATAGTACGCTTTGGAAACTGTTTAACTTGAGTGCAGAAGGGGAGAGTGGAATTCCATGTGTAGCGGTGAAATGCGTAGATATATGGAGGAACACCGGTGGCGAAAGCGGCTCTCTGGTCTGTAACTGACGCTGAGGCTCGAAAGCGTGGGGAGCGAACAGGATTAGATACCCTGGTAGTCCACGCCGTAAACGATGAGTGCTAGGTGTTAGGCCCTTTCCGGGGCTTAGTGCCGCAGCTAACGCATTAAGCACTCCGCCTGGGGAGTACGACCGCAAGGTTGAAACTCAAAGGAATTGACGGGGGCCCGCACAAGCGGTGGAGCATGTGGTTTAATTCGAAGCAACGCGAAGAACCTTACCAGGTCTTGACATCCCGATGCCCGCTCTAGAGATAGAGTTTTACTTCGGTACATCGGTGACAGGTGGTGCATGGTTGTCGTCAGCTCGTGTCGTGAGATGTTGGGTTAAGTCCCGCAACGAGCGCAACCCTTATTGTTAGTTGCCATCATTCAGTTGGGCACTCTAGCGAGACTGCCGGTAATAAACCGGAGGAAGGTGGGGATGACGTCAAATCATCATGCCCCTTATGACCTGGGCTACACACGTGCTACAATGGCTGGTACAACGAGTCGCAAGTCGGTGACGGCAAGCTAATCTCTTAAAGCCAGTCTCAGTTCGGATTGTAGGCTGCAACTCGCCTACATGAAGTCGGAATCGCTAGTAATCGCGGATCAGCACGCCGCGGTGAATACGTTCCCGGGCCTTGTACACACCGCCCGTCACACCACGAGAGTTTGTAACACCCGAAGTCGGTGAGGTAACCTTTTAGGAGCCAGCCGCCTAAGGTGGGATAGATGATTGGGGTGAAGTCGTAACAAGGTAGCCGTATCGGAAGGTGCGGCTGGATCACCTCCTTTCTAAGGAAAAACGGAATGCACGATGGAGTCTTGTTTAGTTTTGAGAGGTCTTGTGGGGCCTTAGCTCAGCTGGGAGAGCGCCTGCTTTGCACGCAGGAGGTCAGCGGTTCGATCCCGCTAGGCTCCATTGGAACGTTCAGTTCCAAACTAGTCCATTGAAAATTGAATAACTATATCAAATAGTAACAAGAAATAAACCGAAACGCTGTGAATATTAATGAGTTTAAGACTGAAAGGTCAAAAATAAGGTTAAGTTAGTAAGGGCGCACGGTGGATGCCTTGGCACTAGGAGCCGAAGAAGGACGTGACAAACGACGAAATGCCTCGGGGAGCTGTAAGTAAGCGACGATCCGTGGATATCCGAATGGGGGAACCCAACAGGTAGATGCCTGTTACCCATATCTGTTAAGGATATGAGGAGGAAGACGCAGTGAACTGAAACATCTAAGTAGCTGCAGGAAGAGAAAGCAAAAGCGATTGCCTTAGTAGCGGCGAGCGAAGAGGCAGGAGGGCAAACCGAAGAGTTTACTCTTCGGGGTTGTAGGACTGCAATGTGGACTCAGAATTTATAGAAGAATGACTTGGGAAAGTCAGCCAAAGAGAGTAAGAGCCTCGTATTTTAAATAGATTCTGTACCTAGCAGTATCCTGAGTACGGCGGGACACGAGAAATCCCGTCGGAATCTGGGAGGACCATCTCCCAACCCTAAATACTCCCTAGTGACCGATAGTGAACCAGTACCGTGAGGGAAAGGTGAAAAGCACCCCGGGAGGGGAGTGAAATAGAACCTGAAACCGTGTGCCTACAACAAGTTCGAGCCCGTTAATGGGTGAGAGCGTGCCTTTTGTAGAATGAACCGGCGAGTTACGTTATGATGCGAGGTTAAGTTGAAGAGACGGAGCCGTAGGGAAACCGAGTCTGAATAGGGCGCAATAGTATCATGACGTAGACCCGAAACCATGTGACCTACCCATGAGCAGGTTGAAGGTGCGGTAAAACGCACTGGAGGACCGAACCAGGGCACGTTGAAAAGTGCTTGGATGACTTGTGGGTAGCGGAGAAATTCCAAACGAACTTGGAGATAGCTGGTTCTCTCCGAAATAGCTTTAGGGCTAGCGTCGACATCAAGATTCTTGGAGGTAGAGCACTGTTTGGGTGAGGGGTCCATCCCGGATTACCAATCTCAGATAAACTCCGAATGCCAATGAATTATGGTCGGCAGTCAGACTGCGAGTGCTAAGATCCGTAGTCGAAAGGGAAACAGCCCAGACCACCAGCTAAGGTCCCAAAATAATTGTTAAGTGGAAAAGGATGTGGGGTTGCACAGACAACTAGGATGTTAGCTTAGAAGCAGCTATTCATTCAAAGAGTGCGTAATAGCTCACTAGTCGAGTGACCCTGCGCCGAAAATGTACCGGGGCTAAAACAATTTACCGAAGCTGTGGATCCCTTAGGGGATGGTAGGAGAGCGTTCTATGTGTGGAGAAGGTGTACCGTGAGGAGCGCTGGAACGCATAGAAGTGAGAATGCCGGTATGAGTAGCGAAAGACAGGTGAGAATCCTGTCCACCGTAAGACTAAGGTTTCCAGGGGAAGGCTCGTCCGCCCTGGGTTAGTCGGGACCTAAGGAGAGACCGAAGGGTGTATCCGATGGCCAACAGGTTGATATTCCTGTACTAGAGTATGAAGTGATGGAGGGACGCAGTAGGCTAACTAAAGCAGACGACTGGAAGAGTCTGTCTAAGCAGTGAGGCGTGGTATGAGTCAAATGCTTATACCTGTAACGTTGAGCTGTGATGGGGAGCGAAGTTTAGTAGCGAAGTTAGTGATGTCACACTGCCAAGAAAAGCTTCTAGCGATGTATCATACTCTACCCGTACCGCAAACCGACACAGGTAGTCGAGGCGAGTAGCCTCAGGTGAGCGAGAGAACTCTCGTTAAGGAACTCGGCAAAATGACCCCGTAACTTCGGGAGAAGGGGTGCTGATTTAGGTCAGCCGCAGTGAATAGGCCCAAGCAACTGTTTATCAAAAACACAGCTCTCTGCTAAATCGTAAGATGATGTATAGGGGGTGACGCCTGCCCGGTGCTGGAAGGTTAAGAGGAGTGCTTAGCGGTAACGCGAAGGTATGAATTGAAGCCCCAGTAAACGGCGGCCGTAACTATAACGGTCCTAAGGTAGCGAAATTCCTTGTCGGGTAAGTTCCGACCCGCACGAAAGGCGTAATGATTTGGGCACTGTCTCAACGAGAGACTCGGTGAAATTTTAGTACCTGTGAAGATGCAGGTTACCCGCGACAGGACGGAAAGACCCCATGGAGCTTTACTGCAGTTTGATATTGAGTGTCTGTGCCACATGTACAGGATAGGTAGGAGCCTACGAGATCGGGACGCCAGTTTCGATGGAGGCGCTGTTGGGATACTACCCTTGTGTTATGGCCACTCTAACCCGGATAGGTGATCCCTATCGGAGACAGTGTCTGACGGGCAGTTTGACTGGGGCGGTCGCCTCCTAAAAGGTAACGGAGGCGCCCAAAGGTTCCCTCAGACTGGTTGGAAATCAGTCGCAGAGTGTAAAGGTATAAGGGAGCTTGACTGCGAGAGCTACAACTCGAGCAGGGACGAAAGTCGGGCTTAGTGATCCGGTGGTTCCGCATGGAAGGGCCATCGCTCAACGGATAAAAGCTACCCTGGGGATAACAGGCTTATCTCCCCCAAGAGTTCACATCGACGGGGAGGTTTGGCACCTCGATGTCGGCTCGTCGCATCCTGGGGCTGTAGTCGGTCCCAAGGGTTGGGCTGTTCGCCCATTAAAGCGGCACGCGAGCTGGGTTCAGAACGTCGTGAGACAGTTCGGTCCCTATCCGTCGCGGGCGTAGGAAATTTGAGAGGATCTGCTCCTAGTACGAGAGGACCAGAGTGGACTTACCGCTGGTGTACCAGTTGTCTTGCCAAAGGCATCGCTGGGTAGCTATGTAGGGAAGGGATAAACGCTGAAAGCATCTAAGTGTGAAACCCACCTCAAGATGAGATTTCCCATAACGCAAGTTAGTAAGAGCCCTGAGAGAAGATCAGGTTGATAGGTTAGGAGTGGAAGTGTGGTGACACATGGAGCGGACTAATACTAATAGCTCGAGGACTTATCCAATTTTCATTGAGCGCAGCGTTCAAAAAGTATTGTTAGAAATGAGTAGTTATTCAATTTTGAGTAGATTAGATACTCAATAGTTAAGTGACGATAGCCTAGGAGATACACCTGTACCCATGCCGAACACAGCAGTTAAGCCCTAGAACGCCGGAAGTAGTTGGGGGTTGCCCCCTGTGAGATATGGTAGTCGCTTAGCA
>NZ_JAQFJC010000016.1:0-9950 GCF_030439935.1 Streptococcus sp. SG1 | reverse complement strand
CGATTGGTGAGGAGATGGTCCAAGATATTATGAATCGACTTGATAA
Source organism: Streptococcus sp. SG1 (assembly GCF_030439935.1). Classification (NCBI taxonomy): domain Bacteria; kingdom Bacillati; phylum Bacillota; class Bacilli; order Lactobacillales; family Streptococcaceae; genus Streptococcus; species Streptococcus sp. SG1. The sequence continues at coordinate 9,904 of NZ_JAQFJC010000016.1, read as the reverse complement.
TTTCGGATTTTATAAGCTAGATCATATTCGAGTGGAGCAAAGAGCATTTACAATTATCTTTGTCAACAATCCTGAACTGTTATCATTGGCTTTTCCAAATTTAAAATCAGACAGCATCAAAAAGAAAAAAACAAGAGTCCGTAAACTATTGAGAGAAGAAACGAACCAATTTGCGGAAGAATTAAAAGAAGTATTAATACAGAACCTCCCTAAATTAAATGCAGAATTACAACTACTTGTAGGTGAGTTTCTGAATTTAGAAAATAAATAAGGAGGATAACTATGGACAATAATTTAATTAGTAACAAAGAATTAATTGAAATGGGCTATCGCCCTCATACAGCAAATGATATCATTCATCAGGCGAGAGAATTACTTGTATCACGAGGCTATACATTTTATAATCGCAAACGTTTGATGGTTGTTCCAAAAAGTGTTGTAAATGAGATTCTGGGAACAGAGGTGGCGTAATATGGCAAGTGTTCGTTATCGAAAGCGAGGAGATAGTAATTTATGGACCTATGAAATTCGTAGCGAAGGAAAAACTGTTGCTCATAATAGCGGTTTTAAAACAAAAAAACTTGCAGAGTCAGAAGCTGAACCGATTCTGCAAGAACTTCGTTTAGGAAAAAGAATTTCTAGAGATATTTCTCTTGTAGATCTGTATCAAGAATGGCTTGAACTAAAAATTCTACCGAGTAGTAGGTCGGAAGAGACAAAGAGAAAATATCTTCTCCGTAAAAACACAATTGAAAGATTATTTGGAAATAAAAAAGTCACTCAAATTCGTGCGAGTGACTACCAAAGAATTATGAATAAGTATGGGCAAACAGTTGGTAGAAATTTTCTTGGTAGATTGAATACTGGGATTCATCAGAGCATCCAAATGGCAATTGCTGACAAAGTTCTAATTGATGATTTTACACAACATGTCGAGTTATTTTCATCCAAAGAACAACAGATGACAGAAGAGAAATATTTACATACAGAAAAGGACTATCTGGATTTACTTTTAGCAGTAAAGAAAAAATTTGATTACCAACGTTCAATTGTTCCTTATATCGTCTATTTTCTATTAAAAACAGGCATGAGGTTTGGAGAATTAATAGCGTTAACTTGGAATGAAGTTGACTTTGACAGAGGGCTGCTAAAAACATATAGGAGGTTTAATACCCTTTCTCATAAATTTGTCCCTCCAAAAAATAAAACGTCTATTCGGATGGTACCGATAGACGAAGAATGTATTAAGATATTACAAGTCCTAAAAATTGAACAGGAGAAGGCTAATAAAGAGCTAGGAATCAAGAATAGGTATAAAATGATTTTTCAGCATTATGGATATATTCACTTGGTACCAGACATTGCAAGTGTCAATAAAGCTTTGAGTGTTCTTTTAAATGAATTAGATATTTATCCAATTATCACGACAAAAGGAGCACGTCATACCTATGGAAGCTACCTCTGGCACAAAGGATTTGACCTTGGAGTTATTGCAAAAATTCTAGGACATAGAGATATTTCAATGTTAGTAGAAGTATATGGACACACTTTAGAAGAGAAAATTTTTGAAGAATTTAATCAAATTAGAGATGTTTGGAAAGATTGCTCATAAAAAAATGTGGGGCAAATGATGGGGCAAATCAGTTATAGACAAGCAAAAAAGCCTTGTAAATCAAGGCTTTTTCCTGTTGATTTAGATGCCCCCTACATGAATTTGGGAGGCTTTTTCATCTTGAAAATAATCAAAAATATTGAAATGTAAGTGATTTTCAGAAGATACTTTAAGTGATTTTAAATCTGATTATTTCAAAATGAGGCGAAAGTGAGGCATGAATAGAATGTTTATTTTTATCAGCGTGTTTTAGGTGGTTGCGTCTTTCTTATTCTAGATAGATTTTAAACAATTGTTTACTAATAGATTGGTTCCTTAAAGTTTGAAAAATTTTAGTGCGTATCGTTTGTGCTACATTATAATCGTTGAGCTTCTATAATTGGAGATTGGAAAAAGTTAAAATTTAGGATGGTATGGGCAATAAGTTAATAATAAATTTATCAAATTGTATGTTAAAATATTTACTAGTATAAACCACTTTCTATATTTTTTGTCAATATTGCAAATTTCATTCATTAATTAGAGTGGATTTATACTTTGGAAAACATTAATATGAGGAATGCTGTTTTGAGAAAAATTTTACAGGATGACAAGCTTTATTCTTTAACAGAATTTAGAAATAAGGTCTATGATGATCTAGATTTAACAAGAAGTGATTTAGCTATTTTGTTATGCGCAATGTTGATTGCATCTATTGGCTTAAACATGGATTCTACTCCAGTTATCATTGGTGCAATGTTAATTTCTCCGCTAATGACACCCATTCTTGGGATTGGTTTTTCGCTAGCGATATTGGATATGAATCTGCTCAGAAAGTCGTTTAAAATTTTGTTTATTCAAGTTTCGTTGAGTCTTATAGCATCGACAGTTTATTTTCTAATTTCTCCTATTTCTTATGCAAGTACAGAAATTATTGCTAGAACTTCTCCAACAATTTGGGATGTTGTTATAGCTTTTGTTGGAGGGTTGGCTGGAGTTATAGGGGCACGAAAAAAAGAAGCAAATAATATTGTACCTGGAGTGGCTATTGCAACGGCTCTTATGCCTCCTGTGTGCACTGTTGGTTATTCTATAGCAACAGGAAATTTTAAGTTCATGCTAGGTGCATCTTATTTATTTTTCATTAATTGTAGCTTTATCATGATTGCTACCTATATTGGAACAAGCTTAACTATGGTAAAAAATCATTACATTAAACATAATCAAGAAGCTTATAAAATGAGAAAAATATTAATTCTAGTTTCGCTTATTCTTATTATTCCCAGTTTGGTTTCAGCAGCTACATTAGTTAGAGAAACACTAATTAATGAATCTATAAATAAATACTTATCTGATCAGTTTAAAGAGCAGACAGTACTAAAAAAGAACTTTATCAAAGAAAATAATACACTAAAGTTAACTATTTCAGGAAAACATCTTTCTGACGAGGAATTAAAAAACCTCATTAGTAAGCAAAATGACTATGGTTTGCAAAATATTTCAATTCAAATTTCACAATTATCCAATGATCGATTGACTGAAAAAGAAGTAGTAGAATTTATTATTCAATATAAGAATGATCAGGATCTTCAAAAGATTGATAAGGAAAAGAGTGAAACGGAGACTAAAAATAAGTAATCAAATCACCGTTTGTTGCAAGAGAAATGAAAAAGAGGCTGGGATAAAAGTCCTAGCCTCTCAATTGTCTTTGGATTGTCGAGCATGACGCAGTGGTTGAGTGGGCTCTACTACGCTGATTCCATCAGCTTTTACAGCCCTACTCAACTGTGCGGAGGTGGGACGACGAAATCGAATTCTAACGAATTACCGATTTCTGTCCCACTCTCTTTTTACTATTATAAATTACAAAGATGTTTTGCAAGAGAAATTAACTCTTAGCTTTATTTGTCATCTTTATTAATCATATTTTTAACGCCTTCGATTGCGCCTTCGACAGCATCTTTGGCATCTTCAGCGACTTCTTTAACTTTAGAAACTACTTTTTCAGCAGCCCCTTCTTTTTCTGTTTTTTTATCACCAGTTAATTTTCCTAGTCCTTCTTTAACAGAACCTTTAGCTTGGTTGAATTTTTCTTCTGTAGACATAATCTTTACCTCCATTATGAGTTTTTAAGTATTTTATTTATAGAAAAGAAATAAAATAAAAATCTCTTTTCGTAGTTCTAGTATTAATGAACGCGAGTTTTTTCCTTAGAAGTAGCGTCTTTAACAGCCTCCACACCATCACCAACTTTTTCTTGAACAGCTGAGAAACCACCGCTAATACCAGATTTTGCTTTTTCGAATTGCTCTGAAGCAAATTCGCCTGTTGATTCTGCAATATCTGTTACTCGGTCTTGAAGACTAACTGAATCAGCTTCATGCTGTTCTTTAGTTTTGATATCAACAACATTAACATTGACTTCAACAACTTCTAAGTCAGTCATCTTAGAAACTTCTTCCACAACAACTTTCTTGATTTCGTCGTATAATGCAGGAACATTCTTTTGATATTCAACTACTACATTCAAGTCAACAGCTACTTGTTCTTTACCAACTTCGACATTAACACCGTTAGTGACATTATCAGTGTTAATCAATTTATCTGCTAAGTTAGAGAAGAAGCCACCGTCAATAGCCAGCAAACCTGAAACTTTCTCTAAAGAAAGGCCAATAATTTTTTGAATGACCTTATCATCATAAGTCAATTCACCTTTTACTTCGTGAGCTGCTTGAGCAACTTCTTTTTTTGCAACATCTTTAACATCTTTATTTGACATGTTAAACTCCTTTATTCTTATTTAAATATATTTTTGTTTTGAATATAATATCCGATTCCTGCCCCTAGAGTAGCGCAAATCAAGACAAATAGAGTCTTAAAGAAGCCAAAGGATAGGATAAAACACGCTAGAATAATGCCTGCTAATCCAGACAAGATTGGATATTGATATTTTTTAAACCATTCCATTTTTCACTTCCTTACTTTACACGACTAGTAGTTTTTTTAGCCACTTCTTTTGGCTTGAAGTCTGAGACAGAGATTTTAAGCTTGACATTATGATTGATTCCGAAGAATTCTGTCAATCCAGACGCAATTTCTTCTTGAATCAACTGACTTCTCTTGATAATGTTTTCCGAAGGAACGATTGCCCCTTTAACGGACACCATGCATTTGTTTTTACGGCTATTTACTGAAACTGTAGGATCTTTAATTAAATCGTGATCTGTTACCAGACTACGAACAAATCCTTCAATCGCTGAATTTTTCAGCATCAGTTTCCCATCCGCATCAGCTAGCTGAATTTCTAAACGTCTCTTAGGATAAAAAACTATCACTAACATCAGTAGTAAGATTAAGCTTGCTAAAACCACAGTGCCCCAAAAGACATATCTAGAAAGATAGTATCCTACAAAAGGAATTTGCTTCCAAGTGAACAACTTCCAGGTAAATAGTTGAAGCCCCAGACCGCTAACTTTATGAAAATCTAGCAAAACAGGAATCAAAATCGTCAAGATTAAAATACATAGTATGAGAAAAAGTATTTTTCTTGATTTTGACATATTGAATCCTCACATCATTAAGTTTTAAATTGTATTCTGAAAGTAAAAAGACAATTTATGCCTTTTTACCTACAAAAAATGATACAACAGCTACTACAATAACTGCACCAATGATAGAAGGAAGCAAGGCCATACCAGCCAAACTAGGACCCCAAGTTCCCAAAAGTGATTGACCGACAGTTGAACCGATTAAACCTGCAACAATATTTGCAATAACACCCATAGAGCCACCTTTTTTAGTGATTGATCCAGCAATAAGACCAATAACACCTCCGACAATAATAGACCAAAGCATATCGATTCTCCTTTCTAAATTTACTAAATCAAAATTCAAATCTTTTGATTAATATGATTATATAATTTTCCAACTTTGAAACATAATAATTCAGCTTACTTTTATCATCGCTTTTATGTATCTAAGATACATAAAAACAATAAAACGTTTATTTCATAGGGTTTTGATAGAAAAACAATATGATTTCTCATATATTTTTGAGTTATTGGATTAGTTTAAATATACACAATATGGTATAATTGCATGACAATATAAACACTATATTATAAAGAAAGATAACATTTTTAATGCGAGAATTACTGTCTAAAAAAAGTCACAGACAATTAGAATTATTAGAATTGCTATTTGAAAACAAACGATGGTTTCATATTTCTGAGTTAGCAGAATTATTACACTGTACAGAACGTTCTGTAAAAGATGACTTGTCCCATGTCAGGTCTGCTTTTCCTGACTTGATATTTCATTCCTCTACAAATGGTATCCGTATCATTAATACCGATGATAGTGATATTGAGATGGTTTATCACCATTTTTTTAAACATTCAACTCACTTTTCAATTTTAGAATTTGTCTTCTTTAATGAAGGATGTGATGCTAAGAGTATTTGTAAAGAGTTTTACATCAGTTCATCCTCGTTTTACCGTATCATCAGTCATATTAATAAAATTATTAAGAAACAATATCGTTTTGAAATCAGTCTCAATCCAGTTCGAATTACTGGAAATGAGATCGATATCCGTTACTTTTTTGCCCAGTATTTTTCAGAGAAATATTATTTCCTTGAATGGCCCTTTGAAGATTTTTCAGTAGAACCTTTGTGTAAGCTTTTAGCGCTGGTCTATAAAGAAACTGCCTTTCCAGTCAATTTCGCAACTCAACGAATGTTAAAGTTGCTCCTTGTTACGAATTTATACCGAATAAAGTTTGGTCATTTCTTGGAAGTTGAGAAAAATTCTTTTAACAATCAATTGTTAGAATCTTTCATGCAGGCAGAAGGAATCGAAGACATTGTAGCGAGCTTTGATTCTGAATATCATATCTCTCTGAATAAAGAAGTGATCGGTCAACTATTTGTATCCTATTTTCAAAAAATGTTTTTCATAGATGAAGAAGTTTTCTTGAACTATGCAAAAACAGACAGCTATGTAAAAAAATCGTATCAGTTATTGGGAGATTTAGTGGATCAGGTATCAAGAGAGTATAATCTTCAAGTAGACAATAAGGACAATCTGATCTGGCATCTGCATAATACGGCACATCTGCATCGCCAAGAATTATCGACAGAGTTTATCTTATTTGATCAAAAAGGCAATACAATCAAGAACTTTCAAAATATTTTCCCTCGATTTGTTTCAGAGGTAAAAGAAGGGATTGAACATTACCTAGAGACTTTGGATATGGATCGTAATTCAATGAAAGTCAATCATTTGACCTATACTTTTATCACCCATAGCAAACACTTAGTGCTAAATCTTTTACAAAATCAACCTAAATTAAAGGTTTTGGTCATGAGTAATTTTGATCAGTATCATGCAAAATCAGTAGCAGAGACACTTTCTTACTATTGCAGTAACAATTTTGAACTTGAAGTATGGAATAAATTAGAACTATCAATTGATTCTTTAAAAGAATCACCTTTCGACATTATTATTTCTAATTTTATTATTCCACCAATTGAGAACAAGAGACTGATCTATTCCAATAATATTAATACAGTCGCACTCATTTCTTTGCTTAACGCAATGATGTTTATTCGACTAGATGAGTAACTAAGAATAACAAAAAAAACGCTATGTAGCGTTTTTTTGTTATGAGAAAAGAATTTCATCTATATTAGATTCAGAATATCCTAAAAATTTAAGCAAAAAAGCCTTGAAAATCAAGGCTTTTTTTCTATTTCTATGCCCCCTGCATGGATTTGTAAGAACTTTTCATATTGAAAATAAACAAAAATGTTGAAATATAGCTGATTTTAGGGAAATACTTTTAGGTATTTTCAATGTCAGGATTTAAAAATGGGGCAAAAGCGGGGCAAAAACGAAGACTCGTATTTTGTTTGAAAACCTATAATACCTAATGATTATGCTATTCTAGATATATAGTTTTGTTATAAATAAATGTCAGTGCGAGATCAAATTGGAGAATAAAATGGAAAAACAAATTTCTACGTAGAATGGAATGCGAAAAAGTGATAATTAAAGAGACGAAAAAGCTGAGAATATGATTTCCCAGCTTTTTTGAATGCGATAGAAATAGCAACTAGACTATTTACGAAAGGCCTCAATAATGTAGGTGAAGCCAGTAACTAAAAATGAAAAGGCAATGACATAAACGACAAAGACACCTGTAGCCACTGGATTGAACAGAATCACTAGACCTAGTAAAAATTCAAGCAAGGCTACCCACATGATATTGCTACCAATAATAGGGAAAATCAATCTTAGACGATTGCCTTTAAAGAAAGCAATAATGGCTTCTACAATTAACCAAATTCCTACAATGGTCGGAATGACGACCGGCAGGGTCACAAAGCCATAAGCAACGAGGTAAAGAGCTAAGAGAAGACTAACAAATCCTTGGAAAAGATAAACAGGTGAGCGAAGCTCTTTTGGTGCAGAGAAATAGCCTAAAATAGCTGCTATAGAAGAAACCAGTAAACCAAATGAAATCCACCAGCTGTAAGCAACAAGATTAGCTACTGGGTTTGTAAATAGGAAAAGTCCTAAAAGGACAAAAACAACTCCTGCAAGGAATAGCAGTAAACGATTAGAAAATTTCATTTCAATACCCCCTATATAGTATAGTTTCTAATAAAACTATTGTACTTATTTTTATAGAAAATGTCAATAAAATAAATAAACAATTTGGAAGTTTCAGTCTGACTTACAAAAAGAAAAGGAGTTTTCACTCCTTTTCACAGATTGAAGACAAAGTCCTTATAAAAGTGTCTTCTAAAGATTTTAACTTCAATCTGAAGCGAGGTTATCCTCGCTTTTTCTATTTATCAAACAATTCCTTATTTTCAATTAAGAGTTCTAGTGGAGATTTATCCCTTGCTTCAATAAAACCAGGTTCATATTGGTTATGAAGTGTTCTTTTCTGAGAAGTTGGATCAATATACAACTCATCTCCATCTTCTGTGTATAGTTGGTTGCCTCTTGTTAAGTAAAGTAAATCCTCTAAGTACTGTCCATCAGTTTCTAGAAAATCTTCGATGTATTTGACAGCTTTTAAAATCTCACTTACTTTATCAGAGTATTCATTAGATTCAAGAACACTCTTTTCTAACTCAATCTCTTTACTAGTTCCAAATAGTTGGGTTGGAGTTGCATTAAAATATTCTGCTATCTTATCCAAATTTGCAAAGGTAGGATAGCTTTTTTGTTTTTCGTAATCAGAGATGGACTGTTTACCGATTCCTAAATCTTCCGCAAGTTGAGTTTGACTTACTCCTTTTTCTATGCGTAGTCGTGCCAAATTGGGTCCAAAATTTTGAATAATAAAGGTCATGATAAACTCCTATGTTGTATTTTAAACTTATTCTATCACCTATAAACTTACAAATCAAGTTTTTAGTTGACTACTCAAAATATTTTTTATAAAATATATTTATAACTTACAAATAAGTTATAAACGATACAAATAACTCATATGTTTAGGAATAGTGAGTGAGGAGGAATTTGAGGACGAGACTATGACTATGACTATGACTGATGACTATTCGAAGCCTTGGAGCTAGAAATTGTGTGGACAAGGGCAAGGGACGAGCCTGACGGGAAGTCAGGCGAAGTCCTGCAGGCTGCCGTCCAGACAATTTCTAGCCAAGCAAAAGCTGGCTATTCTAACAGCCAGCAAAAAGGTACACTTAGGACAACGTCCAAAGAACGACGGAACGATCAAACGTTGATTTGACGGTGTTTCTGAGGCCTAAAAAATCTAAAAGAAGGGGGGACAATTTTGTTGGTTTCTATACAAGATTTAAGAAGCATTCAAGAACGATGTGAAATAGGAGAATTAGTACAGAGGTTAGATGTCAGTATTGATAGATTAACGGTTATCTGGGATACAGACACTGGTTCCCTAAGACGAATTTTCAAAAATCTGAAACAGGCAATAAGTACAAGAGTTGACTCATTTGAAATACATGATAACGTGCGAGATGATGTCTTTACTTTAGCTAAGGATTTTAATGAGTATGATTCAATCAATATTATATTTTTCCAATTATCCACTTATGGAGGTGAACAATTGATTCGAATTGATTTCAATCCTAATACTTTAAAAGAATTTGATGGAATGAAAGTTTGGAGGCAATTAATGTACTTTGCCAGATTGAATTCATTGACGGTACGTTTGTCTCGTTTTGATTTGGCATTTGACATTTTCAACAGGCCTGAAATCGTTAATTTGCAACATATTAAAGGTGGTGTTACCCATAAGGTCTTCTATGGTCGAGGG
>NZ_JAQFJC010000015.1:0-11887 GCF_030439935.1 Streptococcus sp. SG1 | reverse complement strand
CCGAAGACGGCGAACAACCTAAGAAAGATATCCCAGGTTACCGCTTCGTAGAGACTAAGAAACTTCCAAACGGCGACACAGAACACGTTTATGAGAAGGTTAAGACTAGTCATAAGGATAAGGAAGGCAATGACATTCCAGGTTATCCAACCGAAGACGGCGAACAACCTAAGAAAGATATCCCAGGCTACCGCTTCGTAGAGACTAAGAAACTTCCAAACGGCGACACAGAACATGTCTACGAAAAAGTTGTTACTGCCCCTCAACAAAAACCGACTGAGCAATCTCCAACTACTAAAGCAACCAAAGAATTACCTAATACTGGTACGGAAGATCATGCAGCTTTGGCAACTCTAGGAGTACTTGGTTTGATGAGCGGATTTGGACTTGTGTCTCGCAAGAAAAAAGAAGACTAATTTTTTTCTATGGATACATAAATAAGAGAAATATTTAGATTCTTTTCTACTATTTGTCAAGGGTAATGCGGATTTCCAGTTCAAAATATATTCTCATTGAGTATTAAGGTAATATTTTAAGGATAAGTTCGAGCTGTTACAATGATAGGGCATAGTTGACTTTAATGATTTTAAGTTGAAGTATAGTTGTAAAGTTTGTTATGCATTACAAGGTAATACATTATCCTGATGAGTTGATGTATTAAGACAATCGCATGTGGCTTAGTTAAAGTCGTCTGCGATTGTCTTCTTTGTTGTCTCTTGAAAACCACTAGCTATGCTAGTGGTTCCGGATAGCTTTTAGCGTGGTAAGAAAAGAACCTCCTAAACTGATAAGATAGAAGTGGTTTCCCCGCCACTACTAAACATCACAAAGGAGATATCTCATGAGAGAGGCTAATGAAAGTTTATAATATACCAAAGTATCGTCGTCAAATCATTTACGGCAGATATAAAGCTAGTATCGGAAAAATCATACGTGACTTATGTGAGTGAAAAGGTGTGACCATCCATTAAGCCAATGCTTGTTTCGATCATATTCATATGCTTGTCAGTATCCCGCCCAAACTCAGTGTTTCGGATTTCATGGGATATTTAAAGGGAAATAGCAGCTTGATGATTTTTGATAAGCATGCGAATTTAAAATACAAATATGAGAATCGAAAGTTTTGGTGCAGAGGCTATTATGTAGATACGGTAGGCCGTAATCAGAAAGTGATAGCTGAATATATTCAAAATCAATTACAAGAAGACAGAGTAGTAGACCAGCTTACTTTATTCGAGGCAGTAGATCCGTTTACTGGCGAAATGAATAGGAGAAAGTAAGTCAAGGTGCTTAAGTACCTGCTCGGGAAAGTGGTGCGCGAGGAAGCTATTTCGGCGGGCTTTTACCCCTGACCGGTAGAAGCGGCTTACAGCCGCAGAACAAACCACCAGTTTACACTGGTGGTTTTGATTCTCATAGAAGTCTGCAATGTGATATGGATTGGTGTGACTAGCTGAAGCGATGTTATGAATATATTTATATAGGATTTTTCTAGTGTAAGGATTACTACGCTTGGTAATATGTTCCTGTGCCAGATAATCACCAGATTAAAAGAGTTCGAGATCAATATTAATAAAGATATTGTTTGGTTGGGAAGACCGTCAAGAGATTCCAATATTGCTATCCTGTAGGTATAGAGAGCAAGTTCTCGAGTTCTGGGAAGGAAACTTGAAGAACCTTGTGTAACCTATTTTCTTAGGCCTGACGATATCTTCTGTCAGATTCTGATAGAATCGGCTGGGGTCACTATAAGTTGTTTTACGATTTAAGACAAATTTGTGAGGAAGCTAATTTGTCTACATCAATTTTATCTATTTTCCGTGCTCCCAGACTATTCAACTGTTTTTAGCTTCCAGAAGGTTAAGACGTATATAAGCGTATCCATTATTATCTAGAAATGCTTGAGGACGGTGAGAATAGACACCCGTAGCTTGGAATATAATATCTGTTGTGTTGCTCTGTTTTCAGGTCTTTCAGTAGGTGATTAAATCCAATCGTACCATTGGGCATAGAGTAGTAACCATGTATATTTTGTCCGTTGATAAGAATAGCTACTTCAGAGTTTGCTTTACTCACATCAATTCCTAAAACCTATCCATATCATGTTTACTTCTTTGTCTTGAATGGATTCCTTATTTTAGTGATTTCATTTCCAATATGATGTCCGGCATATCCCACATACTTTGATAAAATTTGAACTAAAACAGGTCTCTTGCCAATTTGTAAAACGACATCTAGCGCCATAGAGCCCTACGACTTTACAAGATACCTTAGATGAATTAGGAAAAACGAATAAGGAGCGGATGCTTGATGGTAAGCCTCCCCTAGCAGACGGTAAACCAGTCGAATTACATCATATCGGTCAAAGACAGGACTCTCCATTGGCAGAGTTAACTTTCAATGAACACAAGAGTAACTATAGTAATCTACATGAAGTTCCACCTCAATCATCTCAAATTGATAGAGGAGAATTTAGAAAAGAAAAAGCAGAATATTGGAGAATGAGAGGAGAAGAATTATAATGACAAATGTTACCAATGAATTGAAAAAAATCTCAGATCTAGTTTCTACAAAAGGCGCAAGTAATGAACAGATAGTGGAAGCACAAAATAAGTTATCACTAGAATTTCCAACTGACTTCATTGAGTATTTAAAAGAGTTTGGACTTGTCAATTTTTATGGAGTTGAATGGCAGGGCTTAAATGGGCCAGATTATTTAAATGTTGTAAAATCAACCCTTGAGGCTCGGGAAACCTATCCTGATTTTCCAGTGAATATGTTTATTCTTGAAGATTTAGGATTTGATGGATTTCTAATCTTAGTTGATACAAAAGGTTCTGTTTATGAATGGAAATATGGAACCTGTAAAAAAATCTATCCAAGTATGGTAGAATATCTTGAAGAATGTATTGAAAGAAAGGTTTAGTAAATGTAAAATTTACGTTGAAGAGTTTCTTTATATCAAGGTTAATTACTTATTTTTCAAACTCCCTAAAATCAATTTTCCTTTTCGGGCTATTGTTAGATAGTGAAATTTTTGTTATAATAGCAATATCAAATTTATAGGAGTATACAATGAAATCTATCAAACGTATTGTTTTAGCTACAATTTTTGCAATTGGTGCTATTATCCTTGTAGCATGTTCAGGCGCTGCTAAGAGCGACAACGGAACCTATGTTTATGAAGCTTCTAAGGATTTTATTAAGAACACACTTAAGGAGCAAGGCGCTTCAAGTGAAGAAGCAGAAAAATACGCTGATCAATTTTCTTTGAAAATGACAATTGAAATCAAAGATACCAAAGGTAAAGTAACTCTTGAAGCTAAAGCTTTGGGCAATAAGAAAAATCAAGATTATAAATTAAAAGTTGATCAAAAGAATAAAACTCTTGAATCAGAAAAGGGTGGCAACGACAAAGTTAAGTACAAAATTGAAGGCGATGTGTTGACATTGGATCTTTCTCAGTTGGAATCTGGTCAAGCTGACAAAGCTACTCTGGCAATCTTCAAAGATGCTAAGTTTAAACGAACTAAATAGTGAACGAAGTGAGATTTATAATCTCACTTTTTTCAATGATTTATGGCTTGCTAAATGAATGGCCACTAGGAGTTGGTTTATTAAAACTACAAACTTTCAAATCAAAAAGGCTCTTGTTTTCTTCAGATTCCTCTTGCAGAAAAGAGATAGCTTTTGGTATAATATTGATGAATTGAAGCAAAAGAATTCAATTTTTCAGTTGAGTATGAAAAAGTGCTGGAGAGTGCTTTTTTATTGTTTAAAAATGGTTTTTAGGAGGAGAGATGAAATATATTTGGTCTTATTTAAGAAGATATCCTAAATGGCTCTTATTGGATTTCCTAGGAGCGATTTTCTTTGTCGTTGTAAATTTAGGTCTTCCTACAGTTCTTGCTCGTATGATTGATGAGGGGATTAACCAAGGAGATACCAGTCGTCTGTATTTTTGGGCATTTATAATGTTATTAGTTATTGTAGCAGGCGTCTTTGGAAGAATTGTCCTGTCCTATGCGGCTGGTAAATTAACAACTAGTATGGTTCGTGATATGAGAAATGATCTTTACGCTAAGCTACAAGAGTATTCTCATCATGAATATGAACAGATTGGTGTGTCTTCGCTAGTGACACGGATTACAAGTGATGCTTTTGTTCTCATGCAATTTGCTGAGCAGAGCTTAAAAATGGGGGTTATTACACCCATGATGATGCTTTCAAGTGTTTTTATGATCTTTTTAACAAGTCCGTCCTTGGCTTGGATTGTCGCTATTTCCCTTCCTTTTTTGGCGGTAGTGGTTTGGTATGTGGCTGTTAAGACACGTCCTCTATCAGAGAAGCAGCAAAAAACTTTGGATAAAATTAACCAATATGCTCGGGAAAATTTAACAGGTTTACGGGTCATTCGTGCATTTGCAAGAGAAGAGTTTCAAGAGGAGCGCTTTGCTTCAGAAAATGAAATCTATGCTGACAATTCCAATAAATTGTTCAAACTGACAGGATTAACAGAACCTTTATTTGTTCAAATCATTATTGCCATGATTGTCGCTATTGTTTGGTTTGCTTTGCAGCCTTTAGGAAGTGGTGAATTAAGAATTGGTGACTTGGTTGCCTTTATTGAGTACAGTTTTCATGCTTTACTGTCTTTCTTATTTTTATCAAGTCTCTTTACCATGTATCCTAGAACAGCCGTCTCTAGTGAGCGTCTAAAGGAAGTTATGGATATGCCTATCTCCATTAATCCTAATGAAGATGGTATTACTGAAACTGAAAGCCATGGTTATCTAGAGTTTGACAATGTAACCTTTGCTTATCCAGGGGAGACGGAGAGCCCGGTCCTTCATAATATTTCTTTCAAGGCCAAACCTGGTGAAACTGTTGCCTTTATTGGTTCTACAGGATCAGGTAAGTCTTCCTTAGTACAATTGATACCACGTTTTTATGATGTTACTCTAGGGAAAATTTTGGTAGATGGAGTTGATGTTCGAGACTATCAACTTAAAGCCTTGCGTCAAAAGATTGGTTTCATTCCCCAAAAAGCTCTGCTATTTACAGGTACCATCGCAGAAAACTTGAGGTATGGTAAAGAAGATGCCAGTCATGAAGAACTAAATCAAGCTGCAGATGTGGCTCAAGCTAAAGAATTTATCGAAAGTCGTGAGGAGCGATTTGAAACACACCTGGCTGAAGGAGGAAGCAATCTTTCTGGAGGTCAAAAACAACGTCTGTCAATCGCTCGTGCTGTTGTAAAAGAGCCGGATATATATATATTTGATGATTCGTTTTCAGCTCTCGACTACAAGACGGATGCTATCTTACGTCGTCGTTTGAAAGAAGTAACCCAGAATGCAACGGTTTTAATCGTTGCCCAGCGGGTTGGCACGATTATGGATGCAGATCAAATTATCGTTTTGGATAAGGGTGAAATCGTTGGTCGGGGAAGACATGAAGAACTCATGGAATCCAATGCCATTTATCGAGAAATTGCCCAATCCCAGCTTAACAGTCAGTCATTAACAGAAGAATAGGAGGGAAACATGGAGAAAAAACATTCTTTTGCTCGTTTATGGAGCTATTTAAAAGTCTATAAAGTATCTGTCATTTTAGCTGTTTTCCTCAAGATTCTTAGTGTCGTTATGAGTGTTTTGGAGCCATTTGTGTTGGGGCTTGCAATTACAGAACTGACTAGCAATCTTTTGGATATGGCTAAGGGAGTTGAAGGAGCTCACATTAATGTCAGTTATGTTGGTTGGGTCATGGTCTTGTACTTTGTTCGAGCACTCTTCTATGAAATCGGTTCTTACTATTCCAACTATTTCATGACCAATGCAGTACAAAATACCATTCGGGATTTGAGAAATGAACTCAGCCATAAAATTAATCAGATTCCCGTATCTTATTTTGATAAGCACCAGTTTGGGGATTTACTGGGCAGATTTACTAGTGATGTAGAGACAGTATCAAACGCCTTGCAACAAAGTTTTTTGCAAGTAGTGAATGCTGTATTTACTATTTCCTTGGTTATGTTTATGGTTCTGTATCTAAACCTGTCACTTGCTCTGCTTGTGATTATCAGTATTCCTTTGACCTATTTTGCGGCAAACTTTATATTGAAGAAATCTCAACCTTACTTTAAAAAGCAGGCTGATATTTTGGGAGAAATGAATGGCTTTGTCCAAGAGAATCTGAGTGGTTTTAATGTTTTAAAACTTTACGGAAGAGAAGAGGCTTCCAGTCAAGACTTTGAAGCTATTACACAAAATCTTCAAGAAGTAGGTTTTAAGGCTAGTTTTATTTCAGGTTTGATGATGCCTGTTTTGAACGCGATTTCTGATTTGACTTATTTACTTGTAGCAGTTATTGGTGGATTGCAAGTTATTTCTGGTCAATTAACAATTGGGAATATGCAAGCTTTTGTTCAATATGTTTGGCAGGTTAGTCAGCCAATTCAAAACCTAACACAGCTAGCTGGCCAATTGCAAAGCGCCAAGTCTTCTTTAGACCGGGTTTTCCAAGTACTGGACGAGGCAGACGAAGTCAATGATGTGTCTGAAAGACTAGAACATGACTTAACTGGTCAGGTCAGCTTTCATGATGTAGACTTCCAGTATGTGGCAGATAAGCCACTCATTCGGAATTTCAATCTTGAAGTTAAACCAGGTGAGATGGTGGCCATTGTCGGTCCAACAGGAGCTGGTAAGACGACTCTGATCAATCTTCTTATGCGTTTCTATGATGTAACCAAGGGTGAGATTACTGTAGACGGACATGATATTCGAGACCTTTCCCGTCAGGACTACCGTAAACAGTTTGGTATGGTGTTGCAAGATGCTTGGCTTTACGAGGGAACGATCAAAGAAAATCTTCGTTTCGGGAATTTACAGGCCACTGATGAGGAAATTGTAGAAGCGGCCAAGGCAGCTAATGTGGATCACTTTATCCGAACCTTGCCGGGTGGCTATAACATGGAAATGAACCAGGAATCCAGCAATATTTCCCTGGGGCAGAAACAGTTGCTTACGATTGCACGAGCGCTTTTAGCAGATCCTAAGATTCTGATTTTGGATGAAGCGACCTCATCAGTCGATACACGTCTTGAACTCTTGATTCAGAAGGCTATGAAGACACTCATGCAAGGGCGGACCAGTTTTGTCATTGCTCACCGACTGTCAACCATTCAGGAGGCAGATAAGATTTTGGTGCTCAAGGATGGTCAGATTATCGAGCAAGGCAATCACGAGAGTCTTTTGGCAGATAAAGGATTTTATTATGACCTTTATCAAAGTCAATTTTCTAAGAAAGCAGAAGAAACTTGAAAACTTGCTAAAATGTTTGGTAACTGCTAGAATATTAAACGAAGTGAGGTAGCAATGTCTTTAACTAGTCAAATTATTACAGCAGAATTTCCTGATTTGGATAAGGTAGAAGCTCTTAATCGAGAAGCTTTTCCCGAAGAAGAGAGAGTTCCTATTAGTGAATTTCTCCGCTATACCAATGATGAGCAGTCCCATTTCTTTGCCTTTTACAATGAAGAAGAGTTTGTGGGCTTTGCTTTTGCAATCTACAATGAAAAATGCTTTTATGTTAGTTTTTTTGCGATTATGCCACATCTTCGCAGTCATGGTTATGGAGGAGAAATCATCCATAAACTAACAGAGTTTTACCAAAAAACCATGGTTTTAGAAGTAGAACGTTTAGATGAAGAGTGTGATAATCTAGAGCAACGTCAAGCACGTATGGATTTCTATAAAAGAAATGGATTCAAAACGAGTAATGCTTTTCTAGAATATGATGACCTAAGCTTTGAAATCTTATATTTAGGCGATCACTTTGATGAAGAAGCCTATCGGGATATTTTTCATATGCTCCAAGAGAAGAACTTTTTTGAATTTGAAATTAAGTATAGAAGATTTAGTGATGCGTAAATAAATAAGACCTCTGAACTATTTTTCAGAGGTCTTTGTTTGAATGTACTTTTCTTTTTTATGATTGATTTGTTCTTGATTTCACTTGTTTTGCAAAATATAATATTTTTGTTATAATGTGAAAATGTTATAAATAAAGAGGAGTTATTATGATAAAAAAAGGTGCCTTAACAGGCTTGCTCTTGTTTGGAATATTTTTTGGTGCAGGAAACCTGATTTTTCCACCATCTTTGGGTGTTCAGTCGGGTTCTAATTTTTGGCCAGCTATTGGTGGCTTCGTCTTGTCTGGGGTCGGGATTGCTGTATTAACCTTGGTTATTGGGACTCTCAATCCTAAGGGATACATTCATGAGATTTCTCAGAAAATTGCACCCTGGTTTGCTATCGTCTATCTGGTTGCTCTCTATTTGTCCATCGGCCCCTTCTTTGCGATTCCGCGGACTGCAACAGTAGCCTATGAAGTTGGGATATCTCCTTTACTTCCTAAAGATATGACTGGTCTTGGTTTGATTGTTTTCACGACAATTTATTTTGCTGCAGCATATCTGATTTCTTTAAATCCATCAAAGATTTTAGATCGGATTGGTCGCATTCTAACTCCAGTTTTTGCAATTTTAATTATTGTTTTAATTATACTGGGTGCCTTTAAATATGGCTCAGCAGCACCTCAGCAGGCTTCAGCTACCTATGCTGCATCAGCATTTGGACAAGGCTTCTTGGAAGGATATAATACTTTAGATGCCTTGGCTTCGGTTGCTTTTAGCGTGATTGCTGTAACTACACTGAATCAACTGGGTTTCAAAAATAAAAAAGAATACATTTCAACTATTTGGATTGTTGGACTAATTGTTGCCCTTGCCTTTAGTGCTATGTATATTGGCCTAGGATATCTAGGTAATCATTTTCCAGTTCCAGCTGAAGTGATTGCTAAGGGCAATGCTGGTGTTTATGTCCTATCTCAAGCCACTCAAGCAATTTTTGGTCCAACGGCTCAAATTTTCCTAGCAGCTATGGTAACAGTGACTTGCTTTACGACCACAGCTGGTTTGATCGTTTCAACAGGAGAGTTCTTTAACAATACTTTCCCGAAAGTATCTTATAAAACTTATGCAACCATCTTTACTTTGATTGGTTATGCCATTGCGAACCTTGGTTTGAATGCGATTATCCAATATTCAGAACCAGTTTTGAAAATTCTTTATCCAGTTACGATTGTGATCGTGATGATCGTTATTGTAAATAAATTCTTACCCTTGTCAAAAATTGGTATGCAAGTGACAGTTGCACTAGTGACTTTGATTGCTCTTGCAAGCATTTTGGGTCCTCTATTCAAAATCGAGGAAGTTATGGATAAAATAAATTCTTTGCCTTTTGCCCAAGCTTCTTTGCCTTGGTTACTTCCAGCACTTTTAGGAATTATTTTGTCACTCATTTTACCTGATAAACAAAAAAGTGATTCTTTTGAAATGATCTAGAGTATAATCCTCAAGTTTTTGTGGCTTGGGGATTTTATTTGTTTCAAGCTCTTGTTGAAGTATTTTGGTATAATATTGTTCTAGTGAATAGCTTTTTTTAGAACAGTTAAGATATATTTATGAAACAGCTTTTTATTTTCTTTAAGGAGGTGTGAATTGAAAGAATGAAAAATAAGAAAAGTTTGATTTTAATCCTTGCTTCTTTACCTTTTCTTTCTATTGCCTTTTATTTCTTTATGATTCCTAGGGATTCTCTTCAAAAAGGCCCCATGTATGATCTGTTAGAAAAGAAAGGTTTTGTCTACGTTGAAAGCCGATATCATAGTGTCAGAGGAATTAATTTTAAAAATAAAGAGGCTTTTGAAAATGACCAATACCTTATAAAAAATGGAAAATTATATGATGGCGTTGGGGAAAAAGATGCAAAAGATCGATTTGACCAGCTTCTTTTAGATGAGTTTTCATTTATCTTGTCTCACCCTAAATTGACGAGCGATCAAATATTTATAGAAAGTTATCAGATCACACTTTCGGCAGATGAAGTTATCAATAAGGATCTGCTGAAGGAAAGGCATATACCAAAACTTGAACGACTTTATTCAATTTATCAAGATAGTTTTAAAAAAGTGAGGATTAGCTTTAATAAAGAAAATTTACCTACGAAAGTTGAACTTTATTATGAGGGTGAAAATGGTCTAGCTTGGTATAGCTGGCGAACCTATTCCTATCCTTACAAGAATGAAGCTGATTTTAAAGAAGACTTGGATAGTGTTTACAAAATATACAAGTATCAACAGAAAATAGAAGCAGATAAAAAGAAAAGTAAAAAGTAGGATTTCTTATAATAAATAATTACCTTCATAACAAAAGGAGTGAGAATGTTTAAAAAATGGTCAAGTTATATTAGGACTTGCATAGCTCTATTTATCTTTATTGTCCTAGTCCTCGTAATGCAGAACTTGTTATTTTTTTACACTTCCAAAGCTTCTAGCATTCTTCTGCAAAAACGTTTTGTATTTGTACAGGAAGTGACAGATGTAGAAGAGGAGTTCTATTCGAAAGGAATTGCATTTGATTTAAAGAAAAGGGAATTCTTTGATACTAGTAATGGATGGGCCATTAAAGATGGGCAAGAGTATAGCAAGTATGGGCGAGAAGATGCGCAAGATTCTTATAATAAGGCTCTATACAGCGAAGTCACCTCAGCTCTCCTTACCCTTAAGGTGACGCCCAATCAAATTAAGAATGCAAATTATGAAATCATCATGTCCCCAGAGACTCTTGTGAATAAATCGCTCTACAAAGCTAAAAGATCTCCAGAATTTGAAGAATTGTTTATGGATAAAGAGCTTGGCTTTAGCAAAGTTCGGATATCTTTTAATAAAGATTTTCTTCCTACAAAAATTGATTATTTTTACAAAGGACAAAAAGGTTTCAAGTGGTACACCAAACGATTGTATTCCTATCCTTATGAAAATGACGCAGATTTTGAAAAGTATTTAAATAGTTATCTTGAATATCTTAAAGAATGGAATAAAGAATATGAAGCAGAAAGAGAAGAAGAGGAATCCTAAAATGAATAAAAAGTTCTTTATCAAGATATCAAATTCAAGTTTTCTCAAATCGATCTCCCTATTTTTAGGGAGATTTTTATTTTATACTAGAGTCATAAAAAAACAAACCTAAAGGAGAATCTTATGAAATTCAATACAAATCAAAAATATACCCGCTGGTCAATCCGTCGTTTAAGCGTGGGTGTGGCTTCCGTCGTTGTTGCCAGTGGTTTCTTTTTGCTAGTTGGTCAACCAAATACCGTACATGCAGATGATCTCACTTCAACTCCTACTAAAGTTCTTCAAGAAGATTCGTCATTATTAGAAAAGAATA
Source organism: Streptococcus sp. SG1 (assembly GCF_030439935.1). Classification (NCBI taxonomy): domain Bacteria; kingdom Bacillati; phylum Bacillota; class Bacilli; order Lactobacillales; family Streptococcaceae; genus Streptococcus; species Streptococcus sp. SG1. The sequence goes on along the minus strand of NZ_JAQFJC010000015.1, from coordinate 591 downwards.
AGTTGCCAGAGACAGCTTTAAAAGAAGAAATGGATTCTGCTCTACCTGCAAATCAGTCAGCTACTAAGGAAGAGGTTGATGAAACTATTTCTCTAGATAAGTCTAGCCTAGCTCCTAAGGAAGAAGTGGTAAAACCCAAAGAAGAACAGACTATAGCAGAAGTTAGCAATCAAAAAGAAGAAGCTAAACCGGAGGCAACTCTTGTTGAAGTTTCAAACCAAGATCGTGAAGCGACTACTTCTCAATCGGTAACGACTCCAGATGAAGTTAGAAAAGGAGTTGAAGAAAATACTAAGGACTCAGTAGATGTTCCGGCCAGCTATTTAGAAAAAGCGAACGTTCCCGGTCCATTCTTGGCTGGTGTCAATCAAGTCATTCCGTATGAAGCTTTCGGTGGAGATGGTATGTTGACGCGTCTCTTGCTCAAATCTTCTGATAAGGCACCTTGGTCAGATAATGGTTCAGCTAACAATCCAGCCCTCTTGCCACTTGAAGGCTTAGCGAAGGGTCAATACTTCTACGAAGTGGATTTGAACGGCAATACTACAGGTAAAGATGGACAAGCTCTTCTTGACCAACTTCGCACTAATG
>NZ_JAQFJC010000014.1:0-21388 GCF_030439935.1 Streptococcus sp. SG1 | reverse complement strand
GACGGTGACGGAGGTTCATCAGTCTCGTCCAAGCGGTGTGCTCAGTATTGAAAATCAAAACCAAATTTCTGGTACCTTTGATGCGGTCGTTCGTAATGTAATCGCTCCAAATGGCCTCAAGGAAGTATTGATTCCAACCTGGTCAGAAGTCAACGGTCAGGATGATCTGATCTGGCACAAGGCAGTGAAGCAGGCAGACGGTAGCTACCGAGCTACCATCAAGTCGAGTGAGCATAAGAATAGTCAAGGCAAGTACCAAGTTCATGTCCATTATGTTGATGGCTCCGGCCAACGTAGGTATGTGACTGAGACGTCTACCCAATTAAAGCTGTCTCAACCAACAGGTAAGGTCAACATTCAAAACAATAACAAAGAGACTGGCACTTTTGATGTTGTTGTGACCGATGTCTTCAGTCCTAAAGGAGTTCAATCGGTTCAAGTTCCCGTTTGGTCTGACCAAGGCGGACAAGACGACTTGATCTGGTACAATGCGACTCGTCAATCAGATGGTAGCTATAAGGCCAGCATTAAGGCAGAAAATCACAAGAATTCTACTGGTACTTATCATGTTCATCTATACTACATCCAGAATGATGGCAGTCGTATAGGAGTTCATTCGACTACAACTCAGGTAGAGTACCACAATCTAACACATAAGACGAAAGCTTATATTAAAGATGTGAATTCTCAGACGGGCACATTTACCGTTGCGGTTGATCAATCTGCCCAAGGGAAACGAATTAAAAATATTCGCGCAGCTGTATGGTCTCAAGCACATCAAGAAAATTTATCTTGGTATACCCAGACTCCTGCTGGTGGTCATACCGAGATTGGGATTGCGGCTGTAAACCACGGCAACAAACAAGGTGATTACACGACTCACGTATATGTTGATTATACGGATGGTAGTGTGGAAGGATTTAACCTGGGGCAAACCAGATTGATGCCCCACCAAGTGACAGATCAAAAAAATAGAGTTATTCGTGCAGCTTCAAATCTTGTAGGTACGTCAACGGGTAGTGCGGCTCATCAGCGCATGGTTGAGGACTATAACAGTGTGAAACCTCTACCGGTCGGTTACGCTGTAAAGAATACAGATGACTGGTGCGATATATTTGTTACAGTAGTTTTCCAACGAGAAGGTCTTAGTCATTTAGTAGGACGAGAGTGTGGAGTTGAACGCCATATTCAGATCTTTAAAAAATTAGGGATTTGGAATGAAGATGGGACTACGACTCCTCAATCAGGTGATATTATTACTTTCAACTGGGATAAAGATACCCAACAAAATGATGGCTGGGCGGATCATATAGGTATTGTTGAGAGAGTAGAGAATGGATGGATTCATACAATCGAAGGAAATTCAAGCAACGGAGTTGTGAGAAGAAATACCTATCGGGTTGGTCATGGTAATATTCGAGGATTTGCAAGACCACATTATCAATAAACAAAGGGTTGAAGAAAGTTGCTCTAGGGTACACTTTCCTCGGCCTTTTTATAGGTCTGAAAATCTCTAGAAGCGCTATTTTGGGGCTTGATAGGACAGATTTTTACTTGATTTCATTACTTGTAGGTTTGTTGTGTAATGGCTATAGAAAATGATAGTTTATAGGATAATAAGAAAAGTGGCTGTCATCAAATGATATGATTCTTAATGTTTGTGTCATATGGTCTTGACAGATTGTAACAATGAACATGCTATAATGTCTGCATGAAGACAGAAAATACAACTTTACATGCTGTTAAGGCTTTAGCCTGTTTTAGTATCGTTTCTTTGCACTTTTTGCTGCCAGGGGAATTTGGTGTTTTTTATCAGATTGTGGCCCGTTTTGCAGTGCCCTTTTTCATGATGTTGTCAGGCTATTTTTCCTTTAATATTTCTAGGGAAAAGGTCAAGTATCGCCTCAAGCAAATGTTGCTTTTGACAATCGCTAGTCTGATATTTTACTCGATTGTGCATTTTATTGACTTAGTACTGTCGGGAGAGCTGGCGGAAAAGATGGCAACTATAGACCAGTCAGATTTTGCCAATTTCTTCTTTTTTAACAGTCCTAGGGATTTGATTGGTCCAGCTGCTACTCCGACTTGGTATTTGTTGGCTATTTCCTATATTTATGGGCTTTATCTCCTTTTTTATAAGTATTTCCACCGCCTGACCACCTTTGGCGTGTCTCTGATTTTGTTGGCTCTGGCTTTTTGTATCGAGTTCAATACCAACAGTACCCTTTACTATCGAAATTTCCTGTTTATGGGTCTTCCCTTTTTCATTATGGGGATGCAGTTCGCCAAGTATCGGGAACGGATTTTAGCTTACGACTTATCGTCTGTCAGGAAATGGGCTATTAGCTTGGGAATAATAGGTTTGATTCTGCTTGAATACTGTTTTATGGGAACAGAGCACGACCTTTACCCCAGCACTCTTTTATCATCTAGTGCGATTTTCCTCTATGCGATCAGAAACGGGACCAATATTGATGTTCCGATTTTGAACAATATCGCCAAGCGATATGCCACTATGATTTATATTATTCATCCGTTTATCATCTTTATTTTTAGGCAATTAATGCCTCGGAATGATATATACAGTTTTGGGTTCTTTATCATTCTCTTGCTGTCATATCTACTGAGCATGGCCTTTCAGAAAGTTATCAGACCCAGAATTATCAGCCTGCTTCCAGCTTAGTAAAGCAAGATAGGAGATAGAATCGATTTCTGACACCAAAGAAAAAGCAACAGATTTTTCTGTTGCTTTTTCTTGCGTCTACTAAGGCGGAAGAAGTGGAGGCCTCTGTGTGCTTGGTTATGATGCCTGGAGGCTTAGTTCGATTAGATTTGAGTTCACTAGTAGTATCTTCTTATGCTTTCAGCTTTTCTAGCCCTTCTTCAAAACTTTTAGATGGAGCTTCAAGGCTGATCTTTTCTAAAGTAAAGGGATGGACGAAGCTCAGTCGGTAGGCGTGAAGCATGAGACGACCTTGGGGCTGCGGATGATACAGAGGATCACCGACCAAGGGAAATCCGTGGTGGGATAAGTGGACACGGATCTGATGGGTACGACCAGTTTTGAGTTGGCATTTGACAAGAGTTTTTTGACCAAAGCTTTTTAAGCGAGTCACGTGCGTTTCAGCGTATTGGCCATGTTTGTTGTCAACCAGCCGTTTTCTCCGATTATGGCGATCGCGACCGATTTTGTCCTTATATATTCTGCTTTTTTCGATAAATTTACCATCTACTAAAGCCCAGTATTCGCGCTGGATATCCTTGTTTTCCAGCAGGCGGTTGAGTATAGGCAAGACAAAGGGGTTTTTGGCAAAGAGAACAGCGCCACTGGTCTCCTTGTCAAGTCTGTGAACCACATAGCAGGTCTCTCCGACATAGGCAGATACATGATTGAGCAGAGCTAGTTCGGTCGGCTCATTGGCGTGAGTTTTCATACCCTCTGGTTTGTTGACGATGATGAGATGCTGGTCTTGGTAGAGTTCCTTGACAAGTTCCGGCTTCCCCATAAGGATGGCTTTTGCAGGGTAATCTTCTTCATCAAAGGTCAGCGACAAGAGATCGCCTGCCTGAATCTTGCTTTGCCAATTGATAGTTTGATCATTGACCAAGACATGCTTTTTTGTGCGAAGGAAATGGCGGATTTTTCTGGGAATGAGGAAATAGTCTTCCAGTAGTTCTTTTATGCTCATAGTGGGCATTTTTTCAGGGATTCGAAAGTTAAATTGCATGCCTTTATTTTAACAAAAAGAGCAGAACTTTGAAAGCTAGCATCAAAAAAAGGGTAGAAGCTCTGCTATTCCTTAAAAAATTCTAAAAGGAAGGCCCTATGGAACAGCACTTTCTTGTATACTCTCTGGGAAGGTGATAAAATAAGGGTTATGAAAAAGCTAAATGATATTTTTGAAACCTTAATTCAACATTTTAAGAAAGAAGATTCACCGGCTGAGTCTGCGGAGGAGACAGATACAAGTGCTGAACCACGTCTGTCTCGATCCGGTCGCTCGGCTAAGCGAACATCTTCAAAAGGCCAAGGCCCCTTCCGACGTTTTTGGCGTAGATACCATCTGACCAAGATTATCTTGATTTTAGGTCTGGGATTTGGGCTGGTGACGGGAGGTTATCTCTTTTATGTGGCCAAGACCACCAATGTCAACGACTTGCAAAATGCCTTGAAGGCAACTACGATGATCTATGATAAAGATGGTCAAGAAGCGGGTAGTTTGACAGGTCAAAAAGGGACCTATGTCGAATTGGATCAGATCAGTAAGGACTTGCAGAACGCTGTCATTGCGACCGAAGACCGCTCCTTCTACAAAAATAGCGGAATCAATTATGGTCGTTTCTTCTTAGCAATTTTGACAGCGGGCCGATCGGGCGGTGGTTCGACCATCACTCAGCAGTTGGCCAAAAATGCATATCTTTCTCAGGACCAGACCATTGAGCGGAAGGCCAAGGAGTTTTTCCTAGCTCTAGAATTAACTAAAAAATACAGTAAGGATCAGATTCTGACCATGTATCTGAACAATTCTTACTTTGGTAATGGTGTCTGGGGAGTAGAGGATGCCAGCAAGAAATACTTTGGAGTATCAGCTAGCCAACTGTCTCTCGATCAAGCAGCTACACTGGCCGGAATGCTCAAGGGGCCTGAGATTTACAATCCCTTGTATTCAGTTGAAAATGCGACCAATCGCCGAGATACAGTTCTGAATAATATGGTTGCAGCCGGCTATATTGACAAAGCAACAGCTGATCAAGCAGCAGCCAACGGTCTTGGTAGCCAGTTGGTGGATGCCTATGCTGGCAAATCCGAAGATTATCGCTATCCATCCTATTTTGATGCTGTTATTAACGAAGCCATTCATGACTATGGTCTAAAAGAGGAAGATATCATCAAAAATGGCTATCGCATCTATACTGAGTTGGATCAAAACTACCAGGCCAGCATGCAGGTTATTTACAGTAACGAGAGTCTCTTCCCTGTTTCAGAAGCAGATGGAACACGAGCAGAATCGGGAAGTGTGGCCTTGGATCCCAAGACTGGAGGGGTGAGAGCCCTGGTCGGTCGAGTCAACAGCCAGGCGGCCGGTTTCCGTTCCTTTAACTATGCAACCCAGTCAGCTCGTAGTCCAGGTTCGACCATTAAACCACTGGTTGTATATAGCCCTGCGATCGCTGCTGGTTGGTCGACCGATAAAGAGCTAGACAATACTACGACGACCTATGGATCTTATACGGTCAATAACTATGGTGGCATTCAAACTAGCCCGACAGTGCCTATGTATCAGGCTTTGGCGGATTCTCTGAATATCCCAGCGGTAGCAACAGTTAAAGAGTTGGGTATAGAGAAAGCTTTTGAATATGGTCAAAAGTTTGGTTTGAATATGAAAAAGGTTGAGCAAAATCTCAGTGTAGCATTGGGAGCAGGTGTGAATACCAATCCTCTCCAAATGGCTCAGGCCTACTCCGCTTTTGCGAATGATGGTGTCATGCATGATGCCCACTTGATCACTAAGATTGAAAACGCTAGTGGTCAAATCGTTAAGACCCACAAGTCTAGCTCCACTCGAGTCCTCAATCAATCGACTGCGAAAAAGATGACCAGTATGATGTTAGGGACCTTCTCAAACGGAACGGGTATCTACGCAGCGCCATATAATTATACGATGGCAGGTAAGACAGGGACAACTGAGACAGACTTCAACCCTGACTTATCTGGAGACCAGTGGGTCATCGGCTACACACCTGATGTTGTTATCAGTCAGTGGCTAGGATTTCCAAAGACAGATGAAAACCACTACCTGACAGGAACCAGTGCTAACGAGGCTTCTGTGATTTTCCGAAATGTAGCCAATAGCGTCCTGCCATACACGGAAGGAACCAAATTCTCTGAAAAGAATACCTATGCTCAAAATGGTATTGCTCCGGTAGACACCTATGGCACTGGAAATACCGAGAATCAAGGTGGCAATGATTTCTTACAGGATGTACAGGACAAGGCAAAAGAAATAGTCGATCAGGCTAAAAATGCTATCGAAGAGGCAGATATTCCAGGTAAAGCTAAGAATGCTTGGGATACAGTCAAGAGCTGGTTTGGTTGGTAAGTTTCTTATCTCAATAGATGGATTATTTATAGAAGTCTATCTCTTGAGGCTCCAGCCTGGGTTTATCAATCAAGAAGCATATGTCACAGTAAATCAATCAGATAAAAAGACCTTTAGGGTTTTCCTAAAGGTCTTTATCAGGTACACTGAAGGTGTCACCGTGTTCAAAATCGCCGTATTGGTAACCACGTTTGAACCAACGCATACGTTGCTCCGCACTTCCGTGTGTAAAGCTATCAGGCACAGAATAGCCATAGGCCTGCTCCTGCAAGGTGTCGTCTCCGACTGCATGGGCTGCATTAAGTGCCTCCTCAATATCACCAACATCTAGTAAGTTTTCTTGTTCAATATACCGAGCCCAAACCCCAGCGTAGTAGTCCGCCTGAAGTTCCAAACGAACATTTAGGGCATTCTTTTCCTTTTCTGATTTTCCTCTCACCATTTGCTGGTAGGATTGAAGTGTCCCTAGTTGGTTTTGGATATGGTGTCCGACTTCGTGCGCGATAACATAAGCCATGGCAAAGTCACCGCTTGCTCGATACTTAGTAGTCAGCTCTTGGTAAAATCGAATATCCAGGTAAATTTTTTGGTCCTTAGGACAGTAAAAAGGTCCAGCAGAGGCCTGGCCAACCCCACAACCAGTCCTAGTTTGACCGGTATAGAAGACCAGTTTAGGCTTATAATAGGTTCTTCCTTCTTTTTCAAAAGTTTGAGTCCAAAAGACTTCTGTAGTCCCTAAGACCTTGCTGACAAATTGGGCGTCTTTGTCATTGACCTGAGTATGGCTTTGCTGAGAAACTTGGGTGGACTCATAGTGGTGGGAAGTCCCTGTGTCAAAAATGCCAGACAAACCAGCACCACCCCCTAAGAAAAGTAAGAGTAGTATTAGGACAAGCTTGCTTTTAAAACTGCCAGGTGCTAACAGGATTCGCAATATTCCGTTTCCCAGTCGAGCATTGCCTGACCCGTAGCTAGCCGATCCCCCTTCATTGCGACGGTCTTCAATATTATTACTTTCTTTTAAATGATCAGTTTTCACGTTTTCTTCTCCTTTATGACATCTATTTTACCAAATCACCAGCGAAAATAATAGCTGTTCGTTAGATGAAGTAAAAAAGCTTCAAAGGATTGACGTCCAGACCTTGTCAAAAGAAAAAAATCCTGCTATAATTGGAAAGATGGAGGCGTTATGGCATTAAAAAAAGCAAGTCTGGCGTGTACGGTTTGTGGATCGAGAAATTACTCAATAAAGCTGAGTAGTACGCCAAAACCAAAACGTCTAGAAGTAAACAAGTTTTGTAAACATTGTAATAAATACACTATTCATAAAGAAACAAGATAGGAGAGAGTTGTGAAATTTCTTAAGGACACTTTTACAGTTTTAAAAGATACAACATGGCCAACAGGGAAGCAAAGCTGGATTGACTTTATTTCTATTATGGAATATACAGCCTTCTTTGTTGTGGTTATCTATTTATTTGACTTATTGGTATCTCACGGACTGCTTCGTTTGTTGAATCTCTTTTAAGTCGATTAGAGACTGGGAAATTTCCCAGTCTTTTTTGATAAAATTGTCAGTAAACTTCTTGGCATTCCCTATTTTTATGATATAATAAAGCTAGAGAAAACGGAAAAAGCCATTAGGCTTTTTTATAGTGTTTTAGTTTATGATTTTCTAAACTAAAAATTGCTAACAAAGAAAGGAAATAAAATGGATAGTTTTGATAAAGGCTGGTTTGTACTGCAGACCTACTCTGGATATGAAAACAAGGTAAAAGAAAATCTCTTGCAACGCGCTCAGACTTATAACATGCTGGAAAATATCTTGCGCGTAGAAATCCCTACTCAGACTGTGCAAGTAGAGAAAAATGGCAAGACCAAGGAAATCGAAGAAAATCGCTTCCCTGGTTATGTTTTGGTTGAAATGGTCATGACTGATGAGGCTTGGTTTGTTGTTCGGAACACTCCTAATGTAACAGGATTTGTCGGATCTCACGGAAACCGCTCTAAACCGACTCCGCTCTTGGAAGAAGAAATCCGTAACATTCTGATCTCTATGGGACAAACTGTGCAAGAATTTGACATTCATGTCAAGGTTGGTGATACTGTTCGGATTATTGACGGAGCCTTTACAGATTATACAGGTAAAATTACTGAGATTGACAATAATAAAGTTAAGATGGTTATTTCTATGTTTGGAAATGACACCATTGCAGAAGTAAACCTGAATCAAATCGCAGAATTACAATAGAAACAAAAAGCAGATCACTATCTGCTTTTTTTGTATTCCAGTTGTGTTTTTTTGTGACAAAGGCTAAAAAATAGCCTTTGACTGGTCTGAATATAGGTCCAAAAAAGGAAAGAAAAACGACTTAAAAATTCTGATAATTTTAAGTTTTTAGGCAATCGTTTTCCTTTTAATAAATAGTGTCATCTTTCAAAGTATTTTGCATAAATTTTAGACAAAATGCTTGTTATGCTCAAAAAAAACTGGTATAATAACCATATAATTGGCGCATTGTATATGACGGCTTTTTTCATGGTTTTTTTAGCAAGAAAAGATCGATATTTGTACAGTGCTTGCTCTTATGTCAAAATTTGATAGAGACGGAATCTAACTAGGAGGGAATATGTTAAAGGAAAAGTGGTGGCTACCCTTTTTGACTGTTGGAGTCATTCTGGTAGCGGTCTTTGCTTTGTTTTACATTGCTGGTCCTAACAGGCATAACAAAGGATCGACACAAAAGGATGGTAGTTCAGCTGTAGTACATGAGCTGACAGGACAGCAGTTGCCAGAGTTTGAAATGGTAGACCAAGCAGGGTATCAAAAGAAGAGTACAGAGTTTTATAGTAAACCCATGCTGGTAGTAGAGTGGGCTAGCTGGTGTCCAGATTGTCAAAAACAGTTACCAGAGATTCAAAAAGTATATGAAAAGTATAAAGGTAGAATTCATTTTGTTATGTTGGATATGCTTGATTCCAAAAGAGAAACGAAAGAAAGAGCGGATCAGTATATCAGTGAAAAAGATTATACTTTCCCATATTACTATGACACAGATGAGCGAGCGGCGGATATCCTCCATGTTCAATCAATCCCCACGATTTATCTAGTCGATAAGAATCAAAAGGTAAAGAAAGTAATGACAGACTTTCACGATGAAGCAGCGCTTGAAAAACAGCTAGAAGAGATTTAAATAAAAGAAAGAGAAGGGAGAGCTTGTATAAAAGTTTCTACTATTATATAGGCTTTAAAATAGCATGAAAGATTTTTTGAAAAAGGTTTTAATACTATTTACCGTCCTGTTGATGTCAATGCCATCCAGCGTCTTGAATCTAGGGACTTCAGTTGTTCGAGCTGATGATCCTCTGAATATTGAGACAAGACGGATTGATGAGCATACAACGATCACACAAAATGGGTGTTATCGTAAGATTGAAAAAACGGACGCAACGGACTGGACAGTTCCGCGGAAACCAATTGACTTGGTTATCCTGCAGGATGCCAGTGGTTCATTCCGAACAACTATTCCAAGTGTAAAACGTGCTCTTAAACGTTTGACAACATATGTTAGTCCAGAACAATACGATGAGAACGATCCTCATCTAGTTAAGACTGACGACCCTCGGACAACTGACCGCGTTTTCGTAGCTTCTTACCAAGGTTTGGATCAGGTGCGTTACTTTGAAAACAATGATTTTAGTGGTAACCCTGCGAATGTATATACTGATGCGAATTCAACTGGTAAAAACTATACCTATGGAAATAGTGGCTTAACAAGCGATCAAAATAAAGTTCATAACTTTATTGATAATATCGCTGTCGATGGTGGTACCCCAACTGTTCCTGCGATTGATGATACAATCGCTCAGTACAACCGTGTCAAAGGGAATATGGAAAACGGTCGTAAGACGGTCTTCCTCCTAGTAACGGATGGGGTAGCCAATGGTTATCGTCTGCCAGGGACTAACACAGTCGTTATGGATAAGAGCTGGACGAGAACAGATGCTATTCAAAAAGCTTGGGGAGTGGATAGCTATCCAGAAGCAGCTCAAGATATTACTGGTCGTGCCAATGAATTGAAAGCGGCTGGTAATCAGCTGAAAGCGGCGGTTGGTTCAGAAGGTTCGGTGGTTGTAGGTTTCTGGGAACGTGTTGATAACTTCACGGAGAAATACTATCAATATGGTCCAGCTTATCTAAATGGTTTCGGTAATACAATAAACATTGGGGACAACCGTTCAGTGCAAGCCATCTTCCACGACGCACTTCAATCCATGGCTTCACCAGACAAGGTTGTAAACGGCAAGAATGTTTCCTTCTATGTTAATGAGCAAAATAACATTGATGTATTCTCGCAAAAGATTTTGGAATCAGTAGCGGCTGCTTTAGTTAAAGATGATATCACTGGTGAGTTTGATATCACCGAAGGCTACAAGGTAGATGCTATCCGAATCAATGGTAAGAAGATTGTTCCGAAAGTAACAGACCCTAGCAAGGAAATCCGTGGTACAATCACACAGACTGGTAACAAGGTTAAAATCTCTGTTCCAGATAGTGTCTTCAATCCAGGTAAAAACAGCTTTGACTACGACTTGAGTAAGGAAGCTCGCGCACCTGAGACAGATGAAGATAGCGAAGTAGACCCTCCTGAGAATTATGTTCCAGAGAAGGAAGAAATCACAGTTCCAGAATTGACTGGTAAATTTAAAGCAGGTGACTTCGAAACACGTCAAATCGGTGGTCGGAACCAAACAGTAGAAGTTCAAAAACTGGAATACTGTTATCCAAGTGCAACGAAGACAGTGAAAGATGCGGATGCTAGCAACGATATTGGTGTCATTCCGGATCCGTTAGAGTTGACTAAGAAACCATCTTATTCTGCACAACTAAGCAAGAAAGACGAAGAGTTCACTTACACTGTCGACTACAACTTCAATAACGTTCCTTACGAATTTGAAAAGAACGTTATGTTGACAGACCCAATTGACTACCGCTTGGAAGTGGTGAGTCATTCTGCTCAAGGTCCAGATGGACAAAGCTGGCCGACTCGTGTGGTAACACAACAAGATGCTGGAGGAAACTCACAAAGCGTCGTTGTAGCAGACGTTCCATCGCAAGGTAAGGATTATAATTACCTGATCATGAAGAAGGCGAAACTGAAAATGACAGTCCGCCTGAAAGAAGAGTACCGTAAGAACCAAGCCAGCAAGGCTTACTTGGCAATCTTACAAAATAACAATGGTTACGGTTTAGTTAACCAAGGTAACATCATGTGGAATGGAGAAGATGATTCACCAAACCAAGATGCCCATGCCAAGACAAAAGACAAGGCAAGTACGATTCGTCGTTCAAACCCAATTTATGTTAAACCACCACTTGATACAGAAGTAGACAAGAAGGTTAACGAAAAAGAACACGAAGGTCTACAAGCAGATGGCGAAGAGTTTGAATATAAGGTAACTGCCCCATGGCCAGGTATTGCTGACAAGTTCACCTTGACAGATACAGTTGTAGATGAACTTGAAATTGTACCAAATTCAGCTAAAGTAACAGTAGCAGGCAAGTCTTACAATGCTTTGACCAAAGCGATTTCAATCAATGGTCAAACAATAGAGATTACACTAGATAAGACTCAATTAACTTCGTTGAACCGTTTGATCTCTCGTCGTGGTGGAAGCGAAGTACAGGAAATCGAACTGATCTTCAAGGCTAAGATTCGTCCGGGAGCTGACCTTTCTAAATATAAGAAGAATGGTGCGGTAAACATTCCGAATACAGCTGATGTTATTCTAAATGATAAGAAGAAAACTTCGAAAGAAGTAACGGTTACTCCACCTAAACCAAAAGAACCAACTGTTTCTAAGAAGATTAACAACACCTTGGATAGTCTGGTAACCTTCGATGGTCAACCATACACTTACAACATCACAACAGCTGTGCCAAGTGATGTAGCAGGCTACAAGAAATTTGTCATTAGTGATAAGCTGGATGCCGATCTCGAATTTGATGGACAAGCAAGCATCAGCGGTCCATTGGCAGACGTCTTTGAAATCCAAACAAATGGTCAAACTGTTACTGCAACAGTTAAAGAAGGTAAGTTCGCAGAACTCGCGAAATATTCATTCGTCGAACTGACTATTCCAGCAAAAGTTAAAGCTGGTGTGACAGGTAAGACTATTGAAAACAAGGCTAAGATTTCATTTACTAATGAAAACAATGTGGCTAAGGAAGTTGAGTCAAATCCAGTAACGGTGACTCCTCCACCAGTAACTAAGAAGATCAATGAAAACTTGGATCACTTGGATATTGCAACTGGTCAGCCATACAAGTACAATGTTAAGACTACACTTCCAAGTGATATCACATCCTACAAAGAATTTGTGATTACCGATACTTTGGAAGATGAGTTAAGCGTTATTAATGAAGGTGCAGACAAACCAGTTATCAGCGGTCCTGCTGCAGACTTCTTTGACGTGACTGTCAGTGGACAAAAAGTAACGGCAACAATGAAAAACTTTGCCGGAGCAAGTGCCCTAGCTGGTCAAGAAATTGAACTGGTTATCCCAGCGAAAATTAATGACGGTGTCACTCGTTCTAACATTCCAAACAAAGCGACATTTAGCTTTAAGGATAAAAACGACCATAAAGGTGAAAAAGAAACAATTCCTGTAACGGTGACTCCACCAACAGAACCAAATGTTTCTAAGAAGATTAACGGTGATCAAGATAATGCGACGATTGCTGCTGAAACAGATTTCACCTACAATATTAAGACTACTTTGCCAAATGATATTGATACATACAAATCATTTGTCATCACCGATACTCTAGATGAAAATCTTGGAGTGGTGAACCCAGAACCAAGCATTTCTGAAGAAGCCAAGAAATTCTTCGATATTACTGTTTCAGGAAATACTGTTACAGCAACGATGAAGGACTTTGCCAAAGCAAGTGCTCTTGCGAATAAAGAAATCGAGTTGGTCATCCACGCTAAAGTGAAGAAAGAATCTGTTCTTCCAGAAATTCCAAACACGGCTAAGATTACTTATACTAATAAGAATAACGAGTCTAAGGAAAAAGAAACAGAGCCAGTTAAAGTGACTCCTCCACCAATTACGAAGAAAGTAAATGGTAAGGATCAAGAAGACTTGGCAAGCTTAACAAGCACCTTCAAATATACAGTGGATTCAAAAGTTCCAACTGTAGCAGATAAGTTTGTACTTTCTGATACCTTGGAAGAAGTCTTGACATTTGATGGAGATGCGACTGTAACGATTGATGGTCAAGCTGTGACAGATGTGACGGTTGCGAAGAAAGGCCAAAAACTGACAGTTACCTTCGATAAGGATCAAGTCAAGAAATATGCAGGCAAGGCTGTTCAAGTAGCCTTCGATGCTAAGATTAAATCTGGCTACACAGTTGACCAATTAGTTGCTAAGTATCCAAATGGAGATAAAGCAGCGATTCCAAACAAAGCTAGCTTTGTGGTCAATGACAATCCAGAAACAGAGAAATTCTCTAACCCAGTTACTGTTACACCGCCACCACCAAACACTCCAGAAATTGAGAAGAAGGTTAACGGTGCAGACAGTTACAATCTGCAAACCCGTCTTGAAGAATTCACTTATAGTCTGGATACAGCGATGCCAACAAATGCGACTGAATTCACCGTAACAGATGAACTGAAGTCCGTTCTTGAATTCGCTGGCAACAAGGGCGATGTTGAAGTGAAAATTGACGGCAAGGCTGCCAATGATCAAGCTACTATTTCTACTGATAAGAATACCTTGACAGTGGCCTTTGCAGAAAAAGCAGTGAAAGCTAATGCTGGTAAGTCTATCGAAGTAACCTTCAAAGCTAAAATCCGTGAAGGAGCAAACCTTCTGGATTACCTAGTTCCTGGTCAAGGCATCCGTATTCCGAACAAGGCTTCTTATGACATCGATCATAATCCTAAGTTCCATAAGGATTCCAATGAAGTACCAGTAACTCCTCCATCTCCAGAACAACCACCAATTGAAAAAGATGTCAATGATAAGGCAGAAGCAACCTTGGAAGCACGTGATGAAGAATTCACTTATCATGTGAAGACCAAGATTCCTTATGAGGCAACAGCCTTCAACATCACTGATACTCTGAAAGATGTTTTGGACTTCTCAGGTGAGAAAGGTCAGGCAGAAGCGACTGTAGATGGTAAGAAACTGTCAGATGATCATATCGCGATCAATGGCCAAACAATCACAGTTACACTGAACCAAGAAGAACTGAAAGCCAATGCAGATAAGGAAATTAAGTTAACCTTCAAGGCTAAGATTCGTCCAAATGCGAACCTAGCTGCCTACGTCGTTGGTGATAAAGTTGTTATCAATAACCAAGCTTCTTATAATGTAGATTTACCGGATAATCCTGGGGTTCATAAAGATTCAAATATTGTTCCAGTGACTCCTCCAAGTCCTGAAAAACCAGAGATTGAAAAGACTGTTAATGATGCAAAAGAAGCGACTCTTGCTAACCGTGACGAAATCTTTACTTATAAAGTGAAGACAAAAGTACCGTTTGATGCAACAGCCTTCTCTATCGATGACACTATTAAGGATGTTCTAGAGTTTGCGGATGCTGGAAGTGCTACTCTTAATGGAGAAGCTTTAGAAGCAGACCGTATCTCTATCGCTGATCAAAAGATCACCTTGACTTTGACAGAAGATCAAGTCAAGAACAATGGCGGTAAAGAAGTTGTTCTGACCTTCAAGGCTAAAATCCGCCAAGGTGCCAACCTATCAGGCTACATTGAAAAAGGTAAGACAGTCATCAATAACCAAGCGTCTTATAACGCTGCCTTCCCTAACGATCCTAACTTCCATAAAGATTCAAATATTGTCCCAGTGACTCCTCCAAGTCCGGAAAATCCACCGATTGAGAAGAAGGTCAATGAGGCTGAGTCAGCGAACTTAGGAGCTCGTGATGAAGAATTCACTTACACAATCGACACAACTGTGCCGCTTGATGTTACAGGCTTCGCAGTCTACGATACGATTGAGAAAGTCCTAGAATTCTCAGGTGAAAATGCTCAAGCAAGCGCAACGGTAGATGGTCAACCATTAGATGCCAGCCACATTACAATTAAAGGTCAGAAGATCACAGTCAAACTGACAGAAGACGAAGCGAAAGCCCTAGGAGGCAAAGCGGTTCATGTCAGCTTCAAGGCTAAGATCAAAGCGGGAGCGAACCTGTCAGACTACATCGAAAAAGATGGTACGACACGGATTTACAACACCGCTAAATACAACTTTAACAATGACCCAGGAACAGAACAAAGTTCTAAACCAGTTCCAGTCATTCCACCAACCCCAACTGAACCAGAACTGAAGAAGGAAGTAAACGGTAAAGAAGCTGAAACATTAGCTAACCGTGACGATGTCTTCACTTACACTGTGAAGACAACTGTACCGCAAGATGCGACAGCCTTCTCTATCAGCGATAGTTTAGTTCCAGTACTTGAATTTGCTGGCGAAGATGCAGAAGCATCTCTCACACTCAATGGTGAAAAGCTGGGTGCAAAACAAATCAAGTTGAAAGACCAAACCATCAGTGCTGAGTTGACTGAAGAACAAGTCAAAGCAAACGGTGGTAAAGAAGTTGTCCTCAACTTTAAAGCTAAGATTCGTGAAGGTGCTAACCTAGCAGACTACATCGAAGCAGACGGTGTAACGCGTGTACCAAACAAAGCGTCTTATGTGGCTAACTTCCCACACCGTCCAAAAGTTGAGAAAGATTCAAACATCGTCCCAGTGACTCCTCCATCACCAGAAAATCCACCAGTTGAGAAGAAGGTTAATAACAACCCATCCGCAACTCTGGACAGCCGTGATGAAGAATTCACTTACACCATCGATACGAAAGTACCTGTCGATGCGACTGGCTTCAAGATTACCGACGAATTGAAAGACGTTCTTGAATTCTCAGGTAAGAAAGGCCAAGCAGAAGTCACAGTAGATGGTGACAAAGATGTGATCGAAGATTCACAAATCACTGTAGATAAACAAGTTCTGACAGTGACTCTGACGAAGGATCAAGTGAAGAAATACGGCAATAAAGCTGTTCATGTAAGCTTCAAGGCTAAAATTCGTAAGAATGTCAGCCTGGCAGGCTACATTGAAGCAGACGGCGTAACTCGGATTCCTAACATTGCTAAATACATCATCAACGATGATCCTAAGACAGAAAAGAGCACAGAACCAGTTCCAGTGATTCCACCAAGTCCAGAAGAACCTGGTATTAAGAAAGAAGTGAATGGTCAGCCAGAAGCAACGCTGAAAGAACGTTATGAAGAGTTTACTTATAAAGTAACAACTTCTGTACCTCAAGATGCGACAGCCTTCTCAGTATCAGATACTCTTGTACCAGTATTAGAATTCTCAGGTGAGAAAGGTCAAGCAACAGCGACTCTCGATGGCCAAGAAATTGATGCCAACCGTATCAACGTTGCAGACCAAACAATCTCTATGGCTCTGACAGAAGACGAAGTGAAAGCAAATGGTGGTAAGGAAGTAACCTTGACCTTCAAGGCTAAGATTCGTGAAGGTGCAAACTTGTCTGACTACATTGAAAAAGGTAAGACTAGCATCCCGAATACAGCTTCTTACACAGCAGGCTTCCCAAATCGTCCAGAAATCCATAAGGATTCAAACAGAGTACCAGTAACTCCTCCAACTCCAGAAGAACCTGAAATTAAGAAGGATGTCAATGGTAAGGAAGAGGAAACACTGGCTAACCGTAACGATGAGTTCATTTACCACATCAATACGAAAGTACCGTTTGATGCAACAGCCTTCTCTATCAATGATGAGCTGAAAGACGTTCTTGAATTTGCAGATGGAACAGGTCGTGCGACTGCTAGCCTAAATGGCCAAGCTCTTGATGCCGATCGTATCTCAATTAATGGTCAAACCATTACTGTGAATCTAACCGAAGAACAAGTCAAGAACAATGGTGGTAAAGATGTGAACCTAACCTTCACAGCTAAGATCCGCCAAGGTGTCAACCTATCTGGCTACATTAAAGATGGTAAGACTAGAATTCCGAATAAGGCAAGCTACCGAGTGGACTTCCCGAACAACCCAGGCGTAACTAAGGATTCTAATGAAGTCCCAGTGACTCCTCCAAGTCCGGAAAATCCTCCGATTGAGAAGAAGGTCAATGAGGCTGAATCAGCTAACTTGGGAGCTCGTGATGAAGAATTCACCTACACAATCGACACAACTGTGCCGCTTGATGTTACAGGCTTCGCAGTCTACGATACGATTGAGAAAGTCTTAGAATTCTCAGGTGAAAATGGCCAAGCAAGCGCAACGGTAGATGGTCAACCACTAGATGCCAGCCACATTACAATTAAAGGTCAGAAGATCACAGTCAAACTGACAGAAGATGAAGCGAAAGCCCTAGGAGGCAAAGCAGTTCATGTCAGCTTCAAGGCTAAGATCAAGGCGGGAGCGAACCTGTCAGACTATATCGAAAAAGATGGTACGACACGGATTTACAACACCGCTAAATACAACTTTAACAATGACCCAGGAACAGAACAAAGTTCTAAACCAGTTCCAGTCATTCCACCAACCCCAACTGAACCAGAACTGAAGAAGGAAGTAAACGATAAAGAAGCTGAAACATTAGCTAACCGTGACGATGTCTTCACTTACACTGTGAAGACTACTGTACCGCAAGATGCGACAGCCTTCTCTATCAGCGATAAGCTGGAAGATGTTCTTGAGTTTGCGGGTGAATCATCTGCGACTCTAGCAGGTGAAGACTTGAAGGCAGACCAGATTACAACAGACGGTCAAACCATCAAGTTGACCCTGACAGAAGATCAGGTGAAAGCAAACGGTGGTAAAGAAGTTGTCCTCAACTTCAAGGCTAAGATCAGAGAGGGTGCAAACTTGTCAGCTTACATGAAAGCAGACAAGGCAGAAGTACCGAATAAGGCTTCTTACACAGTTGGCTTCCCTAACAAACCAGCTGTAACGAAGGACTCTAACGTAGTACCTGTCACTCCTCCATCTCCAGAACAGCCACCGATTGAAAAAGATGTGAATTCAAAACCTTCTGAAACAATTGCAGATCGAACAGAAGAATTCACATACAACATCCATACAACTATGCCTCAAGATGCGACAGGCTTTACAGTTACCGATGAATTGAAAGACGTTCTTGAATTTGCCGGTGATGTCCAAGTCACTCTTGGTGGTAAGAAAGCAGACGCAGCTGTAGCGAAAAACGGTCAAACTCTGGAAGTAACCTTCCCAGAAGAGACTGTCAAAGCAAATGGTGGTAAGAAAGTCCAAGTAACCTTCAAAGCGAAGATTAAAGCGGATGCAGACTTAACTCCATATGAAACAGCTAATAGCTACTCTGTACCAAATACAGCTTCTTACTTGATTAACAATAATCCAGCAAGCAAGAAAGAAACTAAGCCAGTTACGGTCGAAGTTCCAAAACAACCTGGACCAGAGGTTACGAAGAAGATTAACCGTACATTGGATCACTTAGATGTTGACCGTGATGTTCCTTACATGTACAATGTCAACACACAAATTCCAAAAGATATCCGCCTCTACAAAGAGTTCACCGTTACGGATACTTTGGAACCAGTTCTTGAAATCACAGGAACTCCTGTAGCTTACGTGGATGGTTATGCAACAGACGCTGTGGAAACAAAAGTGGAAGGCAATACAGTTACTGTAACAGTGAAAGACTTCGCTCGTATCAGTGGCTATAAAGAAATCCAACTTTACATTCCAGCTAAGCTGAAAGCAGATAGTGACTTATCAGCTTACGAAAACCAAACTGTTCCAAACAAGGCAACAATTGCCTTCAAGGATAGCAATGGCAAGAACGGCACAAAAGAATCTAACCCAGTAACCGTTCGTCCACGGGACCCAGAAAAACCTGAGGAACCAAAACCAAACGAACCAGCTAAGACAGTAGGTCCAGCTGATGGATCTAACCCATCAACTGCTTACCGTCTGAAAGAACTCAAGGAAGGCTTCCGCTTTGATGTGACAGCGAAGGTGCCAACTGATCCAGTTGATGAATCAGGCAACCCTATCAAAGACGCTCAAGGCCGTGATGTGAAGACTGAATTGAATAGCTTTACGGTAACAGATGAACTTGAAAAAGTTCTGAAGGTAGACCGTGTAGCTGTTAAGGTTGAGGAAAATAAAGTCGCAGAAGCCATTGCGAAGATAACTGCTAAGATTGAAAAAGCAGAAAGCGACCTGAAAGAGCTCGAAGGCAAAGAGACAAATGGTACTTTCGCTAAGAAACTGGCAGAAGCTGAGAAGAAGGTAGAAGAGCTAACAGCACAATTGGCAGCAGCCAAGGAAAAAGCTGTAGCGACACCTGCAACACCAGCTCCATCTTCAGATTCTGACGCAGGCGATGCCACAGCGACACCTGCTCCAGCAGACAACAACGCTGAAGTCGCAGCCCTTGAAGAAAGCCTCAAAGCAGCACAAGCTGAATTGGAACAACTGAAAGCAGATGGTGCGAAAGCTGGTAACCTCGCAACACCTGAAGAACAAAAAGTTGAACAAGATAAGCTGAATAAGAACCTTGAACAACTGAAAGAGAGCAAAGAGAAACTCGAAAAAGCTCTCGAAGCATTCACAACAGTGAATGACAAGGGTGAGATCACGGATGAAGCTCTTGCGAAAATCGCCAAAGTAACTGTAGAAGGTCAGAAAGTTACCGTAGAAGTTACTGATAAGGCTGTTTTGGAAGCCTTGAAGGGTAGCACCTTCCGCGTCATCATCTATTCATCTATTAAAGACGGAGCAGACTTGTCTAGCTACTTGAATAAAGAGAATAATGAGACGAAGATTCCGAATAAGGCTACTGTAACCTTCAACGATAAACCGAAAGTAACGAATACAGTAAACGTTTATCCGCCAGAGCCAAATACACCGCCGACAACACCACCACATACACCACCGACAACACCGGGTACGCCGCCACCAACTACACCTGATACGCCACCAGCGCCTAAGGGTGACTTGCCACCGGCACCAACACCAGAGCCAGAAAAACCTAAGAATATCTTGCCAAAAACAGGTACTTCTGCTACTATGGTAAATGAGGTGATTATCGGAATGATCCTTGTGCTGATGGGACTTCTTTTGAGAAGAAAACCAAAGCATTAATGTAAGATAGTCCAGGAGAGCTATGCTCTTCTGGTTACTATCGTATTATTAGGAAAAAGATTAAAGGAAAATCATTATGGATAGAAAAAAGTTAATTAAGTTAGGAATCTCAGTGCTAGCTGTTAATGCTTTGGGAGCAGTAGCCGTTTATAAATATCCTGAGCTGACACATGTCCCTACTGTCTATGCAGAGGAACAGCCTGGAGAGGATGAGGAAATTCCAGATGCAGCAGAAGCTCAAGCAGCAACGAACTTTAAAAATCAAATGGATGAATTTGAAAAAGCAATCAATGAATTCAATCCAGATGATTCAGATACTAAGGAAAGTTTGCAGTATGCTTTGGAAGATGCAGAAGGGTACCATACTACTGCAGTTAATGCGATCAAGAGTGAAGAAGGAAAGAAAGGCTTTGCCAAGTACGAAGCTCGTTACCAAGCTTTAAAAGCAAAAGCTCAAGCCCTTCTAAATGGTGAATCACCAAAACCTCAACCAGATCCACAACCGCAACCTCAACCAGATCCGCAACCACAGCCAAAGATTACAACACAGGACCTTACAGTCAAAGAACCAATCCTTTACGGATCTTCAACTGAGCAAAATTCAGCTTTACCAAAAGGCACAAGAAAAACAAAAGTTCAAGGTGTCAATGGTGAAAAGGAAGTTGTCTACACAATCACTTATACAGACGGCAAGGAAACAGGCCGTGTGAAAAAGTCTGAAACAGTTATTAAACCAGCTGTAGATGAAGTCATCGAAGAAGGTACTGGCGCAGTCATCACCACTAAGGAAGAAACTAAGACAGAAGAAGTAGACTTCCAAGTCAAAGAAGTTCCAAATCCAGCCCTTCCAGAAGGTGTCCGCAATGTAACAACTCCAGGTAAAAAAGGTGTTCGTACAATCGTTGAGACGGTTACTTACACTGACGGCAAGGAAACAGGTCGTGTAGTGAAATCCAACACCATCACAACTCCAGCAGTTGATGAAGTTGTTGAAGTAGGAACTAAGAAAGCTCCAGTTGTTACCACTAAGGAAGAAACTAAGACAGAAGAAGTAGATTTCCAAGTCAAAGAAGTTCCAAATCCAGCCC